>DASSZD010000167.1:0-50746 GCA_035702985.1 Acidimicrobiales bacterium
GGGTCCGTCCGGTCGGACGGAGATTTTCCCCCGGATACCACTAATCGTGGTAATACGGTTCCTACACGTAACAGGGGGAGAACAGTGAGAACACGGACCACCCGGTCCGCCGGCGCCGTCGCGTCGGCGGTCGCTCTCAGCGCTACCACGATCCTCACCATCGGAGGCCCCGGAGTGGCCGCAGCCGGGGCGGTGCCGGCCACCTCGGCGGCGCCGCCGTGCGGTACCACCCCCTACAACCTCCTGCCGAGCACCCTCCCGAACATCACCATCTTCAACCCGTGGTGCGATCCCACCAGCGCCGACCCCACGGCCACGTTCGCGTCGCTGGACGGCTCGACGGTGTACGCCGGCATCATCGATGACAGCCCGGCCGGCGGCTTCACCGCCGGGGGCCAGTCGGCGTACCGGGTGGAGGTCCCGAGACACTGGAACGGGACTCTGGTGATGTTCGCCCACGGCTACGCCGGTACCGGCACCACGGTGGGGGTGGACGACGCCACCCTGCGCCAGTACTACGTCGACCACGGATTCGCCTGGGCGGCTTCGAGCTACGCCATGAACGGCTACGACGTGGGCACCGGCGTGGTCGACACCCATGACCTGCTCGAGGCGTTCCCGTCGATCACCGGCCACCGGCCCCGGAGCGTGCTCATGAGCGGCCTGTCCATGGGTGGGGCCATCACCGCGGTGGAGATAGAGCACTACCGCAACACCTTCGTCGGGGCCATGCCGTACTGCGGGGTGATCGGGGGGAACGACCTGTTCAACTTCTTCCTGGGCGCCAACGTGACCGCCGCCGCCGTCACCGGGACCAGCATCTCCTTCCCGTCCGTGTCGGGAGCGGCCGCCTACGCACCCACCTATGACGCCCAGGTCCTGTCGGAGCTGCCTAAGCTCGGTATCTCGACCACCAGCCCGCACACCACCGACCTGACGGCCCTCGGCCGGGAGTGGGCCAACGCCGTGGAGCACCAGTCCGGCGGCATCCGCCCCGGGTTCGCCAGCGCCATCTCCTACTGGGACGCCCCGGGCTTCCCGTCGGGCTCCCAGCTCCCGTTCCTCTTCGGCCTGTACCCGGGGCTCACCGGCGGCGGCATCGGCTACCTGACCGGCAACGTCACGGACAACACCCGCACCTTCTACGACTTCAGCCCCCGCCCGGGCTACTTCGACCCGGGGTCGCTGGAGCTCAACGAGCAGGCCCTGCGGGTGAGCCGCACGGTGCCGTTCTCGACCGATCCGACCGCCACCGAACTGCCTGACGTCACCGGGACGCCCGGCATCCCGGTCGTGTCGGTGCACGGGATCGGCGACCTGTTCGTGCCGTTCTCCATGGAGCAGGACTACGCCCGGCTGGCCGACGCGCACGGCCAGGGGTACCTGTTCGTGTCCCGGGCCATCCGGGAGGTGGGCCACTGCGACTACACCCAGCCCGAGCTGCAGTCGGCATTCGCATCACTCGTCAACTGGATCCACACCGGGCAGCGGGCCGCCGGGGACAACATCCTCGATCCGCGGGCGGTGTCGTCACCCACGTTCGGCTGCCGGTTCACCGTGGGACCGCACCCGGCCTTCCAGGGGGTGGCCTGCCCCACCGGCGGCGACCGGGGCCAGCAGGACGGTCAGGGCCAGAACCAGCAGGGCGACTAGCGGGGCCCGCCCCCGGGAGGCCCCGACCCGGCCCTCCCGGGTCTCTGCCGCTCGAACGGGTGACCGAAGTCACCCGCAGAAGTGGAAGTTCCTCCTCCGTATCTGGTTGGTAGGTGTAACGATGTGGAGGAACGCCCTCCACATCGACCTCCCCGTCTGGAGCCCCCCGCAATGACGCTGACCGACCAGATCCCGGACGTCCCGGCCGCCCCCGCCACCGGCGACCGGGGGGGCAACCACCGGTGGTGGATCCTCGCCGCCCTCACCGTGGCCCAGCTCATGGTGGTGCTCGACGCCACCGTGGTCAACATCGCCCTGCCCTCGGCACAGCACGCCCTGGGCTTCTCCACCGCCGACCGGCAGTGGATCATCACCGCCTACGCCCTGGCGTTCGGCAGCCTGCTCCTGCTCGGCGGCCGGCTGTCGGACCTGTTCGGGGCCCGCCGGGTGCTGATCATCGGCATGACCGGTTTCGCCGCCGCGTCGGCCCTCGGCGGGGCGGCCACCGGGTTCCCCATGCTGGTCATCGCCCGGGCCGTGCAGGGCGTGTTCGGGGCCCTCCTGGCCCCCTCGGCGCTGTCCCAGCTGACCACCACGTTCAGCAACCCGGCCGAGCGGGGCAAGGCGTTCGGGATCTTCGGGGCGGTGGCCGGGGCCGGGGGCGCGGTGGGGCTCATCCTCGGCGGAGCCCTGACCCAGTACCTGGACTGGCGCTGGTGCCTGTACGTCAACGACGTGCTGGTCCTGTTCGCCCTGGCCGGCGCCCTCGCCTTCCTGCCCCGCAGCCAGCGCCGGCAGGGGGTGAAGATCGACTGGCCCGGCGTGGTCGTGGTGGTAGCCGGCCTGGTCGGCATCGTCTACGGATTCGCCGAGGCCGACACCCGGGGCTGGTCCGACCCGCTGACCCTGTCGCTGCTGGTCATCGGTGTGGCCCTGCTGGCGGTGTTCGTGGCCATCGAGCACCGCTCCCCCCACCCGCTGCTGCCCCTGCGGGTCCTGTCTGACCGGAACCGGTCGGCCGCCAACCTGGTGATCCTGGTGTCGGGCATCGGGATGTTCGGGGTGTTCCTCTTCCTCACCTACTACGTCCAGCTGATCCTGGGCTTCTCGCCGATCATGTCCGGGGTGGCCTTCCTGCCCATGATCGGCATGCTCATCGTGGTGTCCAGCGTCGCCACCGCCGCCCTGTTGCCCCGGTTCGGCCCGCGCTGGCTGGTAGCCGCCGGGATGGCCCTGGCCGCCGTCGGTCTGGTCCTCTTCGCCCAGCTCAGGGTGGGTTCCACCTACGCCGGAGGCATCGTCCCCGGCCTCCTCGTCATGGGGGTGGGCCTGGGCCTGGTGTTCGGCGCCGCCATGAACGTGGCCACCTCCGGCACCGACTCCCACGACGCCGGGGTGGCCTCCGCCCTGCCCAACATCGGCCAGCAGGTAGGCGGTTCGATCGGCACCGCCCTTCTCAACACCCTGGCCGCCTCGGCCGCCACCTCCTACATCCAGTCCCACGGGGCCTCGAGGACGGGCATAGCCATGGCGTCGGTGCACGGCGACGACCTGGCGTTCTGGGTGGCCGCCGGGGTGTTCGCAGCCGGGGCGGTCCTGGCCGCTCTCATCTTCGGCCGGGGGCCGCTCACCGTCGAGCACGCCGCCGCCCCGGGCGTGCTCTGATCCGGTCAGTGCCCACCGAGGAGCGCACCACCTCCCGGGCCGCCACCCGCAGGCTGCGCCGGGACGCCGAGGCCAACCGGCAGCAGATCCTCGAGGCCGCCGGCCGGCTGATGGCCGAGCGGGGCCTGGCCACCCCGCTGGAGGACATCGCGGCCGCAGCCGGTGTCGGCATCGCCACCCTGTACCGGCGCTTCCCGAGCCGGGAGGAGCTGGTGGAGGCCCTCTTCGAGGACCGGTTGGCCGCCTACCTGGCCGATCTCGAAACGGCGGCGGCCATGCCCGACGGCTGGCAGGCGCTCACCTGGTACCTGCGATCCGCCTCGGCCCGCCAGGTCGCCGACCGGGCCCTCAAGGAGCTCCTGGAACACGATCCGGGCCACGGCACGGTCAGCCGCCTGCTCGAACGACTGTGGCCGCTGGCCGAGACCCTGGTCGAGCGGGCCCGGGCCACCGGGCGCCTGCGCCGCGACTTCACGGTCGTCGACCTGGTCTTCGTCCAGCAGATGCTGGCCTCCATCGGGACCGCCACCCTCCCACTCAACGCCACCGCCTGGGAGCGTTACCTGACCATCGTCGTCGACGGCATGGTCACCTCCCGCCGCGACGCCACCCCTCCGGGTCAGCCTGCGCTCACGGTGGCCCAGTTGGAGGCCCTGCACGCCAACCGGGCGTCCCAGCCGGGCCAGCCCAGGTACTGCGCCCGGTAGCTACAGGTACCGGCGGGCGGCCGATTCGGCCTGCGCCCGGTAGCCGCCGCCGAACAGGACGGTGTGGACCAGCAGCGGGTACAGCTGCCAGAGCTGCACCCGCCCGGTCCACCCGTCGTCGAGCGGACGGGTGTCGTTGTAGGCGCCGAGCAGCCGGCCGGGGACCGGGCCGAACAGGGCGAGCATGGCCAGATCCTCCTCGGGGTGGCCGCCGTGCACCGACGGGTCTATCAGCCACGGCCGGTCGCCGGGGCCCCACAACACGTTGCCCCACCACAGGTCGCCGTGCAGCAGGGCGGGCGGCCCGGGCGGGATCAGCCGGCCCAGCCGGGCGGCCAGCCGGCCTACCAGGTCGCCGAGCCCGCAACGGTCGGCCAGACCCATCAGCCGGTGGCCGTAGAAGGCGGCGGGGTCGGCGGCGGGGGTCGGGTCCACCCGGCAGGCTCCGATCCACGACGACCCGCCGCCCCACTCCCCGGGCTGGGTGCGGTGCAGCACGGCCAGGGACCGCCCCAGCTCCGCCTCGGCCGCGGCGCTGCGCCCACCGTGACCGACCCAACTGGTGACCAGGACCCCGCCGGAAGCGTGGACGACCGACGGGACGGGCGGCCCGGCTTCGACGGCGGCCAGCCGGCGCAGCCCGGCGGCTTCGTCGGCCACCCCCGGACCGGTCTTGATCACCATGTCGCCGTGGCGGGGGTGGTGGAGGCGCCACACGTTGGCGGCCAGCCGGGCGCCGACGGTGGCCCCGGCCAGCTCAGCCGGTACGGGCGGACAGTTCGGCGATGAGCCCACGGCAGGACCGCTCGATCATGGCCAGGGCCCGGTCGAAGCCGGCGCCGTCCATCCCCCACGGGTCGGGCACCTCGGCGTCGGGGCCGCCCTCGGGATCGAAGTGACGCAGCAGCCTGATCTTCCCCGGGTCGGTGCCCGCAGGGGCCAACTGCCGCACCGCCTGCCGGTTGGCCCGGTCGGCGCACAGGATGAGGTCGGCCGCCTCCACGTCGGCCGCGCCGATCTGGCGGGCCCGATGGCCGCCGGCCGGCCACCCGTTGCGGACCAGGGCGGCCGCGGCCTGCCGGTCGGCCGCCTCGCCGACGTGGTAGCCGGCCGTGCCGAACGACTCCACCGTGATCCGGCCCTCCAGCCCGGCCCGGCGAACCAGGGCGTCAGCCACGCCGGCGGCCATCGGCGAACGGCAGATGTTGCCCAGACAGACCATCGCCACCCTCACATGCGCTCCTTTCCGGAAGGTACTTAATACTTCCCTGACCATTCGATGTCACACTGGCCGTTCGATGTCACACTGGGCCGTCATGGCCAGCGAGCCGGGGACCATCGTGGTCGTCGAGGACGACCCACACATTGCCGACCTGATCGACCTGTACCTGCGCCGGGACGGCCACCGGGTGGTGCAGGTGACCGACGGCGTGGCCGCCCTGGCCGCGGTCGAGCGGGAACGCCCCCGCCTGGTGGTCCTGGACGTGGGCCTGCCCGGGTCCCTCGACGGGTTCGAGATCTGCCGCCGGATCCGTGACACCAGCCGGGTGCCGGTGATGATGCTGACCGCCCGCGACGAGGAGATAGACCGGGTGCTGGGCTTCGAGCTGGGGGCCGACGACTACGTGACCAAGCCGTTCTCCCCCCGGGAGCTGGCGGCCCGGGTCAAGGCCATCATTCGCCGGGCCGACGGGCCGCCGCCCGACACCTCGGGCGTGCTGAGGGCCGGCCAGGTGGAAGTCGACACCGGCCGGCGGGAGGCCCGGGTGCAGGGCCGGGTGGTGCCGCTCGCCACCCGCGAGTTCGACCTGCTGGCCCACCTGGCCCGCAACCGGGGCCTGGCCCTGTCCCGCCAGCAGCTGCTCGACGGTGTGTGGGGGGTGGGCTGGTACGGCGACGAGCGCACCGTCGACGTCCACGTCGGACAGCTGCGCAAGAAGTTCGGGTCCGACCTGCCGCTGGCCACCGTGTGGGGCATCGGCTACCGGCTGGACTGAGCAGATGCGCCGCCGCCTGACCGTGGCCATGGTCCTGATGGTGCTGGCCACGCTGGTGCTGTCCGGACTGTTCAGCCTGGCCTTCGCCGTGCACAGCACCACCACCCAGACCCGCCGGGAGCTGCAGCGGGAGGCCCAGGGACTGGCGGTGACCGTCCAGAACGAGGCCGACACGGCCAACCGGACGGACCCGGCCCGGGCCTTGCGCAACGTGCTCAACGCCCTGCGCTCCCCGCTGCGCCTGGACGGATCGGCGGTGGTGGCGGTGCGGACCACCGGTCAGCTGTTCGACCCGGCCGCCCCCCGGCAGCGGGCGGTGCTCCCGGCCCGGCTGACCGCCGCCCAGCTGCAACCGGCCCGGCTTCTGCGGCTGATCCCGGTGTCAGGTCAGGCGGGCGGGGCGGTGTTCGCCGCCTTCCCGTACCGGACCCGGATCGACATCCTGGGCACGCCGCGCTCGGTCGTGCAGGTGGTGGTCCTGACCCGCCGCCCGCCGAGCGCTCTGGCCGTGGCCGGACCGTGGTTCGCGTTGTCGTCGCTGGTGATCCTGATCGTGGCCGGGGTGGTGGCCAGCCGGCTGGGCCGGCGATTCGTCCGGCCGCTGCGGGCCGCTCAGGAGGTGACCAGCCGCATCGCCGCCGGGGATCTCGACGCCCGGGTGCCCCGGCCGCCGGGCACCGACCCGGAGCTGGCTGCGCTGGTGGATTCGGTCAACTCCATGGCCCTCGGGCTGGGCCGGGCCAGGCAGGCGGAACGCCACTTCCTGCAGTCGGTATCGCATGACCTGCGCACCCCGCTCACGTCCATCCGGGGCTTCGCCGAGGCCATCGAGGACGGCGCCACCGCCGACGCGGTGGCGGCCGCCGGCGTCATCGCCTCGGAGGCCCGGCGGCTGGAACGCCTGGTCGCCGATCTGCTGGCGCTCGGCACCCTGGAGGCCCGGCGCTTCACGCTCCAGACCGGGCCGGTCGATCTGACCGAGTCGGCGGTGGCAGCGGCCGCCGCCTTCGCTCCGGCGGCCGCCGAGCTGGGCCTGGCCCTGGCGGTCGATGCGGACCCGGCCCCGTGTGTGGTGATGGCCGATCCGGACCGGTTGGCCCAGGTCATCGCCAACCTGGTGGAGAACGCCCTGCGCTACGCCGGCAGCGCCGTCCGGGTCGGCACCCGCCACCGGTCGGGGGAGGTCGACGTGTGGGTGTCCGACGACGGGCCCGGCATCCCCTCCGAGATGCTGCCCCAGGTGTTCGACCGGCTGTTCGTGGCCCGACCCCGGCCGGACCGCCCGATCGGATCCGGCCTGGGCCTGACCATCGTGGCCGAACTGGTGCGGGCCATGGGCGGCCGGGTCCGGGCCGAGTCGCCGGCCGCCGTCGGCGGGGGGACCCGCATGGTGGTGACCCTGCCGGCGGCGTCCGTCCCGCCGGGGCCGCCAGCCGGTCCGGCTCAGAGGAACGGCAGGGTGGGGAACCGGCCGCCCAGCACCGGCTCGGGGTCGGATCCCAGCACCCGGTCGAGCACGGTGGCATAGACGGACCGGAAGTCCACGGTGTGGAGGAGGTTGCCGTTGCCGTCCAGCGACGTGAGCGACGGCTCGTCGCCGTAGAAGCGGCCCCCTTTGACCCGATCCCCTATCACGAACAGGGGGGCGGCGGTGCCGTGGTCGGTGCCGCCGCTGGCGTTCTCGGCCGGGCGCCGACCGAATTCGGAGTAGGTCATGATCACCACGGGGTGGCCGGCCAGGTCCTGCAGGAGAGCGGTCACCGCCGTGTCGAGATCGGCGAGGAGCCGTTCGTGGTTGGCCTTCTCGTCAGCGTGGGTGTCGAAGCTGGAGAGGCTGACCTGGTACAGCCGGGTGGGGGCGCCGGCCCGGATCAGCCCGGCCACCATCTCCATCTGGGCGGCCAGGGAACCGGCGGCCCGGCCGGCGCGGCCCGGAGGCGGGACGGGGCCGGGCGCAGTGGCGCCGGGGCGGCCGGTCGTGGTGGTGGGCCCGTTCACGGCGGCCGGCGACCCCCCGGCGGATGGCGCGGCGGCGACCTGGTGGAGGCGGTCCAGGTCGGTGCGGGCGGCCAGCAGGTCGGCGCCGGAGGCGGCCACCGCCCCGGCCAGCCCGGTCCGGTCCGGCCCGGCGGTCTGGAGGGCGGCGAACGCCGACTGGAACGCCGCACCGCCCGGGATGGCCAGGTGGGAGGTGGTTATGGCCGTGGCCGATCGCTGCTCGCCCCGCAGCGCCGGCGGCAGGGTGGCCCCCAGGCTGAGGGCCAGCATCGGGTCGAACACCCCGTCGGAGGCGGTGCGGTCGAGCCAGCGCCCCAGCCAGCCCGACCCGGTGCCGTCGGTCACGTTGGCGGTCTGCCAGATGGCCATGGAGGCGAAGTGGCTGAGATTCGGGTTGGGGTAGCCAACGCCGCGGACCACCGCCAGACGACCGGCCTGCCACAAGGAGTGCAGGCCCTTCAGCTGGGGGTTGAGGCCCAGACCTTCACCGAGGTCGAGCACCTGCTCCGGCTTGTAGCCCAGGGTGGGCCGGATCGAGGTGTAGGTGCCGTCGGCGTGGGGGATGACGGTGTTGAGGCCGTCGTTGCCACCGTAGAGGGTGATCAGGACCAGCGGAGCGTCCGCAACGGTGAGCCCGGCCGTTGTCGGACCGGGTCCGCCGAGGTAGTGGCCCAGGACGGTGCCGGCGGCCACGGCCGCCCCGGCGGCGCCGGCACCGGCCAGGAACCGGCGCCGGGTGAAGGGTCGGCGGGGAGCGGCAGGCGGCGGAGGGGAGGCGAGGAACGGATCGTCGCGGTACGGCCGGCGCGGGGATGTGTCACGGGTGGTCATGCCAGCACGTACTCCGGGGCGGTCAGGGCCAGGGCGGTCAGGGCCACCGGCTCGGATGCCACCCGGGCCAGGGCGGCCGAGGTGGTGGGACCCCAGCTGTCGACGCCGAGGAGGGTGGCCACGCCGGTGATCCGTTGACCGGTCGGCAGCCCGGCCAGCGGGCTGAGATCTCCCTGGTGGGCCAGGGCCAGGGCGATCTCCAGGCGCAGGTAGGAGGTGGCGGTGGTGAGCCAGTAGCCGTTCTGACCCCAGCCGCCCACGTTGGGCGGGTCGAAGAGGGTCTGGCCCAGGCCGGCGGCCATGCGGGCCAGTGACCGGGATGACCGGGACGGCCCGGCGACGCCGGTTCCCGGGCCGGACGGGCCGCTCCCGCCGGTTGCGGCTGGGGACCGGGCTCCGGTGGCGTCGAGGCCGAGGCTGCGGGCCGCCCCGGCCAGGTACTCGGCCGGCTGTTTCACCAGGCCACCCCGGCTGGCCGGGCTACGGAAGGCCGGATGGAGGAACAGGGCCCGCAGGGCTCCGGTGATGTCCATGCCGGGCCCGTAGGCAGGCAGCAGGTCCGCCACCACCCGGTCGGAGGGCTGGACGGGATAGGCGAAGTGGCTCCACAACCGGGCCAGCACGAACCGGGCGGACTCCGGGCGGGTGACCGCGATGTGGACCACGTCCTCCCCGTTCCAGTCGCCGGTCTGGGCCAGATAAGTCTTGGTGCCGTAGTCGTGCTGGGACGGGCGGAACAGGTAGCGGTAGGCGGACCGCTCGTACACCCACCCGGTGAACCCGCGGGCCCCGGCGGTGACGTCGGCCTGGGTGTAGTTGCCGATCCCGAGGGTGAACAGCTCCATCATCTCCCGGGCGAAGTTCTCGTTGGGATGACTCTTCTTGTCAGTGGAGGTGTCGAGCCAGAGCATCATGGCGCCGTCCTTGGCCACCGCCTGGGTGAGCCCCTCGAAGCTCCCGGCGCCGACGGTGCGGAACAGCTGGTTCTGGATGTACATGAGCCGGGCGTCGCGGACCTTGGGGATGCCGGTGGCGAAGTGGCCGTGCCAGAACAGCGTCAACTTCTCCCGGAGCGGGGTGGAGGTGGCGATCATGCGGTCCATCCACCAGTCCTGGAGGCCGGCCAGGTCCCGGGCCACGGCCCGGTTGTGGGCGACCACGGCGGCCACCCGGCCGCCGGCCGCGGGTGCCGTGGTGCCGGCGGCGGGTGCCGCGGTGCCGGCTGCGGGTGCCGCGGTGCCGGCGGCGGGTGCCGCGGTGCCCGGGGGGCGGAACGGACCGGCGGTGAAGCGGGGCGGCCCCAGCCGGTCCCCGCCCGGATCCGGGGCGGCGCCCAGGCCGGCGATCAGCTGCTCGACGGCCGCCTCGTACCCACCGGCCGAGATCCGATCCAGTTCTGCGGGGCGCAGCCCGAAGCCGGCTCGCCGGTAGAGCAACGCCACGTCGCTGCGGGTCGAGGTGACCATGGCCGAATCATCGGCCTTCTTTGTCAGGAAAGTGTGAGGCCCTGATCAGCCCTCGGTCAGGAACCGGCTGATCGCATCGAGGGGTCTCCTCGGCGTCCTCGACGAGGAATTGCCCGGCCCCGGATACGGCCCGGCCCCCGTCTCCACCTGGTCGGCGGCCATGGACCGGAAGCTGTAGCCGGAATGGTCCTCCCAGGCGACCGGCCGGCTGGAATCGCCGGAACCTCGCAGGTCGGTGGCCACCACCGTGCGTCCCGAGGCGGCCAGGGCGGGAGAGATCCGGTGCCATATGGCGTGGGCCTGGGGGAAGGCGTGCAGGAGCAGCACCGGGTTCGGCCGCCGGGATGCCCGCCGCCGGCGCCGCTTGCGAGCGCACGCCGTCGATGACCGCCTGCCCGGTGTCGCTGTCGAACCGCTCGAAGCCCTGGAACATCCGTTAGCCCCACCTCCGTCGGGGCCAGCCCGCGGTCCCCACTCGGCAGCGGCCGCCCCCAGGATGCCCGCCACGCTGAGTGTATGCGGGCGGAGACCCTGGACCAGGGCGGGGGTGCGCTCGCCTGCCGGCCCGGCGAACTGGTGACAGGATCTTCATCTGGTGTCGCGAAATCGACATGTGGTGTCGTTTCGCGTCACCAGTTGCATTTTCTGTCACCAGAATGAGCACCCGACGCGAAACGGACGGTCAGGCGGACCCCCCCACGTCCAGCTCCCGGCCGACGACCGACGGCCGACGGTCGACAGCCGACGGCTCCCATGGCGAAGGCCGGCGGCTCCCGACGGCTCCCGGTCGGCGACCCCCGGGCGCCCCATTACGCTCGCCGTCATGATGCAGTTCGCCGTCGAAGGCGGGACGGCGGACGACGCCGCTCTGCGCCGGGACATCCGCCGGGTGGTCGGGATGCTGGGCGAGACCCTGGTCCGCCAGGAGGGCCAGGAGGTGCTGGACCTGGTTGAACGGGTCCGTTCCGGCAGCCGGGAGGACCGCTCCGCCACCGCCCGCCTGCTCGACGGGCTGGATCTGGCCGACGCCACCCGGCTGGTGCGGGCGTTCGTGGCGTACTTCCATCTGGCCAACGTGACCGAGCAGGTGCACCGGTCCCGGGTCCTGCGGGCGGAGGCCGACGCCGACCGCCTCCAGCGGGGTGGAAAGTGGCTGGCCCGGGCGGCGGCGGCCATCCGGGCGGCCGGGGTGCCGGCCGAGGAGCTGCAGAGCATCGCCAACCGGATCAGCGTGCGACCGGTGTTCACCGCCCATCCCACCGAGGCGGCCCGGCGCACCACCCTCACCCACCTGCACCGGGTTGCGGACCTGCTCGACGAGGATCCCGACGCCCGCACCGACCGGCATCTGGCCGAGGCGGTGGAGCTGCTGTGGCTGACCGACGACCTGCGGGTGGTCCAGCCCGAGCCGCTGGACGAGGCCCACAACGCCATCTACTACTTCGATCAGCTCCAGCGCGACGTGGTGGGGTCGGTGCTGGCCGAATGGCACACCACGCTCTCCGGGGAGGGGGTGGCGACCGGCGACCCGTGGTCGGTGCCGCTGCGCTTCGGGTCGTGGATCGGCGGTGACCGCGACGGCAACCCCAACGTCACCCCTGCGGTCACCCAGGAGGTCCTCAGGCTGCAGCACGACCAGGCCGTCCGCCACGCCGTGCGGGTGGTGGACGATCTGCGCCGGCGGCTGGCCCTCTCCAGCCGGCTGGTGCCGGTTTCGGACGAGCTGCTGGCCTCCATCGCTGCCGATCTGGCCGCCCTGCCGGAGGTCGAGCGGCGCTACCTCCGCCTCAACGCCGAGGAGCCGTACCGGCTGAAGGCCACCTGTATCGCCCAGAAGCTGCGGCTGACCGGGGCCCGGGTGGCGGCGGGCAGCCCGCACGTGGAGGGCCGGGACTACCTCGACGGGGCCGGCCTGTTGGCCGACCTGAAGCTGATGCGGGAGTCCGTGGTCGCCAACCGGGGCGAGCTGGTGGTCGGACTGCTCGACGACGCCATCCGGTCGGTGTCGTGCTGGGGTCTGCACCTGGCGTCCCTGGACGTGCGAGAGCACGCCGACGCCCACCATCGGGTGCTGGCCGCCCTGTACAGCCGGCTGGGCAAGCCGTACGCCCGGCTCAAGCCGGACCGCCGGCTCAAGCTGCTCGGCGAGGAGCTGGCCAATCCCCGGCCCCTGTCCCCCCAGCCGCCGGCGC
Organism: Acidimicrobiales bacterium; assembly: GCA_035702985.1. Classification (GTDB taxonomy): domain Bacteria; phylum Actinomycetota; class Acidimicrobiia; order Acidimicrobiales; family Palsa-688; genus JAKAXG01. The sequence continues at coordinate 12,510 of DASSZD010000167.1, forward strand.
TGGAGCCGGCCGAGGCCCGCACCTTCGGTGCCTTCCAGGTCATCCGCCAGGCCCAGGAGACCTTCGGTCCCGACGTGGCCACCACCTACATAGTGTCCATGACCCGGGGCGCCGACGACGTGCTGGCCGCCGCCGTGCTGGCCCGGGAGGCCGGGCTGATCGACCCGGCCGCCGGCACCGCCCGCATCGGCGTGGTGCCCCTGCTCGAGACCGTCGACGAGCTGCGGGGGGCGGCCGGCGTGATCGAGGACCTGCTGTCGGTTCCGGCCTACCGGGCGGCGGTGGCCGCCCGGGGCGACGAGCAGGAGGTGATGCTCGGCTACAGCGACTCCAACAAGGAAGCCGGCATCACCACCTCCCAGTGGGAGATCCACCAGGCCCAGCGCCGCATCCTGGAGGTCGCCCACCGCCACGGGGTGCGGGTGGTGTTCTTCCACGGCCGGGGCGGCACCGTGGGTCGGGGTGGCGGACCCACCCACGACGCCATCCTGGCCCTGCCCGCCGGCAGCCTGGACGGGGCCATCAAGGTGACCGAACAGGGCGAGGTGATCAGCGACAAGTACGGCCTGCCGGCTCTGGCCCGGGACAACCTGGAGCTGATGCTGGCCTCGGCCCTGGAGGCCACCGCCCTGCACTCCACCCCCCGGCTGCCGGCCGCCGACCGGGACCGCTGGTACGCCGCCATGGACTCCCTGTCCGATGCCGCCTTCCGATCGTACCGGTCCCTGATCGAACGGCCCGGCCTGGCCGATTACTTCATGGCCTCCACCCCGGTCGACCAGCTCGGGGCGCTCCATCTGGGGTCGCGCCCGTCCCGCCGGCCCGAGGGGGCGGCCGGTATCGCCGGGCTGCGGGCCATCCCGTGGGTGTTCGGCTGGACCCAGTCCCGCCAGATCGTTCCGGGCTGGTTCGGGGTGGGGTCGGGGATCGCCGCCGCCCGCCGGGCCGGCCTGGAACGGGAGCTGCTGGGGATGCGCATCGGCTGGCGCTTTTTCTCCAACTTCCTCTCCAACGTGGAGATGACCCTGGTCAAGACCGACATGAGCATCGCCCGGAGATACGTGGAGAGCCTGGTCCCGGCCGAGCTGCACGACTGCTTCGAGGCCATCGAGGCGGAGCACCGCCTGACCGTGGAGCAGCTGCTGTGGGTGACCGGCCAGGACGCCCTCCTGCAGCGCTCCCCGGTCCTGAGGCGCACCCTGTCCGTGCGGGACTCCTACCTGACCCCCATCCACGACCTGCAGCTGTCCCTGCTGCGCCGCACCCGGGCGGCGGCCGGCGGCGGCGTCGGTGCCGGCGTCGGTCCCGGCGGCGGTGCCGGCGGGGAGGATCCCGACCCGGACCTGCAGCGGGCCCTGCTGCTCACCATCAACGGGATAGCGGCCGGGCTGCGCAACACCGGCTGACGGGGGTCGCCAACCACAGCGACCCGGTACCGCCCGGGGCGCCGCGCCGGCGACCGGCGACCACCACCACCGCCGCCACCACCACCACCACCGCCGGGGCGAATTGTCACAGCTGTCGCCGAAAACGTGCTCCGGCCACCCAGAAAGCCGCCCCCACCCCTTTACAGCGGCGCTCCGGTCCCTCCATACTGAACCGCGTTAAGTTATTCGGCCGACCGGCGTGATGAGCCCGCCGGAGGAGGGGACGTGAGCGACAAGACCTACCGGGTGCAGGTGGACCGGGAGAAGTGCCAGGGCCACAACCGGTGCTACAGCCTGGCACCGGAGTTGTTCGACGTGGACGACCTGGGCACCGCCTCGGCCCGGGGGGATGGCAACGTCCCTGACGAGTTGCTGGACAAAGCCCGCCGGGCGGTGGCCAACTGCCCCGAGTACGCCATCACCCTCACGGAGGTGCCCGAATGACCGGCCGTCACGCCCCCGTCGCCGACTGGCAGACCGACTTCGACCACACCGATCCCGGGTGGGTGGGCGACCCCTACCCCATCTGGTCGGAGCTGCGGGCGAAATGCCCGGTGGCCCACACCGACCGCTACGGCGGGGCGTGGCTGCCGACCACCCACCAGCTGGTGACGGAGGTGGCCTACGACACCGAGAACTTCACATCCCGGTCGGTCGTGGTGAGCGACCTGCGGCCCACCGAGCTGGACCTGCCCGCCCCCATCGGCCTGGCTCCGCCGATCACGTCCGACCCGCCGTTCCATGCCATAGCCCGGCGCATGCTGCTGCCGGCGTTCGCCCCCAGGCCGATCGCCGCGCTGGAACCGTTCACCCGGGACCTGTGCGGGGAACTGCTGGACGCCACCGCCGGGCGGAGCGTGTTCGACGCCGCCGTCGAGTACACCCAGCACATCCCGGTCCGGGTGATAGTCCAGATGCTGGGATTCCCCCAGGAGGACGCCGACATCTTCCGCCGGTTCATCCAACAGGTGCTGGAAAACGTGGACCAGAGCCCCGAAGAACGCCAGGCGGTGATCAACCAGGGCGAGATCGACGCCTACATGGACGCCCAGATCGCCGACCACCAGGCCCATCCCCGCGACGACCTGACGTCGTTCCTGCTCAACGCCGAGATCGACGGCAACAGGCTCCTGCCCGAGCACGTGCGGGGGACCATGGTGCTGCTGATGATCGCCGGCATCGACACCACCTGGTCGGCCATCGGGGCGTCCCTGTGGCACCTGGCCCAGAACCCGACCGACCGCAAGAGGCTGCTCACCGAGCCGGAACTGTGGGACACCGCCATCGAGGAGTTCCTGCGGGCCTACGCGCCGGTCACCATGGCCCGCCTGGTGGCCCGTGACTTCGACTTCCACGGTTGTCCGATGAAAAAGGACGACTGGTTGCTGCTCCCGTTCCCCTCCGCCAACCGGGACGGAGCGGTGTTCGAGGACGCCGATCGGGTGAAGCTGGACAGGCTGGACAACCGCCACGCGGCGTTCGGCCTGGGCATCCACCGCTGTCTGGGTTCCAACCTGGCCCGCATGGAGCTGCGGGTGGCTCTCCAGGAGTGGGTGTCCCGCTACCCGGAGTTCGAGCTGGCCGACCCCGCCGCCGTCCGGTGGTCCGGCGGGCAGGTACGCGGCCCCCGGTCGCTGCCGCTGCGCATCCTCTGACCGGCGGCTCCGCCGCGGCGGCCCGGGCGACCCCAGCGCCGTCCAGACCGACCGTTTCGCCCCTCAACGCGATTCGCCCTGCCGGGATGGGTCTCCTGCCCGGCCGGCTGCCAGACTTCCGGGGATGACCTCCCCCGCCGCGACCCCCGACCTGCCCGACGACGACGGGTTCATGGGGCTGGCCCTGGAGGCGGCCCGCCGGGCCGGGGCCGCCGGGGAGGTGCCGGTGGGGGCGGTGGTGGTCATCGCCTCGCAGGTCGTGGCCACCGCCGCCAACCGGCGGGAGGAGCTGGCCGACCCGACGGCCCACGCCGAGATCCTGGCCCTGCGGGAGGCGGCCGCCGCGTCGGGTACGTGGCGGCTGTCGGAAGCCACCCTGTACGTGACCCTGGAGCCCTGCCCGATGTGCGCCGGCGCCCTGGTGGCCGCCCGGCTGGGCCGGCTGGTCTTCGGGGCCCCCGATCCCAAGGCCGGCGCCTGCGGGTCGCTGTACAACCTGTGCGCCGATCCCCGCCTCAACCACGAGCTGCCGGTCCGGGCCGGGGTGCGGGCCGGCGAGTGCTCCGAGGTGCTCTCCGGCTGGTTCGCCGCCCGCCGGTGACGCCCGGCCCGCCGGTGATACCCGGCCCGCCGGTGACGCCCGGCCCGCCGGTGACGGGATGACCGGCGGGCGCCGGCAGATGCCCGCCCATCCGCCGACGCCGCCGGGGCCGGTCCCGCCCGGACCCGGTCTACTGCTGGCGCCGGCTGCGGGCCGCCTTGGCCGCCGGGGAGCGGGCGATGTAATCCAGGGCCATCTGGGTGGAGAAGTCCTGGTTGGGGTGGTACGACGGCTTCAGATAACGGGGCACCCGGTCGAACAGCTGCCGGAGGGTGGGTAGCCGCCCGTCGCCCGAGGCCTTGAAGTACTCCTTCCAAGATGGCGGGCCGGCGGGGTAGCGGGGGTCGTGGGCGGCCAGGAAGCGCACCCCGGTGATCCAGTAGTAGGTGAGCATGGGGGCGACGGTCAGCATGGCGGTGACCCGCTGGCTCCACCTACCGCCCACGGCCCGGTGGGCATCGAAGACCAGGGCCCGGTGTTCCACCTCCTCCGCACCGTGCCAGCGCAGCAGGTCCAGCATCTGCGGGTCGGCGCCCAACTGGTCGAGGCGTTCGTTGGTGAGGATCCAGTGGCCCAGCACCGCGGTGAAGTGCTCGATGGCAGCCACCGCCGCCAGGTTGCGCCGCTCCATCCAGGAGCGCAGGAAGCCCGGCCAGGTGCGGTGGTCGGGCTTGAGGACGTCGTTGAACATGTGCTCCAGCCTGCTGGTGAACTCCGTCGTGTCCACCTGCTGCTGGTCGAGGGCCTCGAGCACCCGCTGGTGGGCCTGGGCGTGCCAGGACTCCTGCTGGATGAACGGCTTGACGGCCTCCTGCAACTCGGGGTCGGTGATCTGGGGGCGGACCCGGTTGACCACGTCGATGAACCAGCTCTCCCCGGCCGGCAACAGCAGGTGCAGCACGTTGATCACATGGCTGGAAAAGGCGTCGCCCGGCACCCAGTGCGCCGGGGTCTCCGTCCAGTCGAACCGGACCATGCGCCGCTCGATGGGGTGGCCCTCCACGTGGCCTTCGGGGACCGTCTCCAGGGTCGTCATCTGCACCTCCCTCCCTCGCTTCCCGCCGGAAGCGCCTGCGGGAGGTAGTACCCACAACCGGGGGCGGTCTACCGAATTTGTCTACCGAGAGTGGGTTAACCCCGGGGACCGGGTCGGGGGTGGGGCGTCCCGGTTACGAGGCGCAGGCACATCCGGCGCCGCAGCCGCCGCCGGCGGCGGCTGGAGCGGCGGACGGCGCCGACCGGCCGGTGGCGGCGAACACCGACAGCACCCGGGTGGTGTCGGCGTGCCCCTCTGGGCAGTCGATGGCGGCTGCCGCCTCGGACATGGACCGCCGGGCCTCGAAACGGCTGTCGCAGGTGCGGCACAGGTACTCGTAGACGGGCATCGAAACCCGAGATTAGGCGACAGGGCTATGAAGGCGGGCATGCGGGTAGAACGACAGAAGTGCAGCGGCGTGATGGTCCGTTCAACGCGGTGGAGACCATCCGGCTGCCGGCGGAAGCGGCCAGCGCGGCGGCGGCCCGCCGGTTCGTCCGGGGCATGCTCCACCGATCCCACCACGGCTCCCTGGAGGACGCCGCGCTGCTGTGCGTCACCGAACTGGTGGCCAACGTGACCGTCCACACCGACTCGTCCGAGTGCCTGGTGACGGTGCGGTCAGCGACCCGGGACGTCACCATCGAGGTCTCCGACGCCGCCACCGAGATGCCGGCCATGGAGCCCGCCCCCCTGTACGCCGAGCACGGCCGGGGTCTCAACATCGTCGACGCGGTGTCCTGCGAATGGGGCGTCAGCCCCGGGGCGGGGCGCTGCAAGTCGGTGTGGGCCCGTCTGTGCGAGCCGGGCCCGGCGACCGGCCGCTGACCCCCCGCCGGGCCGCCGGCTCGGGAGGGGCGGATCAGGAGGTGGCCTCGGCCATGGCCGAACCCAGCCGGGACGACTGGTCCGGCAGGGCCACCACCACCACGGTGGCATCGGAGGAGGTCAGCACCTGCTCCACCGTGTGGCCGAGGAACGGCCGCCCCTCGACATGTCGGACGGTGGCGCCCAGGGCCAGCACGTCGGCGCCCGTCTCGGCGGCGGCGGCCAGGATCTCGTCGCCGGCGGCCCGGCCGTGGCGGACCACCACCTCCGGCTCCACCCCCATCTCGATGGCCATGTCCCACGCCCCCCGCAGCACCACCTGGGCCCCGCCCTCGGCCGCCGCCAGCTGGCGGCGGGGCGGGGCGGCCGGCGGGACGACGGTGGAGCCGCCCGGGGCCGGCGCCCGGCCGGCGGCCGACCCTCGCGTGGCGGCGGCCGGGCCGGGCGCCCCCACGCCGGCCAGGGCCTCCTCGGCCCGGCGGATGTCGCCGTCGCCCCTGGTCACCACGTGGGTCAGGACCACCTGGGTCCCCAGGGACTGGCTGAGGTTGCAGGCCACCTCCTGACCTGCCCGCGAGGACGGGGTGCCGGTGACGGGCACCAGGACCTTCTCGAACACCCCGGGCAGGCGGCCGCCGGTGCGCCGGGGCCGGCGGACGATGATGAGGGGCAGGGGGCTGCGCATCAGCAGCTCGTCGAGCACCGGCGACAGGAGGTGGCCGCCCTCCGGCTCGTCGGCGGCCCCCAGAGCTATGGCCCCGTAGCCGAGGTTGGCCTCGGCCAGGATCTGGTCCGCCACCTGCTCCGACACCAGCTTCCGGTGCTCCACCGTACGGTCGGCCAGCACGTCGAGGATGGTCTGCACCGCCGGGGACATCTCGTCGGTGGCGGCCGCCCCGATGGACAGCACGGTGACCTCGGTCTCCTTGGGCCAGGTGGCCCCGACCACCTCTGCGGCCACGATGGAGCTGCGGCTGCCCCGGCTGGCCAGCAGCAGCCGCTGCCCTCTCACCACCACGTTGCGCTCCAGCTGCTCCTCGCGGCCCAGCCGTTCCTGCTCCTCCTCGGTGCCGGCCCAGCCGCCCAGGATCAGGCGGAGCAGTGGCGGCACGGCCAGGGACGACACCACCGACATCAGGATGATCAGGGTGTAGGAGGCGGTGGTCAGCACCCCGATCCCCAGCCCGGCGGTGGCCAGCACCACCTGCAGGGCGCCCCGGCCGTTGAGCCCCACGCCCAGGGCCAGGATCTCCCGCCGGTGCAGGCGGGCCAGGCGGCCGCCCAGGGCGGCGCCGGCGAACTTGGCCACCACCGCCACCCCCAGGATGGCGGCGAAGGACACGGCCACGCTCCCCCGCCCCAGCACCCCCAGGTCCACCCTGAGGCCGGCGGCCGAGAAGTACAGGGGGGCGAAGATGGTGGTGGTCATGGTGTCGAGCACCGACACGGCCCGGCCCAGCTGGAAGCGGGAGCGGCCCAGGGCCACCCCGGCCACGAAGGCCCCGAGGGCGCCCTCCACCCCGAACGCCTGCATGACGGCGGCCGCCCCCATGGCCCCGGCCACGCACACCGACAGCGAGCCGGCCACGTTGGGGCCGTTGCGCCGGACCTGGCGCAGGGCCAGGTCGAACACCCGCTGCCCGGCGGTGAGGATGACGGCGCTGACTCCGGCCACGCCGATCAGGGCCACCGCCACCCGGCCGCCGGAGCTGCCGCTGTTGCCGGCCAGCCCGGTCGCCAGGGCCACCAGCACGAAGCCGATGGCGTCGTGGCTGGTGCCGGTGGCGATGGCCAGCTGACCGAAGTTGCGCCGGACCAGCCCCAGGTCGGAGACGATCTTGGCGATCACCGGCAGCGACGACACCCCGACGGCCCCCGCCACCAGGATGACGAACGGGGCGGTGCCGGCGTGGCGGCCGACCAGATCCCCGGGCAGGAGCAGCGCCAGGGCCGCTCCGGCGGCCAGCGGCACCAGCAGGCTGACCGATGCCACCGATGTGGCCGCCCGACCCAGCCGGCGGATCAGCGGCAGGTCCGTCTCGGCGCCGATGGCGACGAGCAGGCCGGCCAGGCTGATGGCGGTGATGGCCGCCAGCGGCGTGGAGCCACCCTTGCCGGGGAACAGCCAGTGGAACCCGGCCGGCCACACGTGGCCGAGCACCGACGGCCCCAGGATCAGTCCGGCGGTGAGCTCGCCGGCGACGGCCGGCTGGCCGATCCGGTTGGCCACCGCGCCGAGCACGCGAGCCGCCAGCAGGAGCGACGCTAGCTGCGTCCACAGGACCAGCAGGTCGTGGCTCGGCACGAGAACACACCCTTCCCAGGTGGGGCTCTGGTCTAAACACCTGGGTCGGCCGGTGCCGGACGGGCCCGGAAGGGGGAACCGGGCCCGTCCGGTCAGCCGGTTCTGGCCACCCCCAGATAGGAGCGGATCTCGCTGCTGTCGCGCAGGCTCTCGGAGTCGGAGGCGTACCTGATCTGCCCCTTCTCCATCACGTAGCCCCGGTCGGCGTGGGCCAGGGCGAACAGGGCGTTCTGCTCGGTGATGAGCACCGTGAGCCCCTCGGCCCGGATCAGGTCCAGCCACCGGCCCAGGTCCTTGACCACGGCCGGGGACAGCCCCTCGGTGGGCTCGTCGAGGAGCAGCATCTGCGGGTTGGCCAGCAGGCCCCGGGCGATCTTGAGCATCTGCTGCTCCCCGCCGCTGAGGAAGCCGGCCCGACGGTCGGCCAGGTCCGCCAGGCGGGGGAACGTGCTCATGACCCGCTCCACGTCCCAGTCCCGCCTGGGCATCCGCCACGCCCGGGCGGCCACCTCGAGGTTCTGGCGCACCGTCAGGTTGTCGAACGCCCGGCGACCGCTCGGCACGAACGACAGACCCAGCCGGGCCCGGCGGTGGGCGCTCAGCCGGGTGATGTCCCGGCCGTCCAGGCCGACCCGCCCGGAGGCGCAGCGGGCGAAGCCGCTGACCGCCCGCATGGTCGTGGTCTTGCCGGCCCCGTTGCGGCCCAGCAGGGCCACCGTCTCCCCTTTGTCGATACGCAGGGACATCCCCTGGATGATGTGGGACTCGCCGTAGTACACGTGCAGGTCCTCGATCTCGAGGCTCATTCGTCGCTCCCCAGGTACACGGCCATCACCTCTGCGTCGTCCCTCACCGTCTCCGCCGGGCCGTCCGCTATGACCCGGCCCTGGGCCAGCACCGTGACCCGGTCGGATATCCCGAACACCACATCCATGTCGTGCTCGGAGAACAGCACCGTCAGCCCCTCCTCGGCCCTCAACCGGCTGACCAGCTGCACCATGCGGGCCGTCTCGTAGGGGGACATCCCGGCGGTGGGCTCGTCGAGCAGCAGCATCCGGGGCCTGGTCGCCAGGGCCACCGCCATCTCCAGCGCCCGCTGGTCGCCGTGGGAGAGGACCTCGCTGGGCAGGTCGGCCGAGGCGGCCAGCCCCACCCGCTCCAGCAGCTCCAGGGCCTCGCCCCGGGTCGACCAGTGGAACCAGGTCAGGACATCGGCGCTGCGCCGGCTTCTCGACACGATGGCCGCCTGCACGTTCTCCAGCACCGACATGCGGGGGAACAGGCTGGTGATCTGGAACGACTGGCTCAGCCCGTGGCGGGCCACCCGGTGGGGGCGCAGCCCGGTGATGTCCCGCCCGTCGAAGTGCACCGCCCCGTGGGTCGGGCGGTGCACCCCGGTGATCAACCGGAACAGGGTGGACTTGCCGGCCCCGTTGGGTCCGATCACGGAGTGGATGCTGTTGGCCGCCACCGTCAGGTTCACACCGTCCACGGCGGTGAACGCCCCGAAGCGGCGGGTCACGTCCCGCAGTTCCAGTACCCCGGTCGTCACTGCTGGGCTCCTTCCGTGGCCTCGAAGGCGGTGGCCGGGGCCGGGTCGGCGGGGGGTCCCCCGTCGACCGGCGTGACCCGGCGCCCGCCCCGGCGGGCCCACATCCGTCTCCAGGTGCGGACCGACAGCACCCCGGCCAGGCCGTCGGGGCGGAACAGCACCACCACCAGCAGCACGGCGCCGAGCACCAGCTGCCAGTCGTGGGTGTGCTGGCTGATGTACTGGTTGCCCACCTGGTACAACAGCGCCCCGAACGCCGGTCCCAGGAAGGAGAACATGCCGCCGATCACGGCCATGAACAGAGGTTCCCCCGACGTGGTCCAGTTGAGCAGGTCGGGGTAGGTGGACTGGCCGTAGACGACGAACAGCGCCCCGGCCAGCGAGCAGAACGCCCCGGATATGACGAACGCCAGCAGCTGGTGCCGGTACACGCTGACCCCGAGGGCCTCGACCCGCTCCCGGTTCTCCCGGGTGGCCCGCAGCATCAGACCGAACGGCGAGACGGTTATCTTCCACAGCACCAGCAGCGAGGCGCAGGTGATGCCGACGGTGAAGTAGTACCCGGTCCGGGGCATCGACAGGCTGGCCGGGACCATCGACACGCTGAAGATGCCGGTGGCTCCCTTGGTGAAGCTGTAGCGGACGTTGACCAGCTGGTAGAACAGCTCGGAGAAGGCCAGGGTGAGCAGGGCGAAGTACAGCCGGCGGGTCCGCAGGGCGATCAGGCCCATCAGGAGGGCGATGACCCCGCCGGCCACCGGGGTGAGGACGAACGCCGCCCAGAACGGCATCCAGTGGTGCAGCCACGACAGCCCGATCAGGTAGGCCCCGCTGCCGTAGAAGGCGGCCTGGCCGAACGACACCAGCCCGCCGTATCCGAGCAGGAGGTTGGTGGCCGCCGCGAACACGGCCAGCCCCAGCACCTCCTCCAGGGTCAGCATGTTGTTGACGGAGAGCTTCTCGCCGAGCACGAGGAGCGCGGCGATGAGCACCACCGGGATGGCGACGCTGCGGGCCACCGTCGAACGGCTCAGCCCTCCGGGGCCGCCGTCGGCGCGGAGGTTCCTCATCGCTCCGCCGCCCCCAGGAGCCCCCACGGCCGGACGGCCAGGACCACTATCAGCACGGCGTAGATCAGGGTGGACGCCCAGTTGGGGGCGTAGCGGGCTCCCAGCGTCTCGGCCGCGGCGATGAGGACCGACCCCAGCACGGCGCCGGCGACCGAGCCCAGGCCGCCTATGACGGCCACGATGAAGGCGGTGACGATGATGGCTTGGTCGATTCCCGGCGCCACCGACGTCTGCGGGGCGATCACCCCGCCGGCCACCGCGGCCAGGGCCGCGCCCAGCACGAAGACCGAGGTCAGGAGCAGGTTGGTGTTGGTGCCGGTGGTGGCCAGCGCCTCCGGGTCGGACACCACCGCCCGGACCTTCCAGCCGAACACCGTGCGGGTCAGCATCACCCATAGGGCCAGCCCCACCACGGCGGCCACGGCGATGATGGCGATGTCATACGACGGGAAGGTGGCGCCGGCCAGGGTGATCCGGCCGCCGAACGGCGTGGGGTTGCCCACCGTCCTGGCCCTGGTCCCCCAGATACGCAGGCCCACGTCGGCGAATATCAGCAGCAGGGCGAAGGTGGCCAGCAGCTGGGTCAGGTGTTCGCTGCGGTACAGGCGACGCATGACCGTCACCTCCACCAGAGCACCGAGCGCCCCCACCGCCACTGCAGCAGCCGGGATGGCCAGCCAGAACCGGGCCCCGGAGGACGCCCCCACGATGGTGCTCACCAGGAACGCCCCGTACATGTAGAAGCTGCCGTGGGCCAGGTTGATCACCCGCATGGCCCCGAACACCAGCGTCAGCCCCGCTGACACTATGAACAGGTATCCGGCGGTGCTGAGGGTGGATACCAGGTCGACTACGAACGCGTGCATCGCCCGGCACCCCCCCTCCGCGGCCCCGGGATCCCGGGTGTCAAGAGCTGGCCCCGCATGCCGGGTTGATGTCGGAGAACGGGGCGGTGAACACCGGGCTGTTGTACAGGCGCATGTTGTACTGGGAGTCCGGCGTGGCGGAGATGGTGCCCACGTACTCGGGGATCTCCGCCTGGTGGTCACAGGCCTGGATGGTGATGTTGCCCCGGATGGTGGGCACGGTGGCCCCGGCCAGGGTTGCGGAGATCTTGGAGGCGTCGAAGCTCTTGGCCTTCTCCGCCGCCCACGCCCAGCCCTGCACCGCCGTGTAGCCCATGATGGCCCACTCCGACGGGTAGGCGTTGTACTTGGCCTTGTACTCCTGCACGAAGCTGCTCACCTCGGGCATGGCCCAGAACGGGGCCCGGTCGAAGCCGATGGAGCCGGCCGGGACGGCCGAACCGAGGGCGGCCAGGGCGTCGTAGTCGTACATGGCGATGACCTTGGTCTTCTGGAACATCCCGAAGCTCGACGCCTGCTTGGTGAACGAGACCAGATCGTTGCCGAACTGGGCGTTGAAGACGTAGTCGGGGTGGGCGTCGACGATGGTCGACAGGTAGGTGTTGATGTTGGTGGCGCCGAGCGGCGGGAACTCCTGGGCCACCAGCTGGTAGTTGACGTGCAGGCGCTTCAGGGCGGCGATGAACCCGTTGACGGTGTCGTGACCGAAGCTGTAGTCGGGGGCGAAGGTGGCGATCTTGATCGGTCCGGTGGCCTGCTTGGCGAAGTAGTCGGCGACGGCGTTGGGCTCCATGAGGGTGTTGGGCACGAACTGGAAGGCGTACTTGTTGTCCCCGCCCCGCATGAGAGAGATGTCGTTGGACGTGTAGAAGAACATGGGCACCGAGAACTGGTTGGAGACCTGCTCCTGGGCTGCCGCGACAGCGCTCGACACCGGACCGAACAGGGCGGACACGTGATTGCTGGTGATCATGTTGCGCACCTGGCTGGCGCCGGTGGCGGGGGTGGCGTTGTCGTCGGCCGAGACCACCTTGACCGTCTTGCCCAGCACCCCGCCCTTGGAGTTGAGGTCGTCGACGGCCAGCTCCACCCCCTGCAGGCCGGTCTGTCCCAGCTGGGCGATGGCCCCCGACAGACTGGTCGAGTCACCGATGGTGACGGTGCCCCCGGAGGGGGTGCTCCCGCCGGAGGAGCCGCTGCTGCTGCCCCCCGACGACGATGCTTTGGCACCTGAACTGCCGCAAGCGGCGGCGGTGAGGCAGACGGCGGCGGTCACGCCGATCATCAGTTTGTTCGGTCGGTTACGGCGGGTCATGGTCATCATCGCTCCTTGCGAGGAAGTGGGTACAGGTGGAACTCGGTTGGGCTGATGGGCGGATCGGGTCAACGGGCCAGCCACCCCCCGTCGATGCACAGCGAAGAACCGGTGATGAAGCCGGCGGCCGGGCTGCAGAGGTAGGCGACCATCTCGGCGACCTCGTCGGGTTCGACCAGCCGCTTCAGGGCGGTCTCCCGCAGCATGATCTTCTCGACCACCTCGGCCTCGTCGAGATCGTTGAGGCGGGCCTGATCGGCGATCTGGGCCTCGACCAGGGGGGTCCTGACGAACGCCGGACACACCGTGTTGGAGGTGACGCCCCGGGGGGCGCCCTCCAGGGCGATCACCTTGGACAGGCCCTCGAGACCGTGCTTGGCGGCCACGTACGCCGCCTTGTAGGGGGATGCCCGCAGGCCGTGGACGCTCGAGATGTTGACGATCCGGCCGAAGCCCCGCTCGTACATGGCCGGCAGGGCGGCCCGGGTCAGGAGGAACGGCGCCTCCAGCATGATGCGCAGGATGCGTGAGAAGTCGTCCGGGTCGAACTTCTCGATGGGGGCCACCCGCTGGAGCCCGGCGTTGTTGACCAGGATGTCCACGTCGAGGGACAGCCCGGCCAGCCCGGCGGTGTCGGACAGGTCCAGCAGCCACGGTTCGGCGCCGATCCGGCCGGCCTGGTCGGCCATGCGCTCGCCGTCGATGTCCACCATCGTGACCCGGGCCCCGGCGGCGACCAGCCGGGCGGCGCAGGCGAGCCCGATGCCGCTGGCACCGCCGGTGACCAGGGCGGTGCGCCCGGTGAGGTCCAGGCCGACCAGCGGGACGGCCCGGCGGTCGGTGGACGCGTTGTAGCTGTCGATGGACAAAGACACTCCTGGTGTTCTGACGGGCCGCCCCGTTCAGGGGCGCGCTGTAGCCGGAGCCGGCCGGATCAGCCGGTGGATTCGATCAATCGGTGAAGGTGGTGCGGGGTCTCAGGCGATCCTGCTGGCCCGCCCCAGGCGGGGTGCCCCGCAGGCCGGTGGAGCCCGGTCGTAGCCTGCCTGGTCGGGACCCATGAGCTGGTGCAGCCGGACGGCGATCAGCAATGTGGCCGCCTTGTCCCCGCAGCGGAGGTTCGAGTCGATGAGCAGCCTCAGCTCGTTGACCCGGTATTTGACCGTGCTCTGATGGACGTTGAGGGCGGCGGCGATCTCCTTCAACCGGCCCTGGTGCAGCAGGAAGGCCTCGATGGTGGGCAGGACCCACTCCCGCTGGACCAGGTCACCGAGGGGGGCCAGCGCCTCGGTCATGAACCGGCGGGCCCGGACCGGCTCGTTGATGAGCGACAGCACCGCCGCCATATCCAGGTAGTCGTAGACGGGGCCGGTCTCGGCCCAGAGGTGGGGGCCGAACCGCAGGGCGTCGACCGCCTCGCTGTAGCTGTGGCGGGTCTCGGCCATCCCCTCCGCCCGGCCCCCGATACCCAGGGTGACGATCCGCTGGCCGTCGGCCAGGCGGGTCAGCTGGCGGCGCAGCTGATCGCGGCGGGTGCCGTCGGGCAGGCTGACGGCGGCCACCACGCTGCAGTGGCGCACGGTCCACAGCCGGGCGCCGGCGACCTCCTCCAGGACCTTGCCGGTGTCCTCGAGCTCGAGCAGCGACAGGTCGGGGGCCACCCCGGCGACCACCACGCAGTGGGGACCCTGCAGCTCCTCCGGCCCGTGCAGGTGCTCGGATCCCGGTCCGGCCAGAATGATGTTGAGCAGCGCCGACCGCCGGTGCTCGAGCTCCCTGGTCACCCGGGCCGTCTCGTCCATGAAAGCGGCGGCTATGCCGGTGCAGATCTGATCGGCGAAACCGAGCACCCAGGTGCCCACCATGGCCAGCGCCCCCTGCAGGGGCCGACCCCGCCACACCGGGGAGGCGGTGATCTCGCTCCACATGACCCGGATACCGATCCGGTAGGCCCGCAGCAGCGACTGCATGTCGAAGCCCTGGGCCACCCGGCGGCGGGCCCCCTCGAGCAGGGGGACCAGCAGCTCGTCGGGGGCGGGCCCGCCGGTGGCCATGACGGTCAACCAGCAGCGCACCAGCGCCGAGGACACCACCCGGACGTCGTCGAGCAGGGCCTCGTCGACGATGTCGCAGTAGGCGGGGATCTCCCGCTCGTAGGCCCGCACCATGGTCATGGCTATCTCTTCGGCCTGCCCGTCGAGCTGGGTCGCGACCTGGCCCAGGAGCGACGCCACACGAGCCGGCAGCAGGGTGGGATCCCCGTGGACCACCGCCCTGGGCGCTGTAATAGGCAGGGCCATGCCTTGTGCTTCGTCCATCGATCCCCCCGCTGGGTCAGCGGCATCCAGCCGCTCGATGACCACCCTACCGACCGGTCCTTCCGGCGTCACTGGTACGTGTTGGTCGATCCTGGCCGCCCCACTTGTCCCGGCAGGACAGTGTCCCGAAAGGACGGCTGGTGTCCGGTAGAGGCCGCTGGGTAGCACTTAAGACCATGATCGGTGTCCTCGCCGCCCTCTGTGCCGTGATCCTGGCCGCCACCGGGCCGGCCGGCCGCCGCCGGTGGGCCCGGAGGGGGTTGGGCGATCACCGCGACGCCCTCGACCGGTTGGGGCAGGCGGCCGGGGACCCCGGGGATCCTTCCGCCGACCGGCCCCCGGTCCGCAGGGGGTGGATCCCCCCTCCCCCGCCGCCCCCCGAGCGGCCGGACCCGGCGGGCGCGGCGGCCCCGCCCACCGCTCCGGTCCCCACCGCCGCCCCCACCACGCCCGCCCGGCCGGATCTGCAGTTCTCGGCACCCCCGGAGCGGCCGGCTCCGGCCGGGGCGACCATGCAGCGGCTGTCCCGGATGGGACGACCGGTGGCCGCCCTGGCCGGGCTGGTGGTGCTGGCCGTCGTGGCCCTGGTGCTGACCACCCTGGCCGGCGGGTCCGGCTCCCACCACTCCCGGGCCGGCGCCTCCCGGCCGTCACCGGCCCCCGCTGCCACCGTCGCCCCTACGACGGTGAGCGCGTCGACGGCGCCCCCCACCACCGCCGCTCCCACCACCACGACCACGCCCCCGCCGCCGGGAGCACCGGTCCTGGCGTCGATCACCCCGCCGTCGGCCGCCCCCGGGCAGACGGTGACGCTGAGCGGGTCGAACTTCTACAGCCCGTCGGGGCGCATCACCGTCTCCTTCGGCGGCACCGACGCCGGGGTCTCCTGCTCGTCGGCTACCACCTGCACCGCCACCGTCCCGCCGAAGCCGTCGGCCGGCCCGGCGACCACCGTGACCATCAGCACCGACGCCGGAACGTCCCGGCCCGTGCCGTTCACCTATCCCTGAGGGGTTACTCTCGGGTCGGGCCGATCTTGGAGGTGACATGTCAGGGGGCGCAGACCATCGAGTGGTGATCCGGCGCCGGGGACGCTCCCACCGGGCGACCTGCGGCTGCGGCTGGAGCGGCCACGCCTGGAACGACCTGCGGCCGGCGGAGGCCGACGCCTGGGAGCACGTCTACGGCACCGACCGGATCGTCGACGCCTCGGCCATCCCCGGACCGGGCGACGAGGCGGCCGGGTTCCCGGCCTCGACCCCCGGCGAGGGCGGAGCCGAACCGGGGCGCACGGTGGCCGCGGCCGATGCCCTGGCCCGCCGGGCCCGGGAGCTGGCCGGCAGCCCGTCTCCGTACGCCCGGCAGGGGCCGGTCGAGCTGTGGACGCTGGCCGGCCAGGATCGGGCCGCCGTGGCCGCAGCCATCTCCGAGGTATCCGAGCTGCTGGCGGCCCACTCCCGCCGCAGCGCCGGCACCGCCGACGGCGAATGGCTGGAGCTGATCACCGCCAAGCGGCTCCTGGAGGAGTCCCTCAGGGAGGCCGGGGTGGGCAGCTACAGCCCGTGACCCGGAACCCGGCGTCCGGCGCCGATCCCCTCTCCGGCTGTTCCGGGCCGGCCACCATGGCCAGGGGATAGCGTCTGCACGTGTCGTTGGTGCTCGACGGGCTGTGCCGGAGTTACGGCGAGGTGGTGGCCCTGGACCACCTGTCGTTCTCGGTGCCGGCCGGCCAGGTCGTCGGCTTCCTGGGGCCCAACGGGGCGGGCAAGACCACGGCCATGCGGGCGGTATTCGGCCTGGTGTCCCTCGACGCCGGCACCGTGACCTGGAAAGCGGCGCCGGTCGGGCCGGCCGAGCGCCGGCGGTTCGGGTACATGCCGGAGGAGCGGGGCCTGTACCCCGGAATGGTGGTCCGCGAGCAGGTCGAGTACCTGGCCCGCCTGCACGGGATGACGGCGGCCGACGCCGGCCGGGCCACCCGGATGTGGCTGGAACGGGTGGGGGTGGCGGAGAGGTCCGAGTCGAAGGTGGAGGCCCTGTCGCTGGGCAACCAGCAGCGGGTGCAGCTGGCCACCGCCCTGGTGCACGACCCGGAGTTCCTGGTGCTCGACGAGCCCATGTCGGGGCTGGACCCGGCCGGCATCGACGCCATCGGGGCCGTCCTGGCCGAGCAGGCCGCAGCCGGACGGGGCGTACTTTTTTCCAGTCACCAACTCGACCTGGTCGAGCACCTGTGCGAGTCGGTGGCCATCATCGACCGGGGCCGCCTGGTGGCCAACGGCCGGGTGGACGACCTGGCCACCGCCGGGAGCTCCCGGCTGGTCGTACGGGTAGCGGGAGACCGGGACGGGGCCTGGGCCCGGGGGCTGACCGGGGTGACGGTGTCCCGGGTCGAGGCGGGCGCCGTGCGGCTGGTGCTCGACGATCACACCAGCAGCCAGTCGGTCCTGGCCGCAGCCATGCAGGCCGGCCAGGTCGAGCAGTTCGGCTTCGAGCGGCGACGCCTGTCCGAGGTGTTCCGGGAGGCGGTCGGATGAGATACGCCGTGATCGGGGTGGCGCTGGCCCTGGCGGTGGGCGTCCGGCTGTGGCGGCGGCGCCGGACCCAACCGGGCGGCTACCGTCTGGCCGCCATCGGCCAGGTCGGAGGGGTGACCGGCCTGGTGGCCGAACGGGAGATCCGCGAGCGGTTCCGCAGCCGGATGTTCAAGGTGGGGACCGGGATCGTCCTGCTGGTCGTGGTGGCCGCCATCGTCATCCCGGTGCTCCGGAAAGGGCAGCACTCCCACCAGCAGATCGGGGTGGTCGGCACCCTGCCGGCCCAGGCCCGGGCGACGATCCTGGCGGCGGGGGCCTCCCTGGGTATCGGCCTGACCCTGGTGCCCGAGGCCAGCACCGCCGCGGCGGAACAGGATCTGAAGGCCGGGCGGGTCCACCTGGTGGTCGTGGACGGCCGGCGCCTGATCGTGGACCGGGCCATATCGGCCACCGACACGTCTGCACCGACCCTGCTGGTGCGCCTGGTGGCCACCCAGATCGGGCTGCAGAACGCCCTGGAGGCCGCCGGCCTCCCACCTGACCGGGCCGCCGCCCTGACCCATCCCCCGCCGCTGCCGGTCACCAGCATGCAGCCGGCTCGTACCCGCGGCACGGCCCAGGTGACGGCCATCTACGGGCTGATCCTGCTCTACGTGCTGCTCACCCAGTACGGCACCTGGATCATGATGGGAGTGGTCGAGGAGAAGTCCAGCCGGGTGGTGGAGGTGCTCCTGTCCACCATGAAGCCGGCGCAGCTCCTGGCCGGGAAGGTGATCGGGATCGGCACGGTGGCCCTGGCCCAGGCGTCGGTCCTGGTGGCGCTGGCCCTGATCCTGGCCAAGGCGGTCGGATCGGACCTCCTGCACGGCAGCGCCCCCCTGGAGGTGATGTCGCTGGCCGTCTGGCTGGTGCTGGGGTACGCCTTCTACTGCTGGGTGTACGCCGCCGGGGGCGCCCTGGCCGACCGCCAGGAGCACCTGCAGACCCTGGCGTTCCCGCTGCAGATCCCCATCCTGTTCGGCTACATCACCTCGATCACCGCCCTGGGGTCCGCCAACCCGTCCACCCTCATCCACGTGCTGGCCTACCTGCCCCCCACCGCCCCGTTCGCCATGTCGGCCCTGGTGGCCGACGGAGCCGTCACGTGGTGGCAGTTCGTCCTGTCGGCGGCGCTGACGCTGGTGTCGACGGTGCTGGTCGCCCGGCTGGCGGCCACCATCTACCGGCGGGCGGTGCTGCGCACCGGGGCCAGGGTCCGGGTGCGCGACGTGCTATCGCGCGCCGCCGCCTGATCCGGCCGCCGACCGGTCCAGCGGGAAGGTGCACCACACCCACTTGGCGTCCGTTCCCGGCCGGGTACCCCAGCGCTCCGCCACTGCGGCCACCAGCATCAGGCCCCGGCCGTGCTCGTCGTCCAGGGTGGGACGCAGCCGTCGGGGCGGGGCCGGGTAGCCGTCGCTCACCTCGACCACCAGCTCGGCGGCGGTGCAACGCAGTCTCAGCTCGATCGGCGGGCGGCCGTGCAGCATGGCGTTGGTCACCAGCTCGCTGATGGCCAGCACGGCGTCGTCCATGGTGTCACCGCTGACGTTCCAGGCCTCCAGGGTGGAGCAGGCGAAGCGCCGGGCCGCGCTCACCGCGGCCCGGTCGACCGGGACGGCCATGCGGGCCTCGGGGTAGGCCACGGTCACGTCCGGGACCCGGGCCAGGAGCAGGGCCACGTCGTCGTCGGGGTCGTCGGGCAGCAGGGTCTCCACGATGTCCTGGATGGCGGCATCCAGGTGCCCGTGGGCCGGGACACCGCTCAGGCGGCCGGCCAGCAGGTGCAGGCCGATCTCCAGGTCCTGGCCCCGGCGCTCCACCAGCCCGTCGGTGTACAGGGCCACCAGGGCGCCGCTGGGAAGCCTCTGGTGCTGCTCCGCCAGGCTGAGCGGTCCGACCCCCAGCGGGGGGCCGGCGGCCCCGGTCAACGGCACGGTGCGGGGACCCACGTGGGCCAGGAGAGGGGGGAGGTGACCGGCGTTGGCGAACACCAGGCTGCCCTCGGCGGCGTCGTAGATGGCGTAGATGCAGGTGACGATCTGGTCCGGGTCCAGGTCGCGTACCACCCCGTCGAGGGACTCGAGCACCTCGGCCGGCCGCAGTCCCAGGCGGGCGTAGGCGCGGACCGCCGAGCGCAGCTGGCCCATGAGGGCGGCTGCCCGCACCCCCCGACCCATGACGTCGCCCAGCACCAGCGCCACCCGTCCGGCGCCCAGGTCGATCACGTCGTACCAGTCGCCGCCGACATGGGTGCCCTCCACCCCGGCCCGGTAGAAGGTGGACACGTCGAGGTCCGCCGGGCTCACGTCGGCGGCCGGCAGCAGGGCGGACTGCAGTTCGTCGGCGATGGCCCGCTCCCGGGCGGCGGCCTGTTCTGCGGCGGCGGCCGCCGCCAGCCTGAGCTCCGACCGGCGCTGCTCCTCGATGTCCTGCAGCGAGCCCCGCAATTTCAGCGGCCGGCCCTGGTCGTCGACGACCACCTCGCCGTGGATCCGGGCCAGGTGGGCGCTGCCGTCCCGGTGGACGAGGCGGACCTCGTAGACGAAAGGCTGTCGGTCCTCCAACGCCCGGTCGAGGATGGCGGCCACCCGCTCCCGGTCGTCGGGATGGACGTTACGCTCGAGGGACCCGGCCAGGCCCAGATCCTCGAGCTCGGCGGCGTCCATCTGCACCAGCCGCAGGCACTCGTCGGAGGCGATCATCTGGCCCGTCTCCACGTCGATCTCCCAGCTGCCCAGCCGGGCCAGGCGCTGGGCCTGGTCGAGCAGCTCCCGGCTGCGCTCGAGCGCCGCCCGGGTGCGCCGGGACCGGTCCAGCTCGAGGTTGGCCCGCACCCGGGCCAGCAGTTCCGCCGGCACGAAGGGCTTGGCCACATAGTCGTCGGCGCCGGCGTCCAGGCCCTCGACGATGCCCTCCGGGCCGGCCCGGGCGGACAGGAACACCACCGGCACGCCGGTGGTGGCCGGGTCCTGGCGCAGGGCGGCCAGCAGACCGAAGCCGTCCAGGTTGGGCATCATCACGTCGGTCAACACCAGATCCGGGGGATCCTCCCGGGCCACGGCCAGGGCGTCGGCCCCGTCCACCGCCACCGACACCCGGTACTCGGGGGCGAGCAGTCCGGTCACGTAGTCCCGCATGTCGGCGTTGTCGTCGACCACCAGCACCCGGGGCCGGGCCGGCTGACCCCTCTCCCGGGGGCCGACCTCCTCCGGGACCGGCCCGGACGGCGGTTCCTGCTCCAGCCAGCGGAACGTCTCGGCCAGGATGGCCTGCGCCGGCGACCACTCGGACGACACCGGCTCCCCGCCGGCGATCCGGTCCTGGGGCAGGTGACCGGAACCGAGCGGGACCCGCACCCAGAACCGGCTGCCCTCACCGGGCGTGCTGTCCACCCCGACCGTCCCGCCGTGCAGCGCAGCCAGCTCGGCCACCAGCGCCAGGCCGATGCCCGACCCCTCGTAGCTGCGGGACCGGCTGCCGGCGACCCGGTGGAACCGCTCGAACAGGCGGGGAAGCTCCGACGCCGCAATGCCCACGCCGGTGTCGAGCACCGACAGCTCCGCCTGATCCCCCCGCCGGTGGAGCTGCACGGTGATGCCCCCCTCGAAGGTGAACTTGAGGGCGTTCGAGAGGAGGTTCATCACGATCCGGGCCCACATCTCCCGGTCGACGAACACCGCCTCTCCTACGTCGTCCACGTCCACGTCCAGACCGAGGCCGGCGTGCTCCACCGCTGAGGAGAACATGGTGGCCAGCCAGCGGGTCTCGGCGGCCAGGTCGGTCGGCTGGAACCGGCCGCTCACCGCGCCGGAGTGCAGCCTGGAGAAGTCCAGCAGGGTGTTGACCAGGCCCAGCAGCCGCTCCGCGTTGCGGGCGATCACCCCGACCTGGTGGCGCTGCCCGTCGGACAGCGGATCGTCGACGTCGTCGAGGAGGTTGCGGGCCGGTCCGATGAGCAGGGTCAGGGGGGTACGGAACTCGTGGGAGACGTTGGTGAAGAAAGCCGTCTTGGCCGCGTCCAGCTCGGCCAGGGCCTCGGCCCGGCGCCGCTCGGCCTCGTAGGCCCGGGCGTTGGAGACGGCGGCCGCCACCTGGTCAGCCAGAAGCCGGCAGAACGCCCGGTACTGCTCGTCCAGGGGGTGGTACCGGCTCAGGCCGACGACCAGCCACCCGGCCTCGGCCCCGGCATCGGCCAGGGGGAGCACCAGGGCCCTCTGCGGGCAGTCGTCGCCGAACACGGCCCGCAGGCGGGCCAGGCGCTCCTCCAGGCCGTCGACCAGCAGGCCGGCCGCTTCGATGACCGGCGAGCCCCCGGACCAGAACGACCCGGAGGGCGCCAACGCCGCCAGCAGCGACTCCACATTGGGCGTGGCCGTCTCGAGCCTGGTCTCACCGGTGCGGGGGTCCCTCAGGTAGGCGGCCACGAACGGCATGTCGGCGGGGTGCTCGGCGCAGGCCTTGACCGCCGCCCGCACCGTCTCCTCCGGGGTCTGGGCGTCGATGACCGCACCGGCCAGGACGTTGAGGGCCTGCAGCCGGCGCTCCCCGAGCACCCGCTCGGTGGTCTCGACCACGGCGCAGAAGACGCCGTGCACGTCACCATTGGCCGCCCACATGGGGCTGTAGGTGAAGGTGAAGTACCGCTCCCGCCGGCGCCCCTCGTTGATCATCCGCAGCGGCAGGTCGTCGGACCACGTGGCCACGCCGGTGGCGACCACGCTGTCGAGCATGGGTCCGACCACGTCCCATATCTCGGCCCAGACGTGGCGGCCGGCGGCGCCGAGGGCCGCCGGGTGCTTCTCGCTCAGCATCGGGATGTACCCGTCGTTGTAGACGACCCACAGGTCGTGGCCCAGCCACAGGATGGTCGGGAACCTCGAAGCCAGGGCCACCGCCACCGCGGCCCGGATCTCGGGGTCCCAGCCGCTGGGCGGCCCCAGCGGGTGGGACGCCCAATCGAACGCGGCGAAGCGGGCACCCATCTCGCCGCCACGGGCGACCGCAGCGGCCAGGTCGGCAGGCAACCGCCCTTCCATACCCAAAATCGTAGGCGGTGGGCCGCGGTCGCGGTCCCCCGGCGTGGCGGTCCCCGGCGTGGCGGGGCCCCCGGTCGGGAGTCGCCCCGGGATACCCCCGCTAGGGGCCCAGGGCGATCCAGGAGTCGTAGGAGATGGGTTCCATGGCCGCCTCACCCAGCTGGTCATTGCCGTTCTGCACCAGCACCGCGATGAGGTAGTCGCGCCCCTGGCCGTCTATCCAGGCGATGCCGTTGCGGACACCCGGTGCGATCAGGCGCCCGGTCTTGGCCGCCAGCACGCTCGACGCCGGCGGGCCCACGTTGATGCCGAACACCTGGCTCGGCTCGACGTGGCCGAGCAGGTCCAGGCCGTAGGCCCGGTAGGCGTCGCCCAGGAACGGGTTCGGGGTGGCGAAGGCGTTCAGCAGCGTCAGCTGGTCGGTGGCGGAACTGGTCGAGGCGCCCCAGTTGGCCAGCACGGTCGTGTTGCGCATCCCGATGGAGTCGTCCCACGCCTGGACGGCCGGAGCGCCGCCCACGTGGGCGAACAGGGCGGCTCCGGCGGCGTTGTCGCTCACCTCGATCATGGGGACGGCCAGGCTCTGCTCGTAGGCGGTCAGGCCGCGGCCGGCCGCCTGGGCCTCCGCCAGCAGCGTCCCCAGGATCTGGACCTTGAAGGTGCTGCCCAGCTGGAGGGCCGGGCCCGGGTCGTAGGTGTAGACGACCTTGGTGTGCAGGTCCTCGACGGCGGCGGTGACGGTCTCCGGCAGGGTGTGCAGGTAGGCGATCAGATCCGGGGTGAACGGCGAGTTGGAGAGCCCGCCCTCGGCCACCCAGTACCCGCCGCTGGCGCGGGCCATCCCGATGATCCGCTGGCCGGGGTGCGAGCCGGACGCCGATCCGAGGAACGGGGCGTCCCCGAACGAGAACACCCCACCATCCGCCGCCACCAGCCAGTAACCCTGGCCGCTGCCGCTGGCGGCCATGCCCACGATCGGCTGGTTGAGCCTGATACCGCCGGTCGAGCCGTGGAAGACGGCGTCGCCGAACGAGAACACCCCACCATCGGCGGCCACCAGCCAGTAACCACCTCCGTCGTGTGTCACCGCCATGCCGACGATCGGCTGGTTCAACCTCATGCCGCCGGTCGAGCCGTGGAAGACGGCGTCGCCGAAGGAGAACACCCCACCGTCGGCCGCCACCAGCCAATAACCCTGGCCGCTCGGCGTGGCCGCCATCCCCACAATCGGCTGGTTCAAGCTCATACCGCCGGTCGACCCGTGAAAGCCGGCATTCCCGAACGAGAACACCCCACCATCCGCTGCTACCAACCAGTAACCCCCGCCGCTCGGCGTGGCCGCTATCCCCTCAATGGGCGAGTTGAGAGCGGACCCCGCCAGCGAGCCCAGGGCCGGCGCCGAACCGAACGCGAAGACCTGACCCCCCGTGCTGGTGGCCGCCGTCACCCCGCTCGCGGCGGACGCCGGCGGGGCGTCCTGCACCGCCGGCACCACCAGGGCGGCGGCCACGGCCCCGACCCCCACCACCAGCTTCGCGAGCGTGTGGTTGCCCCGCCCGGCCCGGCTCACCCGTATCATTTCCGCTCCCCTCCGGCCCTGCCCCCGGGCACCCGGCTGCCGGCACAGCATAACCCCGGTCCGCAGGCCCCAGCCGCGCCCGTATTTCCGGAAAACCGAGCCCCGGGCGGGGCTGGCGTCAGGGCTGCCAGCGAGGCGCTTCCCGCCGGTCACACAGCCGGCCGGAGCTGGCGGACCTCGACCCCATCGGGCGCTCGGACGCCCGGGCCGGCGTGGTCAGGACCGGGCGTAGAAGGCGGCGCGAACGCGTTCCTCGCTGTCGGGCTTGGTGACCACCAGCACGGTGTCACCCGGAGCGAAGCGGAGGGTGGCGTCGACGGGTAGGGCCTGGCCGGAGCGGACGACCACCGCCACCACGTCGGAGTCGCCGAGCTCCAGGCCGGCGGGGCTGTGCCCGAGAGCGGACGATTCGGTGGAGAGGTTGACCTCTATCAGGGTCAGCCCGGCCCCGGCCAGGTCGGCCAACCGCAGGGTCTCGGCCGATCCGGTGGCCTCCTCGATCAGCCCGACCAGGGCGGACACGGAGGAGACGGCGGCGTCCACCCCCCAGGTGTGGTCGAACAACCACCGGTTGGCCTCGAGGTTGACCCGGGCCACCACCCGGGGGATCTCCAGGTGTCGCTTGGCCAGGACGGCGATGACCAGGTTCTCCTCGTCGCTGGCGGTGCAGGCGACCAGGACGGCGGTGCGCAGGCCGCCGGCGGACTCGAGCACCTCCGCCCGGCAGGCGTCTCCGAAGACCACCGCCGCTCCCTGCCCGCCGAGCGCCGACGCCCTGGACCGGTTCTTCTCCACGATCACCACGTCGTTGCCCGACGCGGCCAGCAGCTGGGCCAGCTGGGCGCCGATATCGCCGCCGCCGGCCACGATGACGTGCATGTCAGTGCCACCTTCCTCCCAGGAACGACCGCAGCCGGTCGAGCGACGCCGATGCGACGATGAAGCTGAGCGTGTCTCCCCCCCGGATGAGCTGGCCGTCGGTCGGGATCCTCGACCGCCCGGCGCTGGTGACCTCCACCACCTGGATCTCGCCGTGCACGTTGAAGTCGGCCACCGGCCGGCCCCGGAGGTAGTCGGGGACGGGGGAGCGGACCAGGACGGTCTCCCCGTTGCCGAAGCTGTGTTCCGGTTCGAGGCGCTGATGGCGGAGCATCCGGTGGATCCGGTTGACGGTCATGCGCACCGAGGTGACCATGGCCAGCCCCAGCTCGGCGCAGACCGGGGCCCGGTCCACGTCGTGCAGCCGCCCCACCACGTGGGGCACCTGGTAGACGTCGCGGGCCATCCGGGCGGAGACGATGTTCAAGCTGTCGTTGGAGCTGACCGCCACGAAGGCGTCCGCCGTCTCGATGCCGGCGGACCGCAGCACGTCCCGGTTCATCCCGTCGCCCCTGATGAACCGTCCCTTGAAGCCGCCGGGGAGCCGGTCCCGGGCGTGCTCATCGACGTCGACGAGGGCCACCGTGTCCCCTTCGGAGTCGAGGGTGGAGGCCAGGTGCGATCCGGCCCGGCCACAGCCGACGATCACGACGTGCATCAGACCGCCTCCTTGACGGGTCGGGTCGGTTCCCGGCGGTGGCGCCGATCATGCCGGCGATGCGCCGCCTTGCGGATCTCGTCGGCGGCCAGCAGGGCGGCGCCGAAGGCGACCAGGAGCAGCCAGTCCGACAGGCTCAGCGCCGCGGTGTGGAACACCGATTGCAGCGCCGGGACGTAGCTGATGGCCGCCATCAGGGCGATGCTGAAACAGCCAGCCGCGATCAGCGGGGGGTTGGAGAACAGGCCGGCCCGGAAGACCGACTGGGTTTCGGTGCGCACGGCGAAACTGTTGAAGAACTGGCTGACCACGATCCCGGCCTGGGACATGGTCAGCGCCTCCCGGTAGATCGGGTTGGAGGCGGTGAACGCCTCGAACGGCAGGTGGGCGGAGTGGATGCGCCAGAAGAAGGCGAACACGACCCCGGCCGACTGGATGGTGCCGAGGAACACGAACCGGCGCACGACGGCCCGGTTGAAGAGATGCTCGGACCGGGACCGGGGCGGCCGCTCCATGGTTCCCGGCTCGGGCCGCTCGGCGCCCAGCGCCAGGGCGGGCATCACGTCGGACCCCAGATCGATGGCCAGGACCTGCAGGGCGCTGAGCGGCACCAGGGGAAAGCCGGTGAAGGTGGCCGCCAGGATGGGAGCCAGTTCGGCCAGGTTGTGGCTGAACAGGTAGACCAGGAACCGGCGGATGTTCTGGTACACGCCCCGGCCCAGTTCGACCGCCTTGGCTATGGACGCGAAGGAGTC
Organism: Acidimicrobiales bacterium; assembly: GCA_035702985.1. Taxonomy (GTDB): domain Bacteria; phylum Actinomycetota; class Acidimicrobiia; order Acidimicrobiales; family Palsa-688; genus JAKAXG01. The sequence goes on from DASSZD010000167.1 coordinate 38,969, forward strand.
GTCGAGCAGGACCATCACCGCCGCGGAGCGGGCCACGTCGGTGCCGGTTCGGCCCATGGCCACCCCGATGCTGGCCCGCTTGAGGGCGGGGGCGTCGTTGGCGCCGTCGCCGGTGACGGCCACGATCTCACCGGCCGCCTCCAAGGCGGCGACCACCCGCAGCTTGTGCTCGGGCCGGACCCGGGCGAAGATCAGCCTCTCCTCGGTCAGGACAGCGGCGAGCTTGTCGTCGTCGAGCAGATCGAGTTCGGCGCCGGTCACCAGGCGGGCGATGCCCCCGCCGACGATCCCGACCCTGCGGGCGACGGCCTCGGCGGTGAGCCCGTAGTCCCCGGTGACCATGATGATCCTGATCCCGGAGCCGGCGCAGGCCCGGACGGCGGCGGCGACCTCCGGTCGGGCCGGGTCGTTCATGCCTATGAGCCCGAGGAAGGTCAGGCCGTTCTCCACCTCGTCCTGAGTGGCGCGCGCCGAGGGCACCGCGCCCACCGCCACGGCCAGCACCCGCATGGCGTCGGCGGCCATGGAGTCGTTGGCGGTACTGATCGCCTGGCGATGATCCGGCCCGATGTCGACCGGCCGGCCCTGCCAGCAGATCCTGGTACAGCGGGCCAGGACCGCCTCCGGCGATCCCTTCACGTAGGCTTCGATCGCCGCCCCGGACCGGTTGAGGGTGCTCATCAGCTTGCGGTCCGGGTCGAAGGCGAACGTGGCCACCCGGGGCGTGCGCCTCTGTTCGGCGGCCAGGTCCAGACCGGCTTTGGCGGCGGCCACCAGGATGGCGCCCTCGGTGGTGTCGCCGAGGATCCGCCACTCGCTGCCGTCGGCGGGCGGGATGAGGCGGGCGTCGCAGCACAGCGCGGCCACCCGGACCAGGGCCGTGACAGATGCGGCGCCCTCGACCTGCCCTTCCGGCCGGTAGCCCACCCCCGACACCGGATGGAACCGGCCCGACTCCCAGATCTGCTGCACCGTCATCTCGGCCTTGGTCAAGGTCCCGGTCTTGTCGGTGCAGATGACCGTGGTGGATCCCAGGGCCTCCACCGCCGCCAGCCTCTTGATCAGGGCGTTGTGCCGGGCCATGCGCCGGACGCCTATGGCCAGCGACACCGACAGCGTGGCCGGAAGCCCCTCGGGCACCAGCGCCACCATCACCCCCAGGGCGAACACGAACGACAGGGCGGCAGGATTCCCGGTCAGCACCCGCAGCCCGAACAGCAGGACCCCGGCCGAAATGGCCACGGCGGCCACCCGGCGGGCCATGTCGGTGACCTGGCGCTGCAGCGGGCTCGGCTCGGGCGGCAGCGCGGCTGTCAGCTGGTAGATGCGCCCGAACTCGGTCCGCAGCCCGGTGGCGTACACCACCGCCTTACCCGATCCGTTGGTGACCGACGTGCCCATGAACAGGCAGTTGCGGGCCTCGGCCAGCTCCTGGGTGGCCACCCGGTCGGCGGTGCGTCGGACCGGCTCGCTCTCCCCGCTGATGGCCGCCATCTCCACCGCCAGGTCGTGAGCCTCGACCGCCCGACAGTCAGCCGGTACCGCGTCACCGGCCTCCAGGGTCACCACGTCGCCGGGTACCAGGTCCTCGGCGTCGACCTCGACCAGTTCCCCGGCTCGCACCACCCGGGCCCGGTGCGGGACCATCGCCTGGAGCGCTTCCGCGGTGCGTTCCGCGGCGTGCTCCTGGGCGAAGCCGATCAGGGCGTTGAGCACCACCACCCCCAGGATGCCGAAGGCCAGCTCCAGGTTCGCCACGTCGCGGGGCGACGTGACGAAGTAGATCACGAAGGTGATCGCCGCCGCCACCATCAGCACTACTGCGAACATGTTGGTCAACTGGGCCAGCAGCTCGGCGCTCACCGGTCTGGGCCGGGGACGGGGCAGCCGGTTGGCCCCCGACTGCTCCAGGCGCCGGGCCGCTTCGGCAGGGTCCAGCCCCCGCCGGGAGCTGCCCAGGGCGGCCAGGGCGGCCCGTCCGTCCAACGTCTGGATCGGTCCGGGATCGTGGTACGCCATCGCCGGTCGGCCCGTTCAGGAGCGTTCTGGAGCGGCTGCGGCGACGGGAACCACGCCGCGAGTATGGAGGGCCGGCGGTATCCCCGACACCGACCAAAGGCCCGAACCGGCGGTAACCGGCCGGCTCAGCCCACCGGGGCCGACTCCGGTTCGTCCCGCCCGCCCCCGGCCGGGGTGGCCGCCGGGGTGCCAGCGGCCACCGGGGCGGAGCGGCCCGGGCCGGTGCTGCGCCCGGGCCACCAGGCTCGTTCGCCGAGCAGGGCGGTGAGGGCCGGTGTCAGGAACAGGGCCATCACGAAGGCGGAGATGGCGATCCCCAGAGCGATGGCGAACCCCATCTGGGACAATGTGCCGCCTCCGGCCAGTATGAGCGAGGCGAACGTCCCGGCCAGGATCAGCCCGGCGGAGGCCACGGTGGGCCCGGCGTGGCGCACGGCCATGGCGGCGGCGTCGCGGGCGTTGCGACCCTCGGCGGATTCCTCCCGCAGGCGGGCCACCATCAGGATGTTGTAGTCGGTACCGAGGGCCACCACGAACAGGTACATGATCAGCGGCAGGATGAACGTGAGGCCGGCGTCGCCGCTCAGATCCTGGAACACCCCGACGGTGGCTCCGAGGGTGGCGGCGAAACCCAGGCCGACCGAAACCATCAGATACCACGGGGCCACCACGCTGCGCAGCAGTAGGGCCAGGATGACCAGGATCAGCACCGCGGCCACCGGGAAGACCACCGAGTAGTCCCGGTTCATGGCCTTGTGCAGGTCCACGAACACCGAGGTGACGCCGCCGATCAGGGGCCGGGTGCCGGGCGGGGCGGTGTCGACGGCGGCCTGGAGCGGCCCCGACACGGTGGCCATGGCGGCGTCGGAGCGGCCGGGGGACGACAGGAGGACCTGGTACTCGGCCACGGTGCCACCGGGGGCGAGCCGGGCGGCGGCCACCTGGGCCACTCCGGGCACGGCGGCCAGGCGGGTCCGGTAGGCGGCCAGCGCCGCCGCTGGCAGCCGGGCGCCGGTGGTGGACTCCAGGTACACGCCGGTGGGGTCGGTCGCGCCGGCCGGGAGGCCCTTGAGCAGTTGCTGGCTCCACACCGCGGACTGGCTGGTGGCGGTGGACCCGCTCTGCAGGTCGAAGGTCGGGTGGAAACCCAGCGCCACGACCGCCAGCAGCACCATGACCGCCCCGGTCACGGCGGCGAAACGTCCGGGGCGGCGCCCCAGGGCGCGCCCGATGGCAGCGAAGCGGGCCCCGGAAGGCTCCTCCTTCCAGGCCTTCGACGGCCAGAACACCCGGGTGCCCAGCAGGGTGACGATGGCCGGGATGAGGGTGAGCCCCGCCAACAGGGTGGTGGCCACGGCGATGGCCAGGGCCGGGCCGAGCGAGCGGAACAGGCCCAGCGACGACAGGGTGAGGGCCAGGAAGGCGATGATCACGGCGCCGGCGGCGGTGGCGACGGCGGGCCCGACCCGGGCGATGGCGCTGGCCATGGCCTGCCTGGGGTCGTCGCCGGCCCGCAGCCTCTCCCGGAACCGGAACAGCAGGAACAGGATGTAGTCGGTGCCCACCCCGAAGAGCACCACGATGAGCATGGAGCTCACGGTGCTGTCGATGTTGAGCCCGAACGCCCGGCTGACGGCGGCGATCAGGCCGGTGGCCACCTGGGAGATGGCGGCGATGACCAGGACCGGCAGCAGGGCGATGGTGGGGCTGCGGAAGATGACGGCCAGCAGGAGCAGGATCAGGCCGATGGTGGCGCCGCCGACGATGGCGTTGGCCTTGCTGCCGGCCGCCTGCTGGTCGACGAACTGGGCGGCGGTGCCGGTGACGCCGGCCCGCAGGTCGGTGCCGGCCACGGCGGTGGTGACGTCGGCCCGGAGGGTCTTGACCGCCCTGACCTGGGAGGCGGTCAGCTGCTGGTCGGCGTTGGGCATCAGCACGGCCACCGGCTGGATGAGCCGGTTCGCCGAGGGCGACCCGGCCACGACGGCCCCGATCTCGGGGATGTGGCGGGCCTGCAGGGCCGCCGCCACGCTCCTCACCCTGGCGCTGTCGGCCGGGGTGAGGGGGCTGCCGTCGGCCCGCTCGACCACCACGATGGCGGCCGGGGCGGCGGCGGTCGGGAAGGCCCGCCGCTGCAGGTTCTGGGCCTGGACCGACTGGTAGTGGCTGGGCAGGAACGAGGCCTCGTTGCTGGTCGTGCTCAGCCGGGGGGCCAGACCGATGACGGCTACGGCGGCGACGATCCACACGGCGATCACCCGCCACGGGTGGCGCACGACGACGCGACCCAGGGTCGAGAACATGGGGACGGTGCTCCTTCGAGGGGGGCCGGCAACGACGCCTGACCGGGATCGTCCACCCCTTGTGAACGACGGTACGGAAGCTACCCGGCAGCGGTCGGCGAGCGGGCGCGGCCCGGCCCCGGCTGCTGCGGTCGGCGAGCGGGCGCGGCCCGGCCCCGGCTGCTGCCGGTCCCGGCGGTTCAGCGGGAGCCGTGCGGGCCCGGGTCGGCGAAGCGGGCCACCGTGAACGCCAGGATCGTCGGTACGTCCAGGGCGAACACGACCAGCGTGGCGGTCAGCACGGCCATGGCCGGCCCGGGCGTGTTGTCCCGGACGAACACGTACTCGAGCATGCCCGCTATGACCAGATAGGCGAGCAGGGCCCACTTGAGCACCAGGAAGAAGGTCGGCCAGGCGAACGGCCGGATCCGGCTCAGGACCACCATGTCGCCTGCGGTCAGGGCGCCGCCGACGGCGACCAGCACCACCGGCAGCACCAGGCTGGGACGGCCGGGGAGCTGGGCGGCCAGGTACACGCCCCCGATCAGCATCATGCAGATCGACACGATCGCCACCTCGGCGACGGGCGGCAGCTTGCGGTCCCGCACCAGCGACGGCGGCGCCTCCGGGGCAGCGGTCACGCCGTGGCCATCCGGGTCATGATGATGAGGGTGGCCACCTGCATGGCTCCGGTTATCCCGGCGGAGTAGATGAACCGCTTCATCAGCCGGCCGATGATCTCGCCGTCCGGCTGGCTCTTTTTCAGCTCGAACAGGACAGCCAGATTGGCCGGTTCGAGGAGGCCCAGCGCCACGACCGCCATGACGGCGACCACGCACATCGACGCCACCACCCAGCTGTGGTGCGGGTAGGTCGAGAGGATGTCCCCGGTCTGGCGGGCCAGCTGCCAGCCGGCTGCCAGCGTGCACACCACGACCGTCGGCATGATCAGCAGCATCTTGGGCATGAGCCGGGTGGTCAGCTCCACCCGGGCCGGGATCGACAGGCGGCCCAGGATGGGCCCCAGCACGAACCCCAGGAACAGGTCGAGAGCCGTCCAGAAGCCCCCGCCGACCACATGGAAGAAGTCCACGCCCCACCTGGCGTCGGTGGCGATCACCACGACCAGCCCGACCAGCACCACCCCCACCACCGGCAGGCCCCTCAGCGGGATGATCTCGAATTCGGCCGCCGCCGGCCTCTCGCCGGAAGTGGCAGCGACCCCCGACGCCACCGCGGCCACGTCTTGTGCCATGCCCTGACCCCCTGCCTCGCCGCGGACTATAGCGGTCGGTCGCAGCGGTCACACGGGTGAATGACCGGGGAGGCGGCGGGCGCCCGACCGGCCCGGCGACCGCCGCCGGACCGCTACCGGGGCCGGGCCGCTACCGGGGCCGGGCCGCTACCGGGGGCCGGGCCGCTACCGGGGGCCGGGCCGCTACGGGAGCCGGGCCGCTACCGGGGGCCGGGCCGCTACCGAGCGCCGGGCGGCTACCGGCGCCGGAATATCCGCCCGAGCAGGGATCCCGGCCGGGTCTCGGACCGGGGATGACCCGGGCAGCGCTGGGAGGCCGGAACTCCGGCCAGGACCATGTCCACGTGCTGCCCGCAGCCGGCCCAGGTCTTCTTCCCGCACGTACGACAGTTGACAGCCCGACACATCACGCATCACCCTTTCCGGAGTTGGTCCATCCTATACCCCCGGGGGTGTGCAAGGCGGGGTCGGGCCGGCGCTAGTCGTACATGCTGAGCACCTGCGGAACCTCGTCGGCGACCTCCCGGGCCAGGTAGCCGACCCGGCCCAGCCGGGTGGCCAGCCGGTCCCCGGCGCTGCCGTGCAGGTGGGCGCCCCACACCGCGGCCTGCTCGGCCGTGGCCCCCCGGGCCAGCAGCCCGGCGACGACACCCGCGGCGCAGTCGCCGCTACCGGATACCCCCAGGCCGATCCCGCCGGTGCTCTCGTGCCACACCCGGCCGTCGGGCCCGGCTATAAGCGTCTCGCCCCCGCCCAGGCTGACCACCGCCCCGAACCGGCGGGCGGCCTCCACCACCGCCGGCTGCGGGTCGGCGTCGATGTCGCCGCCGTCCACGCCGAGCATGTAGCCCAGCTCCCGTCGGTTGGGGGTCATCACCGGGGTGCGGTCGAGGCCCCGCAGGATGGCCGGATCCTCCTCCACGACGGCCAGGCTGAGAGCGTCGAGGACCACGGCGGCGTCGCCCACCCGGCGCAGCACCGAGCCGACCAGCCGGCAGCAGTCGTCCTTCTCGGTCATGCCCGGCCCGATCAGCACGGCACCCGCCGACCCGGCCATGCGAACGGCGCGGTCCGCCGCCGAGGGATCGACCGCCCCGGCGTCGGTTTCGGGCAGGGCCTGGACCAGAGCCTCGGGGACGGCCACGCCGAGGGCGGCGGCGGTGCTGGCCACGGTGGCGATGGCCAGCTTTCCGGCGCCGGCCCGCAGCGACGCCACCGCGGCCAGGAGCACCGCCCCGGGGGTCTGGGCGGCGCCGCCCACGACCAGGACCTGGCCCCTGGTCTCCTTGGTGCTGCCATCCCGGTGCGACGGCAGCGGCCAACCGCGCAGAAGGCCGGGCGTCACCTCGACCGGCCCGCCGGGCTCAGGCACCGGTTGCCTCCAACTGCCCGTCCCGGTCGATGGCGGCGTTGTAGTTGTGCAGCACCAGCCCCCGCTCGGCGCTGAGGCGGTAGAAGGTGATCCCGCAGTTGACCGGGGCGGTCCGGCGGCTGATGTCGAGCACCGTGGCCTCGTCCAAGCTCTCCAGCAGGTAGCGGAACAGGATCACCACCACGTCGTGGGCCACCACCAGGACCCTCCGGTCGGCGTGGTCGGCCCGCAGGTCGGCCAGGGCGCTGCGCACCCGGAGGAGCACGTCGGCCCAGCTCTCGCCGCCCGCCGGCCGGTGGTAGAACTTGCCCACCCGCAGCCGGGCCGCCGCCTCCTCCGGATGGCGGGCCTGGATGCCTATGGCCGTGAGCCGGTCGAGAACGCCGAGCTCGCGGTCCCGGAGGCGTTCGTCGAAAGTGACCGGCACCCCGGCGTCGACCTGGGCCAGGGCGATATCGGCCGTCCGGCGGGTGCGCAGGTACGGCGACACCACCGCCCGCTCCGGCCGCTCCGCCGGCGGCAGCCCCGCCAGCCAACGACCCACCGCCTCGGCCTGCCGGCATCCCTCCGCGGTCAGGTCGACGTCGGCGTCCCGCCGGTCCACGGCGATGACCTCGGCCCCGGCGGCCCGGGCCGCCGCGGCGGCGGCGTTACCGACACTCTCGCCGTGGCGAACCAACCACAGCGCCTGAGGCCATCCGCTCGACATGGCCTCGGTTCTACCCATTCGGGCCCCGGGCTTCCGCCGGACCGCCGCCCCTGACCCGGGCGTTGCCACGGGTTGGGGCGGGGCGCGCCAGGCGGGAGTAACGTCCTGGCGTGGCCTACTGGCGAGTGGCCGGAAACGCCGGGGGACCGGATCCCGATCCCCCTGATCCCCTGCCGGGCCGTCTGTCAGCGGCCGAGCGGGCCCTGCTCGAGCGGCGCATGGTGCTGCTCACCGGCCCGGTCGACCACGCCCGGGCCGCCGCTGTCGCGGCCTCGCTGATGGCTCTCGAAGCACTGGGGGACGACCCGGTGGAGCTGCGGATGAGCGCCGGGTCGGACTCGCTGGACGTGGCCTTCGCCCTGATGGACACCATCGATTCGTTGGGAGTGGCCGTCAACGGGACCGTGGCCGGCACCGTCGGCGGGACCATGGTGGGCGTTCTGGCGGTGTGCCGGCACCGCCGCATCGGCGCCCTCGGCCACATCCACCTGCACGAGCCCCGGGCCGAGTTCACCGGGGTGGCCAGCGAGTTGCACCACCAGGCAACCGACATGCAGCAGCGGGTCGAGAGCTTCGTCCGCCGGCTCGCGGAGGTCACCGGCCGGCCCTTCGAGCACGTCGAGGCCGACCTGCGCTCCGGCCTCCATCTCGACGCGGCCGGGGCCGTGGCCTACGGGCTGGCCGACCAGATCGTCGGCCGGACCTAGACCTGTCGACCCCCCACCGCCCCACGTAGCTGCACGGGGCGGGCCGATGACTTCGACGCCCGGGCGCCGTCCTACCGAGCGAGCGACCACCCGAGCAAGGAGCGGACGAGATGACCAACCGAGACTCGAGCCCGGCGGGAGCGCCGTGCTGGGCCGACCTGTGGACCACTGACGTCGAGGGCAGCCGGCGGTTCTACGGCCAGCTGTTCGGCTGGGAGGCGCTCGAGCCCTCCGCCGAGTTCGGCGGCTACTGGATGTTCAACCGTGGCGACTCGCCCACGGCCGGCGGCATGGGCTCGATGGGCGACCTGACCGCCGACAACACCTGGAAGCCGTACTTCTGCACCCGCGATATGGCCGTTTCTCTGGAAAAAGCCCGGGCCGGCGGCGCGACGATCCACTCCGGAGCCATGCCCGTGGCGGACCTGGGCGTGCAGGCGGTGCTAACCGACCCGTCAGGGGCGGTGTTCGGGCTGTGGCAGCCGGGCACATTCGAGGGCTTCCGGGTGGTCGGCGAGAACGGCAGCCCCAGCTGGTTCGAGCTTCACACCAGGGAGCACGCGAAGGAGGTGGCCTTCTACCGCGATCTCTTCGACTACGACATGGAAGCGGCGGGCGACACCGACGACTTCCGCTACTACACCTTCCGCAGCCACGCCTCGGACGAGGACCTGGGTGGAATGATGGACTCCAGCCGCTGGCTTCAGGCAGGCGGCGACCACTGGGACATCTACTGGCACGTGGATGACGCCACCGCCACCGCCCAGGCGGTGAAGGAGCTCGGGGGCTCGGTCCTGCAGGGGCCCGACCACACGCCCTACGGCGTGCTGGTGCTCTGCGCCGACCCGGCCGGGGCCCGGTTCAAGCTGCGGGCGAGCTGACCTCCCGGCGGCCCGCGGGCCGGGAGCCGCTCAGGGCCGGTCCGGGACGGCCTCGACGGTGACGCCGTTCCAGAAGGCGACGTGGTCGCGGATCTGGCTGGCCGCGGGCAGCGGCTCGGGGTAGTACCAGGCGGCCGCCCGGTTCACCTCTCCCCCGACCGTGACGTCGTAGTAGCTGGCGTCACCCTTCCAGGGGCAGTGGCTGTGGGCATCGCTGGGAGCGAGATGCTCCCAGCGGAGGGCGCCGGGGGGGAAGTAGTGGTTGCCCTCCACCACCTGAGTCTGGTCGCTCTCGGCCAGCACCTGACCGTTCCAGGAAGCTCGGATCGTCACGCCCTGGCCAACCCCAGGGTCACCCTCCGCTATTCCACGCCCAGGCCCCCACGCCACCCGCCCGTATGGGAGCGTCTTGCGCCGCCGGTCGGTCTGGCCGCGCTAGACATCGTGGCTGTGTGTGACGGACACAGCCACAGCGGTACGGACCACCCCGACCGTGACGAGGCCCGGGCGGCGCGGCCGAGAGAGATCCCCGGTGAGGCCGTTGATCCCATCGCCGTGGAACCGGTGGACGAGCTGGTGATCACCACGTTGGTGGACAACAGCTACGACGGGTTGATGGCCGACATGGGCCCGGCCCGCCGGACCGCCATGAACCGCACCCCTTCCGTCCCGGCGCCCCAGTTCGAGCAGGGCCGGACGGTACCCGGCCTGACCGCCGAGCACGGCTTCGCCGCGCTGGTCACCACCCGGAGGGGGGACCGCCGCCACACCCTGCTCTTCGACACCGGCGTGTCGCCCCACGGCCTGGCGGACAACATGGAGCGCCTCGCCATCGCCACCGACGACATCGAAGCGGTGGTCCTCAGCCACGGCCACTTCGACCATGCCGGTGGCATCCCTGGTCTGGCCCGGCTGCGGGGCCGGACGGGGCTGCCCATGGTGCTGCATCCCCTGGTGTGGACCGCCCGCCGGATCTCGCTGCCCGGCAGGCCGGAGTGGGAGCTGCCGGTGCTGCGGCGCCGCTCCGTCGAGGACGAGGGGTTCGAGGTGATCGAGCGGCGTCAACCGTCCCTGCTGCTCGACGGTACCGTCCTGATCACCGGCGAGGTGGACCGCACGACGGACTTCGAGATCGGTATGCCGTTCCACGAGGCCAGGGCGGCGGGCGGCTGGGAGCCCGACCCCCTGATCCTCGACGACCAGGCGTTGGTCGTATCCGTGCGGGGCAGGGGGCTGGTGGTGCTGACCGGCTGCGGCCACGCCGGCGCCGTCAACATCTGCCGCTACGCCCTGCGCCTGACCGGGAGCTCCCGCCTGACCGGCCTGTTCGGCGGGTTCCACCTCACCGGGCCGGCCTTCGAGCCGATCATCGAGCCCACCGCAACCGCATTGACGGAGCTGAACCCCGAGGTGCTCGTGCCCGCTCACTGCACCGGCTGGAGGGCACAGCACCGCCTGGCCGCCGCCCTCCCCCACGCCTTTGTCCCCAACGCCGTCGGCACCACCTTCACGATCGCAGCCGCCTGAGATCCCTCACGGAGTACGGACCACGTCGGCCAGCCAGGCCTCGGCCGCGGTCTGGCCGAGACCGGGGTTGATCTCGAAGCGGTCGGCGGTCAGGGAGTCGATCCGCCAGCCGGACCCGAAGGCCGCACGCAGTTCGTCTGCGGCGACGCGCCGGGGACCCCAGTCGCCCGCCTGGCGGTCGCTGAAGCACATGAGGTGAAGGTGGCCACCCGGCCGGAGGACGGCCCGCAGGCCGGTGACGTACCGGGCCCGGTCCTCGTCGTCGAACACATGGAACAGGCCGCTGTCGACGATCGTGTCGAACTCCGCTCCGAGCGTGGCGACGCGCAGGGCGTCGAGCACCTGGAAGCGGGCGTCAACGCCGCGCTCGGCGGCCTTCAGCCGCGCCGTCTCGACCGCCCGCCGCGACACGTCGATGCCGAGGGCGTCGGCGTGGTGGACGGCCGCCAGGATGGTGTGCTCGCCCGTGCCGCAACCGGCGTCGAGCACCGCCCCGGCCAGCGCCCCGGCATCGGCCAGACGGACGAGCGCGGCCTGCGGGCGTCCGATGTCCCACGGCGGGGGCGGTCCCCCGTAGGAGTCGTCCCAGTCGTGTGCGGTCTCATCACCAGCGGTCATGAGGTCGATTCTCTCGCCATCAGGGACGGCCCGTTGCCACCACCGCTCCGTGCGTTCCGAGATCCCCTGGTCACCACCTGCCTTCGTAGTGGGCCGGGCCTCTCTCCCGCGCCGGCGGGACCGGGCCGATGGCTCCGTGGGGGCCGGTGAGGTAGGCTGTTCTGCGCTCAGGAGGGATGCGAGAGCGGCCGAATCGGACGGTCTCGAAACGCCCTGATCGCCTTTCGTCTGGTCTGCTGAACTACAAACGCGCAGGTCAGAGTGGGTGCAAATTCTGACTGGTTGGCTCAACTACCGTCTCGTGCGTCGTTTTTGTAGTCCAGAAACTAGACGCGACGTTTCGCTAGGCGAACTATCTGCCGGCAAATCGACCGAATCAATCCGTCTAGTATTCTAGATGTGTATCCA
>DASSZD010000171.1:0-2502 GCA_035702985.1 Acidimicrobiales bacterium
GACCGGCACCGTGATGGCGGACAGGTCGAAGCCCCACGGGCTGATGAACGCGATCCCGTCGTCCCAGTAGCCGTAGTGCCCCCGCTCGCACGCCAGGTTCATCGATGCGGCGATGTGACCGCTCGCTCCGGCCTGCAGCGCCGCGACGTCAGGAGGCGAGACCAGCCCGCCGAGGGCGTCCACCACGCCGGCGGGGGTGATCGTCGCCAGGTGCCGGCACTGGGCGGCGATCGTCTCCTCCAGGCTCGGGTCGCCGGCGATCAGCGCCTCGAACTCGGCCGCGTTCTCCGGGCCCATGCCGGCGGTGAAGTCCAGGTCGGGGACGCCGTGGTAGGGGGCCACCCCGGCCAGGACGGCCACTGCGGCGCAGCGGGGAGCCAGCAGGGCGCCGCACGCCAGGGCGTGGGGGCCGCCGCCGGACCAGCCGGCGGTGACGAACTCCCCGGCACCGACGTGTGCGAGCACGGCGGCCGTGTCGGCGGCCGCGTCGGCGACGCGCCGCCCGGCGTGGCGCTCCGACGGCCCGTAGCCGGGCCGCGACACCATGACGACCTCCAGGCCGTGGCGGTGGGCGGCCGCCGCCAGGTCCGGCGGGATCAGGGCCGCCCCCGGCTGGCCGTGGTGGAACACCAGGACCGGCGCCCCCGGCACCACCTGTCCCGACGTGGTGTAGTGCACGACCCGGCCGTCGAAGTCGACCTCGGCCATCAGCGCCTGCCTCTCAGTAGTGCCACGGGAACGGCGACCAGTCCGGCGCCCGCTTCTCGAGGAACGCGTCGCGGCCCTCGACCGCCTCGTCGGTGCCGTACGCCAGGCGGGTGGCCTCACCGGCGAACAGCTGCTGGCCCACCAGCCCGTCGTCGATCAGGTTGAGGGCGTACTTGACCATGCGCTGCGCGGTCGGGCTCTTCGAGTTGATCTCCCGGGCCCACTGGAGGGCCGTGCTCTCGAGCTGGGCGTGCGGGACCACCGCGTTGACCGCCCCCATGGCGTGCATCTCGGCCGCGGTGTAGGTGCGGCCCAGGAAGAAGATCTCCCGGGCGTACTTCTGGCCCACCTGGCGGGCCAGGTACGCCGAGCCGAAGCCACCGTCGAAGCTGGCCACGTCGGTGTCGGTCTGCTTGAAGCGGGCGTGCTCGGCGCTGGCCAGCGTCAGGTCGCACACCACGTGCAGGCTGTGACCGCCGCCGGCCGCCCAGCCCGGCACCACGCAGATGACCACCTTGGGCATGAACCGGATCAGCCGCTGCACCTCCAGGATGTGCAGCCGCCCGGTCCGGGCCGGGTCGACGGTCTCGGCCGTCTCGCCCTCGGCGTACTGGTAGCCGTCCCGGCCCCGGATGCGCTGGTCGCCGCCGGAGCAGAACGCCCACCCCCCGTCGCGCCGCGAGGGGCCGTTGCCGGTCAGCAGCACGCAACCGACGTCGGAGGTCTGCCGGGCGTGGTCGAGGGCCCGGTACAGCTCGTCGACGGTGTGGGGCCGGAAGGCGTTGCGGACGTCCGGCCGGTCGAACGCCACCCGGACGGTGCCGTGCTCCACCGAGCGGTGGTAGGTGATGTCGGTGAAGGAGAAGCCCGGGACCTCCGTCCACGCCTCCGGGTCGAACAGAGCCGAAACCATGGTCGTCGACACTACGACGCCGGGACCGCCTCCACCGAAGTGGGGCGGCCCGGCGCCGGGGGAACCTGTCGGAGCCCGGTTAGTGCAGGCGCACCCTCGGGTCCAGGACCGCGTAGGCCACGTCCACCAGGATGTTGGCCACGACCACCGCCACGGTGGCGACGATGGTGATCCCGATGACGACCGGCAGGTCCTGCTGGCTGATGGCGTTGACCACCGTGTAGCCGAGGCCGGGCATGGAGAACACCGACTCGGTCAGGATGGCGCCGCCGAGCAGGGTGCCGACGTCGATGCCGAACTGGCTGATGACCGGCGTCAGCGCTGAGCGCAGGCTGTGGCGGTAGATGACCCGCCGCTCGACCAGGCCCTTGGCCCGGGCGGTGCGGATGTAGTCCTCCCCCATCACCTCCAGCATGGTGCTGCGGGTCAGGCGGGTGTAGGTGGCGGCCGAGATGAGCGCCAGCGAGATCCACGGCAGGATCAGGTGCCTCAACCACTGGAACGGGTTGCCGCTGATGTACGTGTAGCCGGCCCCCGGGAACCACCGGGCCCCGTGGATGGTGAGCTGGTAGAAGAACACGTACAGCATCAGCAGGCCGAGGACGAACACCGGGATCGAGTAGAAGACCAGCGCCGTGGTGGTCACCGCCCGGTCCAGGATCGAGCCACGCCGCACCGCTGACAGCACCCCTGACAGGACTCCCAGTATCAGCCAGATCAGCGCCGCCCCGAGGGCCAGCGACAGGGTGATGGGGAACGCCTCCTTGATCACCGTCGTGACCGGCTGGCCGTGGATGTACGAGTAGCCGAGGTTCCCGTGGATCAGCGAGTTGACGAAGTGGCCGTACTGGGTGAGCAGCGGCTTGTCCAGCTCGAGCCGG
>DASSZD010000087.1:0-10679 GCA_035702985.1 Acidimicrobiales bacterium
GGGCGGTCCGGCCGGTGGTCGGGTCGATCAGCTGGCCGGGCCGTTCGTAGTCGCCGGAAGTGGCGATGGCGGCGGCGACCTCGACCACGGCGGCGTAGGCCTGCGGCTGGGCCGGGTGGCGTACCCCCACCCGCCACGGGAGCGGCCCGGGCCGTCCGGTCACCGCGATGTCGCCGCCGGCGTTGACCATGGCCGCGGCCACGCCGGCGGCGGTCAGGACGTCGAGGGCCCGGCCGGCGGCCCAGCCCTTGACCAGACCGGTCGGATCCACCCCTCCGGGCATGGCCCACGGGTCGAATGCGCCGGCGGTGAGCTCCCGGGCCAGGCGGCAGCGATCCAGCACGACGGCGATGGTGGCGGCGTCGCCGGGATCGAGGTCGTCCGGTCCGGCCCGCCCCGATCGCAGCACGGACATGGGGCTGTCGGGGTCCCAGGTGGAGAACACCCGGTCGGCCTCGTGGAGGACCCGGACCGCCTCCCGCACGGTGCCGGCCGGCAGCGGGCCCGGGCTGACGATGCCCACGACCGTCCCCATCACCGCTTCGAGGTGGGTGGCGGGCGGGAGCGACGTGGCCGCCGTCATGCCTTGATCCCCAGCTTGGTGAGGGCGTTGGCCACGGCGTCGACGAACGCCTGGGAGGTGAAGGTCGCCCCGGAGACCCCGTTGATGTTGACCGACCCGGCGCTGATCACCTGCTGTTCGAGCTGGGGGACGGCGTAGCTGTCGATGGCCACGGAGCGGCCGTCGGTCTCGTTGAGCGTGGCCATGGACACGCCGGTGATCTTCGATCCGCTGACCGTCACCTTGACCGCCATGTCCCCGAAGCGGAAGGCCTGGTCGGCGCTGGTCGCCGACCGGGTGGCCGCCGAGCCGCCCGACGACCCCGCCGAGCCGCCCGACGCCGCTGCCGATCCGCCCGCCGCCGCCGCCGAGCCGCCCGACGACGCTGCCGAGCCCCCCGACGACCCCGCCGATGTCCCCGTCGAGGACGCCGACGCCCCGGACGACCCGGACGACCCGCCGGTGGCGGCGTTCCCGGACCCGGCGGTGGGAATGGTCAGGTGGGAGCCCCTGGTCGGGAACGCCAGGACCCCGGCGATACCGGCGATGGTGCCGCCGATGACGAGCTTGTAGCGCTGCATGGGTCTTGTTCCTCCGGGTGGGGGGCTCAGTACGAGAACGACTCGTGGTGGATGGCTCCGGGCGGCAGGCCGAGGGCCCGGGCGGCGGCCACCACCCCGGCCGAGAACTGCTCGGGGCCGCACACGTACAGATCCCGGCCGGCCAGGTCGGGGATCAGGCGGCGCAGGTAGCGCGGGTCGTGCATGCGGTGCTGGCTGCGGGGCCCGGCCAGTTCCATCCGCCGGCCGGCCCGGGCGTCCACCATGGCGGCCAGTTCGGCCCGGTGTATCAACTCCTCCGGGGTGGAGGCCCTCTGCACCACGACGACGTCCACGTCGGCGGGTAGGTCCTCGAGCAGGGCCCGCAGCGGGGTGATCCCCACCCCGGCACCGATGAGGGCCACCTTGCGCCGGGTGCGGGTGGAGCCGGTGAACGCCCCGTAGGGGCCCTCCACGGCGATCCGGGTCCCGGGGCGGAGGCGGGCTATCCGGGCGGTGGCGTCACCGGCCACCTTGATGGTGACCCGCAGGTACGGCGGGCGGGGCAGGGCCGACAGGCTGAACGGGTGGGCGTGCCACCACATGCCCCGGACCAGGAAGCGCCACCCGAAGTACTGTCCGCCGGCCGCCGCCAGGCGGTCCAGGTGCCGGCCCCGCACCACCAGCGAGTACACGCCGGGGCCCTCGGGCCGGACGTCCACCAGTTCGAGCCGGTGGTACACGGTGCGCGCCACCGGCAGCCCCACCCGGTAGACGATCACCACCCCGGCCGTGGCCAGCCACAGCAGGGCCCAGGCGGCCCGGGCCAGGGGGTGGCCCACGAACGAGTTGCCGGCCACTATCTGGTGGGGCACCGAGAACGCCAGGGCCAGGTACGTGTAGAGGTGGATGACCCACCAGGTGTCGTAGCTGACCCGCCGGCGCACCGCCCGGATGGACAGCCCGGCAATCCCTACCAGCATCGCGTAGGAGACCACGGCGGCGAAGATCCAGGCCATGGTCGTGGTCAGCGAACCGGCCTCCGCCCACAGGCCCAGGTGGCCGGCCTGGGCGTAGCCCAGGGTGGTCAACACGGCGTGGCCGCCCAGCAGCAGCAGCGGTGCCGGCGACAGGCGCCGGTGCCAGCGGATCAGCCGGTCCTGGCCCACGGCCCGCTCCACGCCCGGGATGCGGCCGGCCAGCAGCACCATGACCAGGAGCAGGTAGGTGCCGGCCGTGGCCGTCACGTCGCCGGCCAGCACGGCCAGGCCGCCGGGGGCGCCGACCGACTGCCGGGTCGCCTGGGACAGGGGCAGCGCCACCGCCGCCCCCAGGCCCACGCCGACCAGCACGGCGGCCAGGTCGGCGATCCTGCGGCCTGGTGCCGGGCGGGGTCGGGGGCCGCTCCACGAACCGGACGGGCCGGCCGGACCGGCCGGGGCAGTTGCGGCCGACCGGGCCGGCGCCGGCCGGGGGGGCGAATAGGTCATGGGCCCAGCGTCGGCACCCGGGCTTACCGGTAGCTGAGAGAAAGCTCTGGAATCCCTGGGAATCGAACCCCGCCGGGGGCCGGCCGCAGCCGTCGGGGCCGGTCAGAGCCGGGCGCCACCGCCGAGCGCGGTCTGGAACACCGGCCACCCCACCTCGATGCGGTGGCGGGTCTCGTCGGGCGTGTCCCGCAGCGTCTTCAGGTAGTACTCCCGGATGGGGCCGTCCACTCCGATGGCGGCCGACGCCACGTGGACGCCCAGCCGGCCGTAGGTGATGTCGATGTCGGAGAACGCTCCGGCGTGCAGGGCCACGGCCAGTTCGGCGGCCGGTACCTCGTAGGGGTGGGCCCGCTCCGAGCCGTGCCGGGCCGGGTGCAGGAGGGGGACGAAGGCGACCAGGTCACCTTTTTCCGCTTCGAAGAAGTCCCCTGGGAACAGGGTGCCCGACGGGCCGGCCCGCTGGGCACCCGTCTCGGCCACCACCGCCTCCAGCTCGTCGAAGGCCCCCATCCACCATTCCACGGCGTCGGCCGCCGCCACCACTTCGCCGACGGCCAGGGCCGGGACGGCCGGCACCACCCGGTACTCCACCGGCACCGGAACCGGCTCCGGGCGCAGCATGGCCCGCAGCGTCTCCACCGTGGTCCGGGCCTGCTCCAGCTGGGCGTGGACCCGGTCCAGGTGGGCCATGATCACGTCGTTGCGCCCCGGCACGTCGGGGGCGTCGAGCACCGCCTTGACCTCCTCGGTGGGCATCCCCAGCTCCCGGAACCGCCGGATCACCTGGGCCCGGGCCACCTGGCCGGTGTCGTAGTAGCGGTAGCCGCTGAACCGGTCCACGTGGGCCGGCTCGAGCAGGCCGATGTCGTGGTAGTGGCGTAGGGCCTTGACGCTGAGATGGGTCATGCGGGAGAAGTCGCCGATGCTCAGCCGGACGGGCACGGGCCCATTGTCGATCATGACGGGCTCCCGGTGGCGGCCGGGCCGGGCCGGGGCCGCAGCCTGGTGCCGGCGGCCACC
Source organism: Acidimicrobiales bacterium (assembly GCA_035702985.1). Lineage (GTDB taxonomy): Bacteria > Actinomycetota > Acidimicrobiia > Acidimicrobiales > Palsa-688 > JAKAXG01. Next base: position 3,612 of record DASSZD010000087.1, read on the forward strand.
GCGGTGAGCAGGCAGCCCAGCTGGAGGGTGCTGTACTCGAACGCCGGTCCGGCGCCGTGGCGGGCCGCCCCGAAGTAGACCATCCCGGTGACGGCCACCCCCACCGAGTTGCCGATCTGTTGCATGCTCGACAGCAGGCCTGACACCGCCCCGGCCCGGACCGGGTCGGACCGGGCCAGCACCACCGAGGTCAGCGGGGTGATGCACAGGCCCATCCCCGCCCCGGCCGCCACCAGCCCGGGCACCAGCCACCCGAGAGCGACGCCCGGCCCGCCGGCGGCCACTGCGGCGGCCAGGCCCCCCTCCCCGGCGGCCAGGAGGAGCGCGCCCAGCCCGATCAGGTCCGGGCCGAGCCGCTGGGTGAGAGCGGGGGCCCGCAGGGACGTGGCCAGGTAGGCCCCGGCCAGGATGGAGAACACCAGCCCGGCCTGCAGCGGGTCCAGCCCCCGCCCGTCCTGCAGGTACAGGGCCAGAACCAGGAACAGGGCCGCCTGCCCGCACCAGAAGCCCAGCTGGGTCAGCAACCCCCGCCGCAGGCCGGGCACGGCCAGCAACGAGGGGGCTATCAGAGGGGCCTCACCGGACCTCTCCAGACGCCGCTGGTGCCAGCCGAACGCGCCGAGCAGCACCGGGGCGGCGGCCAGGCCGGCGGCGGTCCACCACGGCCACCCCAGCGCCGCACCCTGCACCAGGCCCAGCACCAGGGCCGCCAGCCCGGCGGTCACCAGCAGCGCCCCGAGCCAGTCGAGGCGGCCCGGGCGGTCGGATCGGGACTCGGGCACCAGCCGGCCGGCGCAGACCGCGGCCAGGGCGGCCACCGGGACGTTGACCAGGAAGATGCTGCGCCAGCCGCTGTGGGCCAGGTCGGCCTGGATCAGGGCACCGCCGACCAGCTGGCCGCCGGCCGCGGCGATCCCCATGGCCATCCCGTACACGCTGATGGCCCGCACCCGGTCGGCGCCGGTGTAGACCACCCCTAGGAGCGACAGGATGTTGGGGCTCACGAGCGCCGCCGCCGCGCCCTGCATCAGGCGGCCGGCGATCAGCACCTCGGCGCTGGGGGCCAGGCCGCACAGGGCGGAGGTCACCCCGAAGCCGGCCAGGCCGGCGGTCAGCACCCGCCGCCGGCCGAAGCGGTCACCCAGGCGACCGCCCAGCACCAGCAGGGCGGCGAAGCTGAGCCCGTAGCCCGCCACCACCCACTCCTCCACGCTGGCCCCGGCGTGCAGGGCGGCCCGCATGGAGGGCAGGGCCACGTTGACTATGAAGAAGTCCAGCACGATCATGACCGTTCCGGTCACCAGCACCGGTAGCGGCCGCCAGTTGAACGTGCGGCCCGGGGACCGTTCGAGGACGGCTGTGGTTGTCATGAGCCCACCCTCGGACCTCCTGTAACGGGAGAGTCAAGGGGCGACAGACGATCCGGCCCGGAGGCGGTTCGGAGCACCCGGCGGCGGTCTGGAACTATTGGTGTATGAGCGCCAAGCGGCCGGTGGCCGACATCGACGCCGAACTGACCGCGCCGGGCGGCCCGTTCGAGATCGAACAGGTCGACATCCGCGGGGTGCCGACCCGGGCGTGGAAGCACGCCCCGGCCACCCTGGCGGACATCCTGCGGCGCAGCCGGGGCTACGGGGAGCGGACCTTCCTGGTGTACGAGGCCGAACAGTTGAGCTTCGAGGACCACTTCCGGGCTGCGGCCCGGGTGGCGAACGGGCTGCGGGACCGTTTCGGGGTGCGCAGAGGGGACCGGGTCGCCATCGCCATGCGGAACTATCCGGAATGGTCGGAGGCGTTCTGGGGGGCCAGCGCGGCCGGGGCGGTGGTGGTGCTGCTCAACGCCTGGTGGACCGCCGAGGAGTTGAGGTACGGGCTGGCCGACTCCGGCTGCCGGGTGGTGTTCGCCGACGCCGAGCGGGCCCGCCGCATCGCCGCCCACCGGGCGGATCTGCCCGACCTGGAGGCGGTGGTGGTGGCCCGGGCCGGGGCCGGCGACATCCCCGCCGGGATGCTGGACTGGCCCGCCGTGGTGGACCCGCCCGGGGCGGACGCGCCCGGCTCGGACCTGCCGGCGGTGGAGGTGGACACCGACGACGACGCCACCATCCTCTACACCTCCGGCACCACGGGCCACCCCAAGGGGGTGCTCGGCACCCACCGCAACATCTGCACCAACCCCATCAGCGCCCAGTACGTCGCCGCCCGGGCGGCCGCCCGCGCCGGCGCCGAGCCACCGGCCCCCGGGTCGGCACCACCGGGGGCGTACCTGCTGTCGGTGCCGCTGTTCCACGCCACCGGCTGCCACTCGCTGCTGGTCGGCCACGTATACAACGGCGGGAAGATGGTGATGATGCACCGGTGGGACCCGGGCCGGGCCCTGGAGCTGATCGAGCGGGAGCGCATCACCGCGTTCGGGGGTGTGCCCACCATGGCCCTGCAGGTACTCGACCATCCGGACTTCGGAAAAAGGGACCTGTCCAGCGTCCGATCGGTCCGCTACGGAGGAGCGCCGGCGCCGCCCGACCTGGCCCGGAGGATCAACGAGCAGTTCAACTCCAGCCAGGGCATGAACGGCTACGGGATGACCGAGACCTCGGCGCTGGCCACCATGAACGCCGGCGGCGACTACCTGGACCGGCCCGACAGCGTCGGGGTGCCGGTCCCGGTGGTGGAGGCCAAGGTGGTGGACCCGGGCGGCCGGGACCTCCCCCCCGGCCAGGTCGGCGAGCTGTGGATGAAAGGCCCCAACGTGGTCAAGGGCTACTGGAACCAGCCGGAGGCCACCGCCGAGACCTTCACCGACGGCTGGGTGCACACCGGCGACGTGGCCCGCATCGACGCCGAGGGTTTCGTCTACATCGTCGACCGGGCCAAGGACATGCTCATCCGGGGCGGCGAGAACGTCTACTGCGTCGAGGTGGAAGGAGTCCTGCACGCCCACCCGGCGGTGGCCGAGGCGGCCGTCATCGGCATCCCCCACCCCACCCTCGGCGAGGAGGTGGGAGCGGTGGTCACCCTGCTGCCCGGCCGGGACGCCACCCAGCAGGAGCTGCAGCATTTCGTGGCCGCCCGGTTGGCCGCGTTCAAGGTGCCCGTGCAGGTGTGGTTCCACCCCGGCGGCCTGCCCCGCAACCCGGGCGGCAAGGTGCTCAAGCGGGAGCTGCGCCAGCAGGTGTGCCCCTCGGGTTAGCGCCCGCCGCCGGGGCGCCCCGCCCCCCGGAGATCTTTTTGAGCACACCATTTCCACCCCCCGGTCGCCGCCGTCGCTAGAGTGACGCTGGAAGCTGATCGGGGGGAACCTTTTGGCTACGAACGCGTCACTAGCTCGGCTAGTGCCTGGCCGCCGACTGTCGAGACGGGAAGCGGGGGTCCTGGAGCTGGAAGAGATAACGGTGGACTTCGGTGGCCTGCGCGCTCTCGACGACGTGTCGCTGCAGGTGCAACCGGGTCAGATCGTGGGGGTCATCGGCCCCAACGGCGCCGGCAAGACCACCCTGTTCAACGTGGCCTGCGGGTTCGTCCAGCCCCAGCACGGCCGGATCTCCTACCGGGGTGAGGAGCTGCGCCGGCTGAGGCCGCACCACTTGGCCCCATTGGGCATAGCCCGCACCCTGCAGGGTGTGGGGTTGTGGAACGGGCTCACCCTGGTGGAGAACGTCATGGCCGGCGGCCACATCTCGGCCCGGGTGGACCTGGCGTCGGCCATGTTGGGCATACGCCGGTCGTCGCGCTCGGAACGGGAGCTGCGGGACCGGGCCATGGCCCTGCTCGAGCGGCTGGGTGTGGCCGAGCACGCCGACCGGCTGCCGTCGGTGCTGCCCTACGCCATCCAGAAGCGGGCCAGCCTGGCCCGGGCGCTCATGGAGGAACCCAGGCTGCTGCTGCTCGACGAGCCGGCCAGCGGGCTGTCGACCGGGGAGATGGACGACCTCAAGGCGCTCATGCTGGAGCTCCGCCAGGACATGGGCATCCTGCTGGTGGAGCACCACATGGATCTGGTCATGGCCGTCTGCGAGCACCTGGTGGTGCTCAACTTCGGCCGGGTGATCTCCACCGGTACCCCCGATCAGGTCAAGGCCGACTCCGAGGTGACCCGGGCCTACCTCGGCGAGGAGGTGGGCACCGATGCTCGAGGTTGAGAACCTGTCGGTCAGCTACGGGGCGGTGCGGGCCCTGGACGGGGTCAGCTTCACCGCCTCGCCCGGCCGCATCACCGCCGTGCTGGGCGCCAACGGGGCCGGCAAGACCACGCTGCTGCGGACCATCAGCGGGCTGGTGCGTCCCCAGCACGGGCGGGTGCGCCTCGACCAGAAGGACCTGACCCTGCTGGCCGCCGAGGACGTGGTGAGGACCGGCGTGGCCCACGTGCCCGAGGGCCGGGGGGTCATCGACGAGCTCACCGTCGAGGACAACCTGCGGCTGGGTTCGCTGTGGCGCCGGGACCGGGCCGACAACCGGCTGGCCCTGGACGAGGTCTACGAGTTGTTCCCCCCGCTGGCCGAGCGCCGGCGCCGGGCCGGGTCCACCCTGTCGGGCGGGGAGCGCCAGATGCTGGCCATCGGCCGGGCCCTGATGAGCCGGCCCCGGGTGCTGCTGCTGGACGAGCCGTCCCTGGGGCTGGCCCCCCGGATCACGGCCCAGATCATGGCCATGCTCGGGGAGCTGACCCACGGGTCCGAGCTCACCGTGGTGCTGGTCGAGCAGAACGCCCGCAGCGCCCTGTCCGTCGCCGGGTGGGCGGTCGTCGTCCACCTGGGGCGGATCGTCGTCCAGGACCACTCGGAGGTCATCGGCTCGGACGAGGGCCTCCGCCACCACTACCTGGGTTTCTAGACCAGGTGAAAGGCCCATGACCCAGTTCTTCGATCTCACCCTCAACGGAATAAGCGCCGGGATGATCTACGCGGCGGTGGCCCTGGGGCTGGTGCTCATCTGGCGGGCCACCCGGATAGTCAACTTCGCCCAGGGATCAATGGCCATGTTCACCACCTACATGGCGGTGGCGCTGCTCGACCGCAAGGTGGGCTACTGGCTGGCGTTCGTCTGCGCGCTGCTCATCGGTCTGGTCATGGGGGCGCTGGTCGAGGTGGTCCTGATCAAGCCCCTGCAGGGCAAACCGGAGCTGAACCCGGTGATCGTCACCCTGGGCCTGCTGATCCTGCTGGAAGGGGTGATCGGGTCGATATTCGGAGTGCAGAACCGGGGTTTTCCGGCGGCGTTCTCCCAGAGCGGGCTCACGGTGGGGTCGACCCAGATCTCCTTCTCGCACTTCGACGTGTTCATCCTGGTGGCGGTCCTCGTCCTGATGCTCGCCATCCTGGTCCTGTTCCGGGGCACCAACGTCGGGCTGCGCATGCGGGCCGCGGCCTTCGCCCCCGAGAGCGCCCGGCTGGCCGGCGTGCGGGTGAACCGGGTGCTGGTGCTGGGATGGGCGCTGGCCGCCCTGGCCGGTTCGCTGGCCGGGCTGCTGGTCGCCCCCACCGCCGCCTTCTCGCCGAACTACATGGACCTGATCCTGGTGTACGCCTTCACCGCCGCCGTGGTCGGCGGGCTGGACAGCCCGCTGGGCGGCCTGATCGGAGGGTTGCTGACCGGCCTGGCCCTTTCCTACGTGGGCGGGTACCTGGGGTCCAGCCTGGAACCGTTGGGGGCGGCCGCCATCCTGATCGTGGTGCTGATGATCAGGCCCGAAGGGATCTTCTCCCGGACGGCCGCGAGGAGGGTGTGAAGGAATGAACCGGCGCATCCGCCTACCGAACCAGCCGCTGGTACGCCACCTCATCCTGGCCGTGCTGGCCGGGCTGGGCTTCTGGCTGCTGACCAGCAACCTGGGCAGCTTCCGGGATTTCGAGATCGGCGAGATCGCCACCTACGCCATCGTGGTCGCCGGGCTGAGCGTGCTGACCGGGGTCAACGGGCAGATCTCGCTGGGCCACGGCGCGTTCATGGCCATCGGCGCCTACACCTTCGCCTACCTGCAGATGCACTCCAGCATGCCGCTGGTGGTCGAGCTGATCGCGGCGGTGGCGGCCGCCGCCGTGCTGGGGCTGATCGTGGGCATCCCGGCCACCCGGCTGAAGGGCCCGTACCTGGCCGGCATGACCCTGATCCTGGCCCTGGGGATCCCCCAGCTGGCCGACAAGTACAACTCCGTGTTCGGCGGGGACCAGGGGCTCACCACCCTCCCCCCGAACCCGCCCGGCTCGGTGGATCCCCAGCGGTGGCTTTCCTGGATAGAGATCCTCGGGGCGCTGATAGTGATGGTGCTGCTGGCCAACCTGCTGCGCAGCCGGTTCGGCCGCTCCATGCGGGCGGTCCGGGACAACGAGATCGCCGCCTCCCTGGCCGGCATCCACGTGCCGCGCACCAAGGTGCTGGCGTTCGTGGTCAGCGCCGGGTGCGCCGGGCTGGCCGGGGCGTTCCTGGGGCTGTCGACGGGCATCGTCAACACCGGCGAGTTCGCCCTGACCCTGTCGATCTACCTGCTGGCCGGGATGGTCCTGGGGGGAGCCGGGACCCTGGTCGGCGCCTGGTGGGGCGGTGTGGTGCTGGTGTTCCTGCCCCAGTGGTCGTCCAGCCTGTCGAAGGACTTCTCGCTCGGCAGCTCGGCGAGCGCCAACCTGGCCGTGGTCATCTACGGCCTGGTCCTGATCGTGGTGATGATGCTGGCCCCCGGGGGCATCCAGGGCGGCATCCGCTGGCTGGGCCAGCGGCTGGCCTCCCGGGGCGGACGCGGCACGTCACGACCCACCCCCGTCGCCACCGGCGCCGGGTCATCTCAGGAGCCGGATACCGGCGCCCTGGCCACCAGCAACACGGAAAGGACGTCCCCGTGAAACCACATCGCCCGCCGTCACAACGGCGGTTCAGAGCAGCGGCGGTCCTGGCTGCGGTGGCCATGGCAGCCACCGCCTGTAGCAGCAGCACCAAGTCCAGCGGTAGCAGCACCAGCACCACCAGCGGGGGAGGGGGAGGCAGCGCCGAGACCTCCAACTCGTCCACCGTGGGCGTGACCGCCACGACCATCACCATCGGCACCACCGCCCCGCTGACCGGTCCGGCCGCTCC
>DASSZD010000063.1:0-3375 GCA_035702985.1 Acidimicrobiales bacterium
CTGCGACCGGCCCCGAGAAGCGCTGTAGCCTGACACTTCTATGCCGCCGGAAATGGAAGAGATAGTCAGGCTCAGCAAGCAACGGGGTTTCATTTTTCCTTCGGCGGAGATCTACGGCGGGTTCCGCTCGACCTACGACTACGGACCGCTCGGCGTGCTGATGCTGCGCAACGTCAAGAACGAGTGGTGGCGGTCCATGGTGCAGATGCGCCACGACGTGGTTGGCCTCGACGCCGCCATCCTGTCCAGCCCCCGCATATGGGAGGCGTCGGGCCACCTGGCCAACTTCACCGACCCGCTGGTCGACTGCCGCAAGTGCAAGGAACGCTGGCGGGCCGACCACCTGGAGCCCAACCCGACCGACGGCCTGGTCCACTGCCCCAACTGCGACAGCACCGACCTGACCGAGGCCCGGGCGTTCAACCTGATGTTCAAGACCCACGCCGGGCCGGTGGAGGACGAGGCCAACGCCGCCTACCTGCGCCCGGAGACCGCCCAGGGTCACTTCGTCAACTTCCTCAACGTCCTGCAGACGTCCCGCAAGCGGCCCCCGTTCGGGATCGCCCAGGTCGGCAAATCCTTCCGTAACGAGATCACCCCCGGGAACTTCGTGTTCCGCACCCGGGAGTTCGAGCAGATGGAGCTCGAGTACTTCGTGCCCCCGGCCGAGGCCGCCAAGTGGTTCGAGTACTGGTGCCACCAGCGCTTCGAGTGGTACGTGGGCCTGGGCATCCCCCGGGACATGCTGCGGATGCGGCCCCACGAGGAGGAGGAGCTGTCCCACTACTCGGCCGGCACCTCCGACGTGGAGTTCCTCTTCCCGTGGGGATGGGGCGAACTGGAGGGCATCGCCAACCGCACCGACTACGACCTCAAGGCCCACGCCGCGGCCAGCGGCGTCCGCCTCGAGTACTTCGACCAGGCCTCCGGCGAGCGCTACGTCCCCTACGTCATCGAGCCGGCGGCGGGGGCCACCCGCACCATGATGGCCTTCATGCTGGCCGCCTACGACACCGACGAGATCGGCGGCGAGAAGCGCACCGTGCTGCGCCTCCACCCCCGCATCGCCCCCTACCAGGTGGCGGTGCTGCCGCTGTCCAAGAAGGAGACCCTGGTGCCGGTGGCGGAGGAGGTGCTGGGCCTGCTCCAGCCCCACTTCATGTGCGACTACGACGAGACCCAGTCGATCGGCCGGCGCTACCGCCGCCAGGACGAGATCGGCACCCCCCTGGCCGTCACCGTGGACTTCGACAGCCTGGAGGACCGGGCGGTCACCATCCGGGATCGTGACACCACCGAGCAGGTGCGGGTGCCGATAGCCGATGTGGTGCAAGAAGTGCGGTCGCGGCTCGCTTTCTAGTCTCTTAGACTCGGCGGCATGCCGCTCGTGTACGCCTTCGACCACAAGCACCGCCGCCCGCCCATGGAGATGAAGGATCTCCTGGGAGGCAAGGGCGCCAACCTGGCCGAGATGACGTCGGTCCTGGGCCTGCCCGTACCGCCCGGCTTCACCATAACCACCGACGCCTGCCGGGCCTACATGGACGGCGGGTGGCCGGACGGGCTGTCCCAGGAGGTCGCCAAGCACGTCCGCCGGCTGGAGAAGGCCATGGGAAAAAGGTTGGGCGACGCCGCCGACCCGCTGCTCGTGAGCGTGCGCTCCGGTGCCAAGTTCTCCATGCCGGGGATGATGGACACGGTCCTCAACCTGGGGCTCAACGACTCGTCGGTCAAGGGTCTGGCCGACCAGACCAGCGACGAGCGCTTCGCCTACGACTCGTACCGGCGGTTCATCTCCATGTACGGGCGGATCGTGCTCGGCCTGGAGGGGGAGCTGTTCGAGGAGCCGTTCGAGGCGGCCAAGGAGAAGGCCGGGGTGGCCAGCGACGCCGAGCTGGGCGCCGGCGCCCTGCAGGAGCTGTGCGAGGACTACAAGACGGTCGTGGAGCGCGAGACCGGCAAGCCGTTCCCGCAGGAGCCCGCCGATCAGCTGCGGGGGGCCATCGAGGCGGTGTTCAGCTCCTGGAACGCCCCCCGGGCGGTGGCCTACCGGGTGCGGGAGCGCATCCCCCACGACCTGGGGACCGCGGTCAACGTCCAGACCATGGTGTTTGGCAACCGCGATGACAATTCTGGGACGGGGGTGGGCTTCACCCGGGACCCGGCCACCGGCAACCAGGGCGAGTACGGCGACTTCCTGGTCAACGCCCAGGGCGAGGACGTGGTGGCCGGCATCCGCAACACGCTGCCGCTGTCGGCGCTGAAGGACCGCTTCCCGAAGATCTTCAAGGAGCTGATGGGCATCTTCGCCCGGCTCGAGGGTCACTACCGCGACATGTGCGACACCGAGTTCACCATCGAGCAGGGCAAGCTGTGGATGCTCCAGACCCGGGTGGGCAAGCGCACCGGCCGGGCCGCCCTCAAGATGGCCGTCGACATGACCAAGCAGCGGGCCTGGAAGATCACCCAGGAGGAGGCCGTCGGGCGGGTCTCGGCCGACCACCTGGACCAGGTGCTGCACCCGCAGTTCGCCGAGGAGCCGAAGAAGCTGCTGGGCAAGGGGCTGGCGGCGTCGCCGGGGGCGGCCGTCGGCCAGGTCGTCTTCACCGCCGACGCCGCCGAGGAGGCCGCCGCCCGGGGTGAGCGGGTCATCCTGGTCCGCAACGAGACCTCCCCCGAGGACGTGCACGGCATGATCGCCGCCCAGGGCATCCTGACCTCCCGGGGCGGCCTGGTCAGCCACGCCGCCGTGGTGGCCCGGGGCTGGGGCAAGCCGGCGGTGGTGGGCGCCGAGTCGGTGCGCATCGCCGGCCGCAAGTTCACCATCAACGGCCAGACCGTCGAGGAGGGGGAGTTCATCTCCATCGACGGCAGCACCGGCCAGATCGCCCTCGGTGAGGTGCCGCTCAAGGACGCCAGCCCCCCGCAGGAGTTCTACGACGTCCTCAAGTGGGCCGACCGGATCCGCAAGGGGAAGCTGGCGGTGCGGGCCAACGCCGACAACGGCCCGGACGCGGCCAAGGCCCGCGAGTTCGGGGCGGAGGGCATCGGGCTGTGCCGGACCGAGCACATGTTCCTCGGCGAGGACCGCCTGCCGATCGTGCGGCGCATGATCCTGGCGTCCACCAAGGAGGAGGAGGCGGCCGCCCTGGAGGAGCTGCGGGAGGCCCAGAAGCAGGACTTCGTCGCCATCCTGGAGGCCATGGACGGGCTGCCGGTGACGGTCCGGCTGCTGGACCCGCCGCTGCACGAGTTCCTGCCGTCCATCTCCGAGCTCGAGATCAAGGAGGCCACCACCGGCCTGTCCGACGAGGAGAAGAAGCTGCTGGCGGCGGCCCGGGAGTGGCAGGAGTTCAACCCCATGCTCGGCACCCG
>DASSZD010000086.1:0-22060 GCA_035702985.1 Acidimicrobiales bacterium
CTGCACGCCCAGGAGATGGCCTTCAACGACATCCGCACCACCCTCCAGGCCCTGTGCGCCATCTACGACAACGCCAACAGCCTCCACACCAACGCCTTCGACGAGGCGGTCACCACCCCCTCCGCCGACTCGGTGCGCCGGGCCCTGGCCATCCAGATGATCATCAACCGGGAGTGGGGCCTGGCCAACAACGAGAACCCGCTGCAGGGCAGCTTCATCGTGGAGGAGCTCACCGACCTGGTGGAGGAGGCGGTCCTGGCCGAACTGGAGCGGCTGAGCGAGCGGGGCGGGGTGCTGGGCGCCATGGAGACCGGCTACCAGCGGGGCCGCATCCAGGACGAATCCATGCTCTACGAGGCCAAGAAGCACGACGGGTCCCTGCCCATCATCGGGGTCAACACGTTCCGCAACCCGGCCGGCGACCACGTGCCCGAGCACCTGGAGCTGGCCCGCTCGACCGAGGCGGAGAAGCAGAGCCAGCTGGACCGCCTGGCCGGGTTCCACCGGTCCCACGCCGACCGGGCCCCGGCCGCCCTGGCCCGGCTCCAGGACGCCGCCCTGTCGGGGGGCAACGTGTTCGACGTGCTGATGGACGCGGTGCGCTGCTGCAGCCTGGGCCAGATCACCTCGGCCCTGTTCGAGGTGGGGGGCCGCTACCGCCGCAACGTCTGAGCGCGGCGGGGACCGAAACCTGACTAATCTTGTCGGGAATGGCCATGACCTACGAGCTGTCGCACCTGCGGGCCCTGGAGGCCGAGGCGGTCCACATCTTCCGGGAGGTGGCCGCCGGGTTCGAGCGGCCGGTGCTGCTGTTCTCCGGCGGCAAGGACTCGGTGGTGATGCTGCACGTGGCGGCCAAGGCGTTCTGGCCGGCACCCCTGCCGTTCCCGGTCCTGCACGTCGACACCGGTCACAACCTGGCCGAGGTGATCGAGTTCCGGGACCGGGCGGTGCAGCGGCTGGGCGTGCGCCTGGAGGTGGCCCGGGTGCAGGACGACATCGACTCGGGCCGGGTGGCGGAGGACACCGGGCCGAGGGCCAGCCGGAACCGGCTTCAGACGACGACCCTGCTGCGGGCCATCTCCGAGGGCCGTTACGACGCCGTGTTCGGGGGCGCCCGCCGGGACGAGGAGAAGGCCCGGGCCAAGGAGCGGGTGTTCAGCTTCCGGGACGAGTTCGGCCAGTGGGACCCCAAGAACCAGCGCCCGGAGCTGTGGAACCTGTACAACGGGGCGCACCGCCGGGGCGAGCACATCCGGGTGTTCCCGCTGTCCAACTGGACCGAGCTGGACATCTGGCAGTACATCGCCGAGGAGGCGGTGGAGCTGCCCTCGCTGTACTTCGCCCACCGCCGGCCGGTGTTCGAGCGGGACGGGATGCTGCTGGCCGTGTCGCCGTTCGTCACCGTGCTCGAGGGCGAGGAGGTCTTCGAGGCCACCGTCCGGTTCCGCACCATCGGCGACGCGACCTGCACCGGCTGCGTCGAGTCGGCCGCCTCGGACGTGGACGCGGTGGTGGCCGAGGTGGCAGCGTCCCGGTTGACCGAGCGGGGCGCCACCCGGGCCGACGACCGGATATCGGAGGCCGGGATGGAGGACCGCAAGCGGGAGGGGTACTTCTAGATGTCCGAGCTTCTGCGCCTGGCCACCGCCGGCAGCGTCGACGACGGCAAGTCCACCCTCATCGGCCGGTTGCTGTACGACTCCAAGGCCATCTTCTCCGACCAGCTGGAGGCGGTCGAGCGGACCAGCCGGGAGCGGGGGGACGAGTACACCGACCTGGCTCTGCTCACCGACGGGCTGCGGGCCGAGCGGGAGCAGGGCATCACCATCGACGTCGCCTACCGCTACTTCGCCACCCCCCGGCGCAAGTTCATCATCGCCGACACGCCCGGGCACATCCAGTACACCCGCAACATGGTGACGGGGGCGTCGACCGCAGACGTGGCGTTGATCCTGCTCGACGCCCGCCAGGGGGTGCTGGAGCAGTCCCGCCGGCACGCCTTCATCGCCTCCCTGCTCGGCATCCCCCACATGGTGGTGTGCGTGAACAAGATGGACCTGGTGGGCTGGTCCCGCCAGACCTTCGAGGAGATCCGCGACCAGTTCCGGTCGTTCGCCATGAAGCTCGAGGTGCACGACCTGAGCTTCGTCCCGGTCTCGGCGCTGCACGGAGACAACGTGGTCGCCCGGTCCGGGTCCATGCCGTGGTTCGACGGCCCCCCGCTGCTGCACCACCTGGAGAACGTGCACATCGCCTCCGACCGGGACCTGGTCAACGCCCGGTTCCCGGTCCAGTACGTGATCAGGCCCCAGCAGCTGGGGCGCGGGGCGGGGACAGGGGACCGCCGGCCGGGCCCCGGGGGCGACCCGGCGGACTACCGGGGATATGCCGGCACGGTGGCCGGCGGGGTGATCAAGGCGGGCGACGAGGTGGTGGTCCTCCCGTCGGGGTTCACCTCGCACGTGGCCGAGGTGCGAGCCCCGGGAGGGGCCGTGCTGGAGGAGGCGTTCGCCTCCCAGGCGGTCACCATCCGCCTCACCGACGAGCTGGACATCAGCCGGGGGGACATGATCTGCCGACCCAACAACCGGCCCGTCCTCAGCGCCGACATCGACGCCATGGTGTGCTGGTTCTCCGACCGCTCCTCGCTGCGCCCGGGGGCCCGCTACCTGGTCCGCCACACCACCCGGTCGGTCACCGCGACGGTCGAGACCCTCGACTACCGTCTGGACGTCAACACCCTCCACCGCGACGACACCGCCGGCGGGCTGGAGCTCAACGAGATCGGCCGGGTCAAGCTGCGGGCCCAGTCCCCGCTGATGTTCGACCCGTACCGGCGCAACCGGGCCACCGGCAGCCTCATCCTGGTGGACCCGGCCACCAACAACACGGTGGCGGCCGGCATGATCCTCGGGGCCGAACAGCCCCGGGTGGCACCCAACGTGACCTGGCACCCCACCGCCGTCCAGCGGTCCGAGCGCCGCTCCGCCGGCCTGACCGTGTGGTTCACCGGGCTGTCGGGGTCCGGGAAGTCCACGGTGGCGGTGGAGGTGGAGCGGCTGCTGGTGGCCTCCGGCCGGACGGCCTACCTGCTGGACGGGGACAACCTGCGCCACGGCCTCAACGCCGACCTGGGCTTCGGCCCCGCTGACCGGGCCGAGAACGTGCGCCGGGTCGGCGAGGTGGCCAAGCTCTTCGCCGATGCCGGCTCCGTGGCGGTCGTCTCGCTGGTCTCGCCGTACCGGGCCGACCGGAACCGGGTGCGGACCTCCCACGAAGCGGCCGGCCTGCGCTTCGTGGAGGTCTTCGTGGACACCCCGCTGGAGATCTGCGAGGCCCGCGACCCCAAGGGCCTCTACGCCCGGGCCCGGGCCGGCCAGATCGCCGGGTTCACCGGTGTCGACGACCCCTACGAGCCGCCCGACACCCCCGATCTCACCCTGCGGCCCGGCCACGGCGGCCCGTCCGCCATGGCCCAGCTGGTGATCGCCAGGCTCGGGCTGTGAGCAGCCCCGACGCCGCCCTGGCCGCGTCCATCGCCGAGGAGGCCGGCCGGCTGCTGCTGGCGGTGCGGGCCTCCGGCCCGGAAGGGGTCGACCTGGGCCGGGAAGGTGATCTGCGGTCCAACGAGATGATCCTGGGCCGGCTGGCCGCGGCGCGCCCGGCCGACGCCGTGCTCTCCGAGGAGTCCGCCGACGGGCCGGCCCGCCTCGACGCCGACCGGGTGTGGATCATCGACCCCCTCGACGGCACCCGTGAGTTCGTGATGGCCGGGCGCACCGACTGGGCCGTGCACGTGGCCCTGTGGGAGTCCGGTACCGGGCTGACCGCGGGGGCGGTGGCGCAGCCCGCCATCGGGCAGGTGTTCTGCACCGACCGGCCCCACCCGCCCGGGCCGGCCCGCCCGGACGGCCCGCTGATCCTGGTCAGCGACAGCCGGCCCCCGGAGTTCGCCCCGGCGGTGGCGGCGGCGGTGGGCGCCACGGTGGCGCCCATGGGGTCGGCCGGGGCCAAGGCCATGGCGGTGCTGCGCGGCGAGGCCGACGCCTACCTGCACGCCGGCGGCCAGTGGGAATGGGACTCGGCCGCCCCCGTCGCCGTGGTGCAGGCGTCCGGGTTCCACGCGTCGCGCATCGACGGATCCCCGCTGCGCTACAACCAGGCCCGGCCCTACCTGCCGGACCTGCTGATCTGCCGGCCGGAGCTGGCCGGACCCCTCCTCGACGCCCTGCGCGGCGTCACCGGCCGGTAGCGGCCGCCGGCACTACCCGGTGGCCGCCACCCGGAACCCACCCAGGGCCCCGGGCGGCTCGTTACGCACCTCGATGCGGTCCACCCGGGCCGCCGGCGGCCCGCTACGGCACCAGTCCACCATGGTGTCGACGGCGGCCGCCGGGCCCTCGAAGACCGCCTCCACCCGGCCGTCCCGGCGGTTGCGCACCCAGCCGGCCACCCGCCCGGCCCGGGCCACATCGGCGCACGACTGGCGGAACCCCACCCCCTGGACCCGGCCCTCGACGACCACCCGCCGGCGCACCACATCCTGACCGGTCCGGGTCACGGCTGGGCAGCGTAGCGGCCGGGCCGCCCGGCCGGCCCGCCACCCGGCCCGGGCGCCGGCCCGGGCGCCGGCCCGCCACCGGCCGGGTGCCGGCCCCGCCACCGGTAGGGTGGGCCGCCGTGCCCGACGACGGACCCGCCAACGAAACGGTCGAGTTCCGACCGTGCCATCCCGATCAGGAACCGGCCCGGTCCCTGATCGCCGCCATGGTGGGCGAGCTGAGGGAGCTGTACGGCATCGGCGACGGGGGGCGGCTGGGAGTGGCACTGGAACCGGCGGAGCTGGCCCCACCCGGCGGGGTGTACCTGGTGGGTTGGCAGGACGGCCGGCCGGTGGCCGGTGGGGGGCTGCGGACCATCGGCGCCGGCATGGGCGAGATCAAGCGCATGTACGTGGTCCCCGGCCAGCGGGGGCGGGGCACGGCCCGCCTGCTGCTGGGGGCGCTGGAGGGGCGGGCCCGGGCGCTCGGGATGACCGCGGTCCGCCTCGACACCGGGCACCGCCAGCCCCACGCCCGGCACCTGTACGAGACGTCCGGCTACGCGGCCGTGGAGAACTACAACGGCAACGGCCACGCCGCCTTCTGGGGCGAGAAGGCCCTCTAGCTCTCTAGGTACCGCTGGCCGCCGGCCGGGACGGGTCGGAGCTGTACTGCGACCACGAGCCGGGGTAGAGCCGGCCCGGCCCCAGCCCGGCCAGCTCCAGGGCCAGGAGGTTGTGGCAGGCGGTCACCCCCGAGCCGCAGTAGGAGATGGTGCCGGGACCGGCCCCCGCCGACGCGAAGCGCTCCCGGAGCTCGGCGGCGGGCCGGAACCGGCCGTCGGGGCCCAGATTGGCCCGGCACGGCAGGTTCACCGCTCCGGGGATGTGGCCGGCCCGGGGGTCCACCGGTTCGTGCTCCCCCCTGAACCGGGCCGGGTCGCGGGCGTCGATCACCGGGCCGGCCGGGCGGCTCACATCCTCGATCCCGGCCAGGCGGTCGGCCGGCCACGGCCGGGCGGAGAACCGGGCCGGCGGCCGGGGCGCCGTCCCCCGCTCCAGATCCCCGTCACAGGCGGCCAGACCACCGTCGAGCAGGGCGGCGTCGACGCCGAGGACCCGCAGCATCCAGACCAGCCGGGCGGCGACCGTGCCGCCGGCGTCGTCGTAGGCCACCACCAGGCTGTCGTCGCCGATCCCCACCCCGGCCATGGCGGCAGCGAAGTCCGCCGGGTCGGGGAGCGGGTGGCGGCCGGCGTGGGGGCCGGGCGGCCCGGCCAGGTGGCGGTCCAGGTCTACGAAGACGGCGCCCGGCAGGTGGCCGGCCAGGTAGGCGTCCCGGCCCGACCGGCCGTCCAGGTACCACCTGACGTCGGCGACCACCGCCTCGGGATGGTCCCGCAGCCAGCCCGGCTCTACGACGGGAGCGATCATGACCCGACGGTACCGGCTGCGGCCCGCAGCTCCCCGTAGAGGCGGATCATGTCGTCGAGCTGGTAGCGGGCCTGCAGGCCGCTCGGGTTGGGGAGCAGCCACAGCCCCGAGTCTTCCCCGATCCGTTCGGGCTGACGGCCTATGCGGGCCGCCGGCCGGCGGAACGCCACCCGGTAGGCCTGCACCCCCAGCACCGCCACCCAGGCCGGGGCCAGGACCGCGACCCGGCGCTCCAGCGAAGCGGCCCCGTCCCGCAGCTCGGACGCGGTCAGGTCGGACGCCGCCCTGGACGTGCGCTCGACCAGGTTGGTGATCCCCACCCCGTAGTCGAGCAGCACCCGCTGGTCGGCCGGGCCGACCAGCCGGTCGGTGAAACCGGCGCCGAACAGCACCTTCCAGAACCGGTTCCCGGGCCGGGCGAAGTGCTGGCCGAGCTGCCCCGACCTGACCCCCGGGTTGATCCCGCAGAACAGGACCCGCAGCCCGGGCCGGACCACGTCGGGCACGGCCGGCGGCTCGGGAGGCGGGGCAGGAGGTGCCGGAATTTCGTCGAAGTAGTCGATGGAACCATTTTCGGCGGCGGTGGCCGCGGGTGGCCAGCAGAGGAGGAGATTCCCTTGAAGAAGCTCTGGACGCGTGTTGCAGCGGGTGCGTCGCTGACCGGGGCGCTGGGTGTCCCGGCCGTGGTGGCCTCACCGGCGGCCCACGCCGCGGTGTGGTCGCCCACCGCCACCCTGGCCGAGCCGACCGGAGGGCTGACCGACCTGGGGCCGCTTCCGGCCTCCACCCCGCTGTCGGTGACGGTGGCGCTCAAGCTGCAGAACATGGCCGCCCTCGATCACGACATCGCCACCGGGACGGTGCTCACCCCCAGCCAGTTCGACAGCCGGTTCGCGCCGGGCGCGGCGGCGGTGCAGCAGGTGGTCTCCTACCTCCGGGGGCAGGGCTTCAGCGGCGTCAGCGTCAGCGCCAACCACGCCCTGGTGACGGCGTCGGGCACGGCCGGCCAGGCCGAGAACGCCTTCCACACCTCCCTCCGGTCACTGAAGCTGGGCGCCCGGGACGTGTTCGCCAACGTGACCGGCGTATCGGTGCCGGCCGCCCTGGGCGGGATCGTCGGTTCGGTCCTCGGCCTCAACGACGTGGGGTCCATGACCGCCGCCCCCGCCCCGTCGGCCAACCCGGCCTCGTCGTGCCTGCTGACCGGGGTGGGCTACCCGTGCACCTACAACCCGCAGGGTTTCTGGAACGCCTACGACGCCGCCGGCGCACCCACCGGGAGCAGCACCCCGATCGCCATCTTCGCCGAGGGCGACCTCACCCAGGTGGTCAAGGACCTGCGCACCGAGGAGACCGCCAACAACCTCCCGCAGGTGCCCGTCAGCGTGGTCCCCACCGGACCGGCCAGCTCCGACACCAGCGGCCAGGACGAGTGGGACATGGACACCCAATACTCCACCGGTATGGCCCAGTCGGTGAGCCAGCTCTACATCTACGACGCCACCAGCCTGACCGACTCCGATATCGCCCGGGAGGTCAACTCCTTCGCCAGCCAGGATGTGGCCAAGGCGGCCAGCGCATCGTTCGGCGAGTGCGAGTACCAGGCCTACCTCGACGGGTCCATGCTGGCCGACGACCAGGCCTTCGCCCAGGCCGCGGCGCAGGGCCAGACGGTGTTCGCCTCGGCCGGTGACACCGGCGGCTTCTGCCCGCTGGCCCCCAACAACGGTGTCCCTCTCGGCGCCCCCGACGTCAACTATCCGGCGTCGTCGCCGTACGTGGTCTCGGTGGGAGGCACGACCCTGGTCACCAATTCCGACGGCAGCTACAACCAGGAGACCGCCTGGCTGGCCGGCGGGGGCGGGCTGAGCCTCTTCGAACCCTCCCCGTCGTGGCAGGCCGGTGACGGCTCGGCGTACACCAACCTGAGCACGGCCTGCGCCGTGCAGGGATGCGGCCGTACCGTCCCCGACGTGGCCAACGACGCCGACCCGAACAGCGGCGCCAACGTGTACATCAGCGGCACCCCCACAGGTGTCGGGGGAACCAGCCTGTCGTCGCCGCTCACACTCGGCGAGTGGGCCCGCCTCGAGTCCAACTCCGGTAACACCCTCGGCTTCGCCTCCCCGCTGTTGTACAAGGCGCTGGGTACCGCCGCCTTCCACGACATCACCCTCGGCGACACCGGCCCGTACCCGGCCACTCCCGGCTACGATCTGGCCACCGGGATCGGCACCATGGACGTGGCCCAGGCGGTCAAGACGATCCACTGAGCCACCGGCTCCCGACTGCTGTCCCGGTCCGGTCCCGGCCGACCCCGGTGACGCCGGGGCGGCCGGCGCTCATCGGCCGGGGCGGCCGTCCCCATTGGTAGCGTCGTCGAGCAGCCGCACCCGAAGGGGAGGACATGAAGGTCGACGCCGAAGCCGCCGGTATGGACGAGAAGCGCCTGGAGCGCATCGAGGAGCACCTGCGCACCAGGTACACCGACCCCGGCAAGATCGCCGGCTGCCAGGTGGCGGTGGTGCGTCGGGGGGTGCCGGCCTACTACACCGCCCTCGGCTGGGCCGACCGGGAGCGGCAGGCACCGGTCGGGGAGGACACCGTCTGGCGGATCTACTCCATGACCAAACCCATCACCGCGGTGGCCCTCATGACCCTCTACGAGCGGGGCCTGTTCCAGCTGACCGACCCGGTGTCGAGGTTCATCCCGGAATGGCGGGACCTGAAGGTGCAGGAGACCGGCCCGGACGGCGCCGCCCGGCTGGTCGAGCCGCGCCGCCCGATGCAGATCCGGGACCTGCTGACCCACACGGCGGGGCTCGGCTACGGCCCGGGCAACAGCGACCTGGTGGTGGTCCCGGTGGGCAGCCGGGGGGAGGCCCGGTCCCTGCGCATGGACCACGACCTCGAAGCCATGGTGGCCCGCCTGGCGGAGACGCCGCTGCGTTTCCATCCGGGGACGCACTGGCTGTACTCGCTCGGCATCGACGTGTGCGGCCGGCTGATCGAGATCATGTCCGGACGGCGCCTGGACCGCTTCCTCGAGGACGAGATCTTCGCTCCGCTGGGCATGGCCGACACCGCCTTCAGCGTGGCGGAGGCGGCCCGGGGCCGCCTGGCCGCCTGCTACGCCCGTAACTCCAGCAAGGAGCTGGTGCTGGCCGACGACCCGGCCGAGAGCACCTACCTGGAGCCGCCGAGCTTCCTGGCCGGCGGGGGCGGACTGGTGTCGACCCTGGGCGACTACATCCGGTTCTGCCGGATGCTCCTCGGAGGCGGCGAGCTGGACGGCCGCCGGGTCCTCGGGCGCAAGACGGTCGAGCTCATGACCGTCAACCACCTGCCGGGCGGCGCCTCCATGGCGGAGATGTCGCTCACCGGAGGCTACGGCGAGGTCGGCTTCGAGGGGATGGGCTTCGGCCTGAGCATGGCCGTGGGGCAGGGACCGGCCGCCACCGGCCTGATCGGCTCGCCCGGGGAGTACATGTGGGGCGGCGCCGCGTCCACCACCTTCTGGATCGACCCGGCCGAGGAGCTGATCGTGGTGTTCATGACCCAGTTGCTGCCGTCCGGGACTTTCGACTTCCGGGGCCAGCTCAAGACCCTGGTGTATCCCGCCATCACCGACTGAGAAGGGCGGGGAGGCCGACCCCCGGGACGGGACCACCCCCGGCGGGGCGCCGGGCCGGCTGTACCAACTCAGGACCAACTGGTGACAGGGAATCGACATGACATGTCGGCGTCGGTTTCTGTCACCGGTTCGCAGTTGTGTCACCATTTGGGGGGGGACGCCGCCGCTCAAGCGCCGACGCCGGCCGGCTGGCGGGTGCCCGTCGGGCCCGGCCCGGGCCGGTCGGGTCTGGCCCTGAACGGTTGCGTGGGCAACTGGTGACAGATACGCGTTCTGGGGGCAGGAATCGACACCACATGTCGATTCGTGTCACCAGTTGCAGTTTCTGTCACCAGTTTCCTGGCAATGGACAACCCGGAGGGGGCGGCCGGCGCCGGCCCAGGTCGGCGGGACGTTTCAGGCCCGGCGGCCGCCCAGGGCCCGCACGACCCGCGACGGGCTGGGCCGGCCCAGCCGCTCGGCCATCCACACGCTGGTGGCGATCAGGCGGCCCAGGTCGATGCCGGTGTCGATCCCCAGGCCGTGCAGCATCCACACCAGGTCCTCGGTGGCCAGGTTGCCGGTGGCGCTCTCGGCGAAGGGGCACCCGCCCAGCCCGCCGGCCGAGGAGTCGACGATGGTGACCCCGGCCTCCAGGGCGGCCAGGGTGTTGGACAGTGCCTGGCCGTAGGTGTCGTGGAAGTGCACGGCCAGCCGTCCGGGGGCCAGTCCGGCGGCGCCGAGGGCGTCCAGCACGTCCTGCACGTGGCCGGGGGTGGCCACGCCGATGGTGTCGGCGATGCACAACTCGTCGGCGCCCTGGGCGGCCAGCCGCTGCGCCACCTCCACCACCCGGCCGACCGGCACCGTGCCCTCCCACGGGTCGCCGAAGCACATCGACAGGTAGGTGCGTACCCACATGCCCCGGCCGTGGGCCCCGGACACCACCGGGGCGAACATGTCGATGGCCTCGTCCAGACTCCGGTTGAGGTTCCGGCGCGAGAAGGTCTCGGTCGCTGCTGCGAACACGGCGATGCAGTCCACCCCGGCGTCGGCGGCTCGTTCCAGCCCGGCCAGATTGGGCACCAGCACCGGGTAGCGCACCCCCTCCACGGCCGGCAGCCGGGGATACAGTTCGGCGGCGTCGGCCAGCTGGGGCACCCATCGGGGGGACACGAAGCTGGTCGCCTCGACCGTCCGCAGCCCGGCCCCCACCAGCCGGGCGATGAACTCCAGCTTGGTGTCGAGCGGCACCAGCGACGACTCGTTCTGCAGGCCGTCCCGGGGCCCCACCTCGTACACGGTGACCGTCGCCGGCAGACCAGCCCGGGGATGGACGTCCGGCCGGGAGCCGCTCACGCCTCCTCCCCCCGCTCCACCCGGGCCAGCACCTCGTCCAGGCGGACGGACTGCCCGGCCCGTACCTCGACGGCGGCCACCCGGCCGTCGAAGGGGGCGGCCACCACGTGTTCCATCTTCATGGCCTCCACCGATACCAGCGGCTGACCGGCGGCCACCGTGGCCCCCGGCGCCACGTGCACGGCCAGGACCGTGCCGGGCATGGGGCTGGACACCGTCCCGTCGCCGGTGGCCGCCCCGCCGTGGCCGTCCACGCTCTCGCGGACCAGATCCAGGGACCAGCTGTCGCCCCCCGACCCCAGCCAGAAGCGGTCGCCTTCCCGGGCCCAGCGGTACCTGACCGCCGAACCGTCCACCTCCGCGGTGACCGTGCCGTCCCCGTTGGCCCACAGCACGGCCGGGACGCGGCCGCCGCTGCCCACCTCGGCCCAGCCGGGCCCGGTGCGCACCTCGACCGGCCCGGACCGGCCGGCGGCGCCCCACTCGGTCGCCCGGGGGGCGTGCTCGCCCATCCGCCAGCCGTCCAGCTGCTCCCACGGTCCGGCCCGGTGGGCGGCGACGTCCGGCGTGGCCGGGCCCGATTCCAGCAGGGCCGCCGCGACCAGCACGTGGTCGTCCGGCGGGCAGGGGGCGATGTCGGGAGCGACCCGCTCCACCAGCCCGGTGTCCAGGTTCCCCGACACCACGTCGGGGCAGGCCAACAGCCGGCGCAGGAATCCGGTGTTGGTGGCCAGGCCCAGGACCTCGGTGGCGCCGAGCGCCTCCCGCAGGCGGGCCAGGGCCACCGCCCGGTGCTCGCCCCAGGCCACCACCTTGGCGATCATGGGGTCGTACCGGGTGCCGACCCGGCCGCCGGCCCGCAGCGCCGTGTCCACCCGTATCCCGTCGCCCTGTTCCGGCAGTCCCAGCGCCAGGACCGGCCCGGAGGAAGGCAGGAACCCCCTCGAGGGGTCCTCGGCGTACACCCGCGCTTCGACGGCGTGCCCGGTCGGCTGCAGGGGGCGCGAAGGATCGCACGGGAGGGGCTCACCGGCCGCGACCCGCAGTTGCCACTCCACCAGGTCCACCCCGAAGACCATCTCCGTCACCGGGTGCTCCACCTGCAGCCGGGTGTTCATCTCCATGAACCAGAAGTCCTCGGGCCGGTCGGCGGACACGATGAACTCCACCGTCCCGGCCCCGACGTAGCCGCAGGCCCGGGCGGTGGCCACCGCCTGCTCGGCCATGCGGGCCCGCATCCGGTCGTCGAGGAGGGGGGAAGGCGCCTCCTCCACGATCTTCTGGTGCCGCCTCTGCAGGCTGCACTCCCGCTCCCCGAGGGCGACGGTGGTGCCCGACGCGTCGGCGAAGACCTGCACCTCGATGTGGCGGGGGGCGGTGATGTAGCGCTCCACCAGCAGGGTGTCGTCACCGAACGCCCCCTTCGCCTCCCGGCGGGCGGCCGCTATCTCCCCGGGCAGGTCGGCCGGGTCATCCACCCGGCGCATACCCTTGCCGCCACCCCCGGCGGACGGCTTGAGCAGCACCGGCAGGCCGATCTCCACCGCCGCCCGGGCCAGGGCCTGGTCGTCCAGCCCGGGCTCGTCCCGGCCCGGGACGACCGGTACGCCGGCGGCGGCCACCGCCCGCTTGGCGTTGATCTTGTCCCCCATGAGCTCGATGGCCTCGGCCGGCGGCCCTATGAACGCCACCCCGGCGGCGGCGCAGGCCCGGGCCAGGACCGGGTTCTCCGACAGGAAGCCGTAGCCGGGGTGTACGGCGGCGGCGCCGGACCGGCGGGCGGCGTCGAGCACCGCCTCCACGTCCAGGTAGCCCAGCGGCCCGGGGAGGTGCACGGCCCGGTCGGCGGACGACACGTGGGGGGCGTCCCGGTCGGCGTCGGTGTACACCGCCACCGACTCCACCCCCAGGCGGCGCAGGGTGCGCATGATCCGCAGGGCGATCTCGCCGCGGTTGGCCACCAGGACGCTGGAGAAGGACACGGGGCTGGTCGGGGTCATCGCCGTCACATCCTGAACACGCCGTAGCGGACCGGGGCCAGGGGGGCGTCACCGCAGGCGGCCAGGGCCAGCCCCAGCACCCGGCGGGTGTCCGCCGGGTCGATGACCCCGTCGTCCCACAGGCGGGCGGTGGCGTAGTAGGGGTGGCCCTGGTGCTCGTACTGGGCCCGGATCGGTTCCTTGAACGTCTCGGCCTGCTGCTCGGTCCAGGTGCCGTCCCGGTCGGCGACCGTGGCCAGCACCGAAGCGGCCTGCTCCCCGCCCATGACCGAGATCCGGGCGTTGGGCCACATCCACAGGAACCGCGGCGAGTACGCCCGGCCGGACATCGAGTAGTTGCCGGCCCCGAAGCTGCCCCCGATGACCACCGTCAGCTTGGGCACCCGGGCGCAGGCGACGGCCGTCACCATCTTGGCGCCGTGCTTGGCGATGCCGCCCGCCTCGTAGTCCCGGCCGACCATGAAGCCGGTGATGTTCTGCAGGAACACCAGCGGGATCCGCCGCTGGTCGCACAGCTCGATGAAATGGGCGCCCTTCATGGCCGACTCGCTGAACAGCACCCCGTTGTTGGCCACGATCCCGACCGGATGCCCGTGGATCCGGGCGAACCCGGTGACCAGGGTGGGCCCGTACTCGGCCTTGAACTCCAGGAACCGGCTGGCGTCCACGACCCGGGCGATCACCTCCCGCACGTCGTAGGGGGTGCGGGTGTCGCCGGGGATCACCCCGTACAGGTCGGCCGCGTCAGCGTGTGGCTCCTCGCCGGCGGTGACGTCCCACGGGGGCGGCTGGGCCGGTCCGAGCGTGGCCACGATGGAGCGGACCATGGCCAGGGCCTGGCGGTCGTCGCGGGCCAGGTGGTCGGTGACGCCGGAGCGGCGGGCGTGCAGTTCGCCGCCGCCCAGGTCCTCGGCGCTGACGACCTCCCCGGTCGCCGCCTTCACCAGGGGGGGGCCGCCCAGGAAGATGGTGCCCTGGTTGGCCACGATCACGGCCTCGTCGCTCATGGCCGGCACGTAGGCGCCCCCGGCCGTGCACGACCCGAGCACGGCGGCGATCTGGGGGATGCCGGCGGCCGACAGGTTGGCCTGGTTGTAGAAGATGCGGCCGAAGTGGTCGCGGTCGGGGAATACCTCGTCCTGGGCCGGCAGGAACGCTCCGCCCGAGTCGACCAGGTAGATGCACGGCAGGTGGTTCTGGCCGGCCACCTCCTGGGCCCGCAGGTGCTTCTTGACCGTCATGGGGTAGTAGGTGCCCCCCTTGACGGTGGCGTCGTTGGCGACCACCACGCACCGCCGGCCGGCCACCATGCCGACCCCGGTGATGATCCCGGCCCCGGGGCAGTCGTCGTCGTACATGCCGTTGGCGGCCAGCGGCGACAGCTCTAGGAACGGGGTGCCGGGGTCGAGCAGCCGTTCGACCCGGTCGCGGGGGAGCAGCTTGCCCCGCTCGGTGTGGCGGCGCCGGGAGCTCTCGGACCCGCCCCGGGCCACCGCCGCCAGCCGGGCCCGCAGATCGGCGACCAGGCCGGCCATGACCTCATGGTTGCGGTTGAAAGCGTCGGAGAGGGGATCCACCGATGTGCCGAGAACCGGGAATTCCCGGATCGACGAGGGCGGCGCAGCGGTCATGGGGGAGCATGTTAGGGCTAGCGTCGGGGGCGACCGGGGTGCCGAACAGGGGGGATGGGATGTATCCAGGACGTCACGCTGTCGAGGCGCCGGACCGCCCGGCGATCATCATGGCCACCAGCGGGGAGGTGGTCACCTACCGGCAGCTCGACGAGCGGGCCAACCAGGTGGCCCATTTCCTGCGGTCCTGCGGGCTGGGCCGGGGTGACCACATCTCGGTGCTGATGGAGAACAACCCGCGGATGCTCGAGATCGAGTCGGGGGCTGAGCGCATCGGGTTGTACTACACGCTCATCAACGCCTACCTGGCCCCCGACGAGGTGGCCTACATCGTGGACAACTCGCAGTCCCGGGTGTTCTTCTCGTCGGCCGCCAAGCGGGAGGTGGCCGAGGCGGCCGCCGGCCGCTGCGCCCGGCTCGAACGGCGGGTGATGTGCGACACCGGCTCGGTGGGCGACGGGTGGGAGCCGTGGGGCGAGGCGGTCGGCCCCCAGCCGGTGGTGCCGGTGGCCGACGAATCGCTGGGGGCGGCCATGCTCTACTCGTCGGGGACCACGGGCCAG
Source organism: Acidimicrobiales bacterium (assembly GCA_035702985.1). Lineage (GTDB taxonomy): Bacteria > Actinomycetota > Acidimicrobiia > Acidimicrobiales > Palsa-688 > JAKAXG01. The sequence goes on from DASSZD010000086.1 coordinate 15,144, forward strand.
CCCAAGGGCATCCTGAGGCCCCTGCCCGACGCCAGACCGTCGGACCCCCTGCCGGTCATGGAGTTCGTCCGCCGGCTGTGGGGTCTGCACGAGGGCATGACCTACCTGAGCCCGGCCCCGCTGTACCACTCGGCGCCCCAGGGGGCGGTGGGGGCGGCCATCCGCCTGGGGGCGCCGGTGGTGGTGATGGAGCACTTCGACCCGGAACAGTGGCTCCAGCTGGTGGAGACGCACCGGGTCACGCACTGCCAGATGGTGCCGACCATGTTCAGCCGGCTGCTGCGCCTTCCCGACGAGGTCCGCAAGGGCTACGACACCTCGTCCCTGGAGGTGATCGTCCACGCCGCCGCGCCCTGCCCGGTGCCGGTCAAGCAGGCCATGATCGACTGGCTGGGGCCGATCATCACGGAGTACTACGGGGCGACCGAGGCCAACGGTTTCACCTTCTGCGACTCCGAGGAGTGGCTGGCCCACCCCGGCACGGTGGGCCGGTGCGTGCTCGGGGAGCTGCTGATCCTGGACGAGGACGGCCACGAGTGCCCGGTCGGTACCGACGGCACCGTGTGGTTCAAGGGAGCGACCAGCTTCGAGTACTTCGGTGACCCGGAGAAGACCGCCGCCAACCGCTCGGCCGACGGCACGGCCAGCACGGTCGGCGACGTGGGCCACGTGGACCGGGACGGGTTCCTGCACCTGACCGACCGCAAGAGCTACATGATCATCTCCGGCGGGGTCAACATCTACCCGCAGGAGACCGAGAACCTCCTGATCACCCACCCGGCCGTGCTGGACGCCGCCGTGATCGGCGTGCCCAACGCCGACCTGGGTGAGGAGGTCAAAGCGGTCGTGCAACTCGCCGACCCGACCGGCGCCGGTCCGGACATGGAGAGGGACCTGATGGCCTTCTGCCGGGCCAACCTGGCCCACTTCAAGTGCCCCCGGAGCGTGGATTTCGTCGACGAGCTGCCCCGCCTGCCGACCGGCAAGCTGTACAAGCGGCTGATCCGGGACCGCTACTGGGAGGGGCACGGCTCCCACATCGTGTGAGCCCGGCCGGCCGCCGCCGGCGGGGAGATCAGGTTGCGGCGGCCGTCCCCTAGCCTGGAAGGCCATGCGTACAGGGTCACCCCAGACGGGCAGGATGGCAGCCGCCCGGAGTTGGCTGTCGGGGCGCGACCCCAACAGCACCACCCGGCACCGGGACGTCAAGAGCGGGGGGGCCCGGGCCGCGGTGCTCGGCGCCGGCGACGGCCTGATCACCAACGTGAGCCTGGTCCTGGGGGTGGCCGGCGCCTCCGCCAACGCCTCGACGGTGCGCCTGGCCGGGGTGGCCGGCCTCCTGGCCGGGGCTTTCTCGATGGCGGCGGGGGAGCTGGTATCGGTGCGGGCCCAGCAGGAGCTGGCCGAGAAGGAACTGCAGGTGGAGCGCCAGGAGCTGGCCGACGCGCCCGAGGCGGAGATGCGGGAACTGGCCGCCATGTACCGGTCCCGGGGCATCCCGGCCGACGACGCCATGACCGTGGCCCGCATCCTGTCCTCCAACGAGAAGGTCGCGCTGGACACCCACGCCCGCCTGGAGCTCGGCATCGACCCCGACGAGGCCGGGTCGCCGGTCAAGGCCAGCGTCTTCTCCTTCGTGTCGTTCACCATCGGCGCCATCCTCCCGCTGCTGCCGTGGTTCTTCACCGGAGGGGCGACGGCGGTGGTGGCGTCGATCGTCATCGGGGCGGCCGCCGCCCTGCTCCTCGGGGCGTTCATCGGTGCCATGGCCGGCCGCTCGCTGCCCGGCACGGCGCTGCGCCAGCTGGCCGTGGCGGTGGTGGCATCCGGGGTCACCTTCGGGGTGGGTCACCTCCTGGGCGTCGCCACTACGTGAGCTCCCTCCCGGCCGCCGGCGCCCGGGTCCGCCTCGACGACCTGAAGGTGGGGCCGCTGCTGGCGGAAGGGGGCGAGGGCCGGGTGTTCCAGCTACCCCGCCAGCCGCACCTGCTGTACAAGGAGTACCGCTCGCCGGATCCCCGCCCCCACCTGGAGGCTCTGGTCGCCTGGCCGGAAGCGCTCCCCCCGCCACGGGCGGCCCGGGTCCGGTCGTCGGCGGCCTGGCCCACGGCGGTGGTCACCGGCGGCGGGGGCGGCCCGGTCGGGTTGCTGGTGCCGCGGGCGCCCCGGCGGTTCTCGGTCCGCCACCGCGACGGTCACAGCCGGCTGGCCTCCCTCTCCTACCTCACCGCCGACCCGGCCCACCGGGCCGCCGCCTACGGGCTGGAGCTGCCGGCCCCGGCCGGCGCCGCCCGCCTGGGGCTGGTCCACGCCCTGGCCCGCCTGCTGGCGGCGTTCGAGTCCGGCCCGGTCCGGGTGGGTCACGGGGACCTGTCCACCAAGAACGTGCTGTGGTCCCTGCAGCGCGGTCCCGAGGTGTTCGTGATCGACTGCGACAACGCCGAGACGTTCGACGCCGACGGCTCACCCCTGGGCGCCGGCCTGCGGCGGCGGGCCATGACCCCCAACTGGGACGACCCGGCCGTGCCCCGCGGAGCCAATCCGACACTGACCTCCGACCGCTACTCGCTGGCGCTGATCTTCCTGCGGGTGGTGGGCGCCGCCAACTTCCCGATCCAGGCCCGCCAGCGTGCCGGCGGCCCCGTGGAGGTGGAGTTCCCGGTGCCCGCCGGGCCGGGCGCCGACGTCCTGCTCGACCCCGACGCCCCGGTGTGGGCGCTGTGCGCCCGGTCGCTCAGCGTCGCCCATCCCGAGGGCCGGCCGCCCGCCGCCGCCTGGGTGGCGGAGCTGGCCCGGATCCTGCGGGCCGTGGGCGCCGCCCCGGTCGAGGCGCCCGACGAGGCGCCCGACGAGGTGGCCGACGAGGCGGCCGACGAGGTGGCACCCGCCGCCGAGCCCGCCGCGACCTCGGCTCCGCCTGACGACGTGACGGTGGTACCGGTGCGGGCGGCCCGCCGCCCGGTCCGGACCTGGTCCAGGGTCAGGGCCGAACCCCGCTACCCAGCCGCGCCGGCCGCCTCCGGAGGGGCCGGTGCCGGGGGTTTCGCCTGGCGCCCGCTCCCCGTTGGGTCGCCGGCCACGGCGACGTTGTCGGCGGCCGGCGCCGGGGCCCCGGCGGCCGGCACCCGGGCCCCGGCGACGGGGGTGGCCGCCCCGCCCGGCCCCCAGGGCGGGGGGCCGTCCGATGCCGCCATGTGGCCGGAGCTCAAGACCTACGCCGGGCGGCTGGTCCGCTGGTGGCTGCACCTGCACGCAGCCATGCTCCGGACGCTGTTGACCAGGGGGCGCCGGCGCCGGGGCCTGCGCTCGTTGGCGTTCTGCCTGCTCGTGGACGTCGTGGTCGGGGTGATCCTGCTTCTCTTCGGGGCCGTGATCACTGCTCCCGTATTAGGACTTTGATCCCCGATACCTTGAGAGGGGTCATGACGAGCGTGAGTACCAGTGTCGGGGTCGAGGAAAGGTACTCGGTCTTCCCGTTCTACCTGTGCCTCGACGTTTCCGCCTCCATGTCCGGCGACCCCATCCAGAGCGTCAACCAGCAGATGCCGCGGTTGCGGGCCTCGGTGGGTGAGGACCCGGCGGTGGCCGAGGTCATCAGGCTGGGCATCATCACTTTCAGCGACGTGGCCCGTAGCGTGCTACCGCTGTGCGACCTCAGCCTGGTGGAGGAGGTCCCGGAGGTGACGGCCCAGGGCCGCACGTCCTACGCCGCCGCCTTCGACCACCTGCGCCAGGTCATCGAGGCCGACTACCAGCACAGCCGGGCCTCCGGTGACCGGTGGTACCGGCCGGCGGTACTGTTCATCTCCGACGGCCGCCCCACCGACGACCTGTTCCAGTGGAGGGCCTCCCTGGACCGGCTGGTCGACCCGGGCTGGAAGCGCCGGCCGAACATCCTGGCCTTCGGCTTCGGGGACGCCGACGCCGAGGTCCTGGCCGCCGTCACCTCCTCCAAGCCCAACCGGGCGTTCATCGCCGCCGAGGGGGCGGAGCCGGCCAAGGTGGTCCCCGAATTGCTGGCCGGGCTGATCCAGTCGATAGTCAGCTCCTCGGCCAGCGTCTACGAGGGGGCGGCCCAGCTGACCCCGCCCGATGTCCCGAGCATGAACGCCATCCCGGTCGACCATCTCGACTAGACACCAGTCGGTATGAACGGCGCAGGCGCCCCGCCCGGCTTCGGCCGACCGTCACCGGCAGCGTCGGCGGAAGCGCTGCTGGCCCCCTCCGGGGACGCCGCCGGGGCGGGCTGGCGGGCTGAGGCCGCCAGCACCCGGTGGTACAGCCTGCGGGGCGCCTCGGTGGCCGGGGTGCGGCACCGCCTGGCCGGCCGGGGCAGCGACGATTCCTTCGCCTGGGCCCACGACGGGGACCTGCTGGCCGTGGCGGTGGCCGACGGACTGGGATCGGTGAGCGGGTCGGCCGACGCCTCCCGCCGGGCCTGCTCGGCGGCGGTGTCGGCGGCCGTGACCGGACCGGTCGAGGATCTGATGGCGGCGGCCGAGGCCGGGGTGGAGGCGGCCAACCGGGCCGCCGAGGGCGCCGGAGCCACCACCCTGGTGGTGGCCGTGGCCGACCGGGCGGGGGAGGTGGCCCTGGCCCGGATCGGCGACAGCAGCGCGTTCGGGCTCAAGCCCGACGCCTCCTGGGTGGAGCTGTTCGCCCCCCCGGACCCCGACCGGTCCGGGACGGCCACGGCCGCCCTGCCCGCCCCCGATCCGGTGGTCGAGACGGTCACGGCCGGGCTGTGGGACGGTTCGGTCCTGGTGCTGGCCACCGACGGCGTGGCCGATCCGTGGCGGGACGGTCCCACCACCGTGGCCCCGTCCCTGGTCGGGACCCTGCTGGGACGGCCGTCGGCGGTGGAGCTTCTGGCGGTCACGGACTTCTCCCGCCAGGGTTGCCACGACGACCGTACGCTGCTGTGCCTGTGGGCCCGGCCGGCCGAACCGGAGGGGGAGTAGCCGTGTCGTGTGGGTACGGTCGGTAGGGATGCGCATCGCAGCGTTCGACCTGGGCAGCAACTCGTTCCACCTGCTGGTCGCCGACGCCCACCGTGACGGCACCTTCGAACCGAGGATGACCGACAAGGAGATGCTGCGGCTGGGCAGCGCGGTGGCCGCCACCGGCGAGATCGGCGACAAGCTGTCGGAGAGGTCGGTCGAGGTGATCCGCCGGTTCCGGGCCATGTCGGAGTCCCAGGACTCGGACGAGATCGTGGCGTGCGCCACCGCCGCCTTCCGGGAGGCCGCCGACTCGCTGGCCGTGGTCGACCGCATCGAGGCCGAGACCGGGGTGAAGGTCCGGGTGATAAGCGGCCGCGAGGAGGCCCGGCTGATATTCGACGCGGTGCGCACCAGCGTGGTCATCGACCCCGGGCCGGCCCTGGCTCTGGACCTGGGGGGAGGCAGCCTCGAGGTGATGGTGGGCGACGGTCGGGGCCTGGACTTCGCCGCCAGCCTGAAGCTCGGGGTGGCCCGCCTCACCGCCGAGCTGGTCCGCTCCGACCCGCCCAGCGGGTCCGACGCCCGCCGGGTGGCCCGGGCGGTCACCGCCGGCTTCGAACGGATCATCCCCGAGATCCGGGCCCGGAACCCCGGGCTGGCCGTCGGCAGCAGCGGCACCCTGACCACCCTGATCAGGCTGGCGGCCGGCCGGCGGGGCGGGGCGCTCCCGGCCCAGGTCAACCAACTGGCGGTGTCGCGCAAGGAGCTCGAAGCCCTCACCGACCAGCTGATGTCCATGACCTCGGCCGAACGGAGCGACCTGCCGGGGGTGGACTCCAGGCGGGCGGACCTGCTTCCCGCCGGGGCGGTGCTGCTGCTGACCGTGCTGGACATAACCGGGCAGGACGGCCTGGTCGGATGCGAATGGGCCCTGCGGGAGGGCATGGTGCTCGACGCCATCGGACGCCACGCCAGCTCGGACTGGGACCCGGACCCCCGGGCCATCCGGCGGGACTCGGTGCTGGGCCTGTGCCGGCGCTGCGGCTGGAACGAGCAGCACAGCTCGAAGGTGGCCCGGCTGGCCACCGAGCTGTTCGACGGTACGGCCGCCCTCCACGACCTGAGCGCCACCGACCGGGAGCTGCTGGAGCTGGGCGCCCTGCTGCACGACATAGGCGAGCACGTGAGCGCCGACTCCCACGAGCGCCACACCGCCTACCTGATCGAGAACGGGCGGCTACGGGGCTTCTCGCCCGCCGAGATCGACGTCCTGGCCTGCCTGGGCCGGTTCCACAAGCGGGGCAACCCCAAGGGGTCCTTCCCGGCCTGGGCCCGCATGAAGGCCGCCGAGCAGAAGCGGGTGGCCCAGCTGATCGCCCTGCTGCAGGTGGCCGACGGGCTGGACCGCAGCCACGGCGGGCCGGTGCGCGACGTGAAGGTCTACGCCAACAGCACCACGGTGGAGGTGGTGGTGGAGGCCGATGACGACATCGACCTGGAGCTGTGGGGTCTGCGCCGCAAGCGGGACCTGTTCGAGCGGGTGTTCGGCTGCCGGCTGGATGTGGTCGACGCCCAGATGTCGCTCACCCTGGACGACGACCGGGTCACCCGGGTCGGCGGCCGCCGCTGAGGGAGGGCCGGTCGGCGGGATCGGCCCGGCCCCCGGTTCAGCTGCGCGGCACCTGCGACCAGGGCACGCCCTTGTCCACCCGGACGTCGCCGGGCAGGCCCAGCACCCGCTCCCCGAGGATGTTGCGCATGACCTCCGACGTCCCACCCTCGATCGAGTTGGCCCGGGAACGCAGGAACATGCGGACCGCGGAGCCGCCCTCGCCGGCCCCGTCCGGCCGGCGCATCTCGTAGCTGTCGTAGAGCATGCCCTCGGCCCCCATCAGGTCCACGCAGAACTCGTATATCCGCTTGTTGATCTCGGCGTAGGCCAGCTTGCCGGTGGAGCCCTCGGGGCCGGGGGTG
>DASSZD010000048.1:0-11114 GCA_035702985.1 Acidimicrobiales bacterium
CCAGCGCCTGGTGGTCGTGGACGACTCCATCGTGCGGGGCACCACCACCCGGGCCATGGTGAAGATGCTGCGGGAGGCCGGCGCCGCCGAGGTCCACCTGCGCATCTCGTCGCCGCCGTACCGCTGGCCGTGCTTCTACGGCCTCGACACCGGCACCAAGGCCGAGCTGATCGCCGCCAACCTGACCGTGCCCGAGATCGAGGAGTACCTGGGGGCGGACAGCCTGGCGTACCTGAGCCTGGAGAACCTCAAGCAGGCGACCGGGGCGGTGGGGGCCGGGTTCTGCGACGCCTGCCTGACGGGGAACTACCCGACTCCGGTGGCCGGCGTGACCACCCCGGTCCAGATGGGTCTCAAGGAGCCGGTGGTACTTCCCGTTGGCTGATCCGGGGGACAAAGGATCCCCGCCGGCGCTCACCTACGCGGCGTCCGGGGTGGACATCGACGCGGCCGACGCCGCCGTCGAGGCCATGCGCGACCTGGTGGCCTCAACCGCCGACCGGCCCGGGGTGATAGGCGGGATAGGCGGGTTCGGTGGCCTGTTCGAGCTCCCGACCGGGTACCGCCGGCCGGTCCTGGTGTCGAGCACCGACGGGGTGGGGACCAAGATGGCCGTGGCCATGGCCACCGGCCGTTTCGACACCGTCGGCATCGACCTGGTGGCCATGTGCGTCGACGACCTGGTGTGCTGCGGGGCCCGCCCGTTGTTCTTCCTGGACTACCAGCTGCTGGGCCGGGTCGATCCGGCCCAGGTCAAAGCGGTGATGACCGGTATCGCCGAGGGGTGCGGGCAGGCCGGTTGCGCCATCGTGGGCGGGGAGCTGGCCGAGCACCCTGGGCTGCTGGCCCCCGGGGAGCTGGACGTGGCCGGATTCGCCGTGGGGATCGTCGAGCGCGATGCCATCATCGACGGCCCGGCCCGCACCCGCGCCGGGGACCTGTTGATCGGGCTGCCGTCACCCGGGCTGCGTTCCAACGGCTACTCCCTGGCCCGCCGGGCGCTCCTGGAGCGGGCCGGCCGGCCCCTCGACGGCCCGGCCTGGCCGGGGTCGGGGGAGTGGACCCTGGCCGACGAACTGCTGCGCCCGTCGGTCATCTACACCCCGGCCGTTCTGGCCCTGCTCGACGCCGGGGTGGAGGTGCACGCCGTGGCCCACATCACCGGTGGGGGGCTGCCCGGCAACGTGCCCCGGGTGCTGGCCGCTGACGTGGACGCCCGGTTCCGCCGGTCCAGCTGGGAGGTCCCTCCCATCTTCACCGAGGTCCAGCGGGCCGGGGGGATCGACGACGGCGAGATGCTGCGGGTGTTCAACCTCGGTCTGGGCATGGTGGTCGCCGTGCCCCCGGACGCCGCCGGGCAGGCCCTGGACGTCCTGGCCGGTGCCGGCCACCGGGCGGTGGTGGTGGGCGACCTGATCCCGGGCGCCCGCCGGGTCGGCGTCGAGGACTGACCGCCCCGCCTCCCCTGTCCGCCCCGCCTCCGCTGTCCGCCCGGCTGGCCGCCCTGGCTGCCCCCGCCTCCCCTGTCCGCCCCCGCATGGTGGGCGGACGGCCCGTCCACTACTGGGTGACTAGTCCTATTTGGGGGGTCCAAATAGCCCGATCGGACCATGTACGGCAGAGCAGCCTTCTCTTACCTTGAATACTCAAATCGGACAGACAGAAGGAATTGCTAGAGACCATGGCCGAAGAGACCAGCCCTGATGCACTACTAACACCGGCCGAAGTGGCGGCTCTGTTCCGGGTCAACCCCAAGACCGTCACCCGCTGGGCCCGGGCCGGCAAGATCACCGCTATCCGCACCCTGGGCGGCCACCGCCGGTTCCGGGCGTCGGAGATCCGCCGCTGCCTGGAGCAGATGGAGAGCGAGACCCTCGCCTAGCCGGGCGCCAGCTTCCCGCTCACGCGCCCCGGCGGGGTCTGGAAGACTCTGCCGGTGGCCGCGGTACCGCTTCCGACCGACTTCATAGCCCACGTCGGGGAGCTCGGCCTGAGAGAGGCCGGCCCCGACTTCGCCCTGGTGGTGTCCACCCGCCCGTGCGTCAGCGCCGGGGTGTTCACCCAGAGCCTGTTCTCGGGCCCCAGCGTCACCCTGAGCCGTCCCCGGGCCGCGTCGGGGCGGGCCCGGGCGGTGGCCGTGGTGGCCAAGAACGCCAACGTGGCCAACGGCCCCCAGGGCCTGTCCGACGCCGAGGAACTGAGCCGCCTGGTGGCGTCCGCCACCGGCCTCGGTCCCGAGGAGGTCATCATCGCCAGCACCGGCGTCATCGGCCGCCCCTACCCGATGGGGCAGATCCGCTCCCGGCTGGCCGGGCTGGGCGGGGCGGAGTTCTCCGCCGGCGCCGACGACGTGGCGGCCGCCATCATGACCACCGACACCGTGGCCAAGGTGGCGGTGCACGCGGCCGGGCCGGCCCGGGTGGTCGGGGTGGCCAAGGGGGTGGGCATGATCGAGCCGGATATGGCCACCATGCTGGCGTTCGTGTTCACCGATGCCCTGGTGGACGCCGGGGTGCTGGACCGGCTGTGGCGGCGGGCCGTGGACGACACGTTCAACTGCCTGAGCGTGGACACCGACACCAGCACCTCGGATTCGGCCGTGGTGCTGGCCAACGGGGCGGCCGGTCCGGTCGGGGAGGGGTCGCTCAGCGTGGCCCTGCGGGAGGTGTGCCGGGACCTGACCCTGCAGCTGGCCCGCGACGGCGAGGGGGCCACCAAGCTGCTCACCGTGACGGTGCGCGCCGCCCGGGACGGCGCCCAGGCCCGCCGGGTGGCCAAAGCCATCGTGAACTCCCCGCTGGTCAAGACGGCGGTGCACGGCGCCGACCCCAACTGGGGGCGGGTGGCCATGGCCATCGGCAAGTGCCGGGAGGAGACCGACATCGACCCGGAGCGGGTGGTGATCCGCTTCGGGGACGTGGAGGCCTACCCGGCCCGGCCCGGTCCCGAAGGGCTGGCCGAACTGGCCGGTGTCATGAAGGCCGACCACGTGGAGATCGACGTGGAGCTGGGAACCGGGGCGGCCGAGGCCACCGTGTACGGCTGCGACCTGAGCGACGGTTACGTCCGGATCAACGCCGACTACACCACCTGAAGGCGGCCGCGCCCCGCCGGCCGTCCCCCTTGCGGTCCGTAGCCGGCCGACCCGGGTCGCCGTAGTCCGGGGCGGTCTACTGGGCGGCGCCGCCGGAGGTGCTGGTCTTGGGGGCCAGGTGGCCGGTGATCAACTGCTGCAGCAGGGCCGGCAGCTGGGACAGGTCCAGGGGGGTGGCCGTCGGGGGGGCCAGCAGGGCCGGCGGGGAGCTGAAGGTCACCTTCAGGGGGACCGGGAACTTCACCGGATGGGTGGCGAACTGGTTGAGGTCCACGTCCACCTCGGACAGCTTGTCCCCGGAGACGAACACCTCGGCGGTGCCTGTCCGGCCGGCCGGCACCCGGCCCTCCAGCTTGCTCACCCCGGAGCTGATCTGGGGACCGACCAGCGGGACGGAACCCAGGTCCGTCTGGACCGCCTGGCCGAACGACGCCAGGAAACCGTGCAGGTTGACCGTGTCGCGGTACTCGGACCGGCCGCCGCTGGTGCCCTGGCTGGAATAGGTCGAGTTGCTCTGCAGCGAGCTGGCCAGGGCGGTCCGCAGCTGCGCCAGGGTGGCCTGGACCTGGGATGCGCTGGGCTGGGCCGCCCCGCCCGACGCCGCCGCCTGCTTCAACAGGCCACCGATGGCGCTCAGCGAGGAGGAGGTCACCTCCACCCACTTGCCGGCCCCCAGATCGGAGATGCCGGGGACCGTGTTGTTGAGCGTGGCCAGCTCCTTCTGGAACGAGGCGGCCTTGGAGGGGTCCTGGCCCACATCCTGGAACAGCTGGGCCAGGTCGGCCCGGACGTAGAGGTTCTGGTGGTTGTACTGGATCTCGACCGGCTTGGAGGTGCCGATCTCCAGGCCCAGGTCGTAGGCGTTGTTGGGATCGGTCACGGCCTGGCTGCTGTCGACGCCCTCGCCGTGGCCGGTCTGGACGGTGAAGAAGAGGTGACCGTTGCTGAGGGCGGTGGCCTCGGCGGTGGTGAGGGTCGAACCGCCCTGGGTGGACAGGGTCTGGGCCTGCTGGGGGGTCACGTCCAGCGACACCTGGACGCTCAGGCTCGACGAACGTCCCAGCTGGGCGGCGGCGGAGCCCACCGCCGACGCGGCGGACTGCTTGGTGGCTCCCCCGCACGCCGACAGCGTCAAACCGGCCCCGACGGCCAGGACCGCAGCCATGCGCAACCCCCGGCGCCGAGCGGGGTTGGGGGTGAGGCGTTCCCGGTCCATGGGTCCTCCGTTCATCGACGTGCCGCCCGGCGCAACCTACCACCCCCGGCGCTTTTGCGGCTGGCGGCCGGGCCGCCCGGCCAGGCGGGGCGGCCGCCGCCAGGCGGTAGACTGCCGGGGCCATGACCGACGCGCGCCCCCCCCGCCGCCGGGCTCTGCTACTGGAGAACATCCACTCCGGCGCCGCCGAGCTGCTCTCGGCCGCCGGGTTCGAGGTGGACCTGCTCAAGGGTGCCCTCGACGAGAGCGAGCTCGCCGACCGAATCGCAGACATCGACGTACTCGGGATCCGCTCCCGGACCCACGTGACGGAGTCCGTCCTGGACAAATCCCCCCGCCTGATGGCGGTCGGGGCCTTCTGCATCGGGACCAACCAGATCGATCTGCCGGCCGCCACCCGCCGCGGGGTGACGGTCTTCAACGCCCCGTTCTCCAACACCCGCTCGGTGGTGGAGCTGGTGATCGCCGAGATCATCGCCCTCACCCGCCGGCTGGCGGACAAGAACCGGGAGATGCACGCCGGGGTGTGGTCCAAGTCGGCCGCCGGAGCCCATGAGGTAAGGGGTCGGCGGCTGGGGATCGTCGGCTACGGGAACATCGGCTCGCAGCTGTCGGTGCTGGGCGAGAACCTGGGGATGACCGTCGGCTTCTACGACACCGCCGACCGGCTGGCCCTGGGCAACGCCCGCCGGATGCAGTCCCTGGAGGAGCTGCTCGGCTGGGCGGACGTGATCACCCTGCACGTGGACGGCCGGCCCGACAACCGGGGGATGTTCGGTGAAGCGGAGTTCTCGGCCATGAGGCAGGGGGCGTTGTTCCTCAACCTGAGCCGGGGTTTCGTGGTGGATCACGGCGCCCTCCGGGACCACATCCAGTCGGGCCACCTGGCCGGGGCCGCGGTCGACGTGTTCTTCGAGGAACCCGCCGGCGCCGACACCCCGTTCACGTCGCGGCTGCAGAACCTCCCCAACGTCATCCTCACCCCCCACATCGGCGGCAGCACCGAGGAGGCCCAGGTCGACATCGGCCAGTTCGTGGCCAACAAGCTCATCGACTACGTGCGCTCGGGCAGCACCGCCCTGTCGGTCAACATGCCCAACGTGGACCTGGCCGGCCGGGCCGGGGCCCACGGCCTGGTGCACATCCACCGCAACACGCCGGGGGTGCTGGCGGCCATGAACGCCATCTTCGCCGAGCACCGGGTCAACATCGAGGGTCAGGCCCTCGGCACCCGGGGCGACATCGGCTACGTCATCACCGACATCGCCAGCGACTACACCGATGAGATGATCTCCCGCCTGGCCCACATGGACGAGACCATCCGCCTGCGGGTGCTCTGAGCCGGTCCCCCGGCGCCCGCGGTCGCTGGCCGGGCCGGGCCGGGCCGGGCCGCTCGGCAGCCCCCCCGAGCCCGGTCAGCCGGCCCGGCCCAGGGCCTCGGCCAGGTCGGCCAGCAGGTCGGTCAACGTCTCCACCCCCACCGACAGCCGGAGCAGGCCGGCGTCCACCTGAAGGGCCGATCCGGCGACCGAGGCGTGGGTCATGCGGTGCGGGTGCTCGATCAGCGACTCGACCGCGCCGAGCGATTCGGCCAGCGTGAACAGCCTGGTGGTGCGGGCCACTTCCAGGGCGGCGGCCTCCCCGCCTGACAGCACGAACGACACCATGCCCCCGAAGCGGCGCATCTGGCGGGCGGCCACGTGGTGGCCGGGATGGTCCGGAAGGCCCGGGTAGCGCACCGACGCCACCGCCGGGTGGTGGACCAGGAAGTCGGCCACGGCCTCGGCGTTGTCGCAGTGGCGGTCCATGCGCAGCGCCAGGGTTTTAACCCCCCGCTGGAGCAGGTAGCAGTCGAACGGGCTCGGCACGGCGCCGGCGGAGTTCTGCACGAAGGCCAGGCGGGAGGCCAGGTCGTCGTCGTCCACGGCCAGGAACCCTCCGACCACGTCGCTGTGGCCGCCCAGGTACTTGGTCGCGGAGTGCAGCGCCACGTCCGCCCCGAGGGCCAGGGGCTGCTGCAGGTAGGGGGTGGCGAAGGTGTTGTCCACCACCACCCGGGCTCCCCGCTCGTGGGCGAAGCCGGCCACCCGCTCTATGTCGACTATCGACAACAGCGGGTTGGACGGGGTCTCGATCCAGACCAGGGCCGTGTCGTCCCGCCACGCCGCGGCGATCTGCTCCTCGGAGGTCAGGTCTACAGGGGTGTGGGCCACCCCGAGCGGACCCCACACCCGGTCGATGAGCCGGAACGTCCCTCCGTAGGCGTCGTTGGGGAAGATCACGTGGGCCCCGGCGGCCAGGGTCCGGATGAGGGCGTCCTCGGCGGCCAGTCCGCTGGCGAAGGCCAGGCCGTGGGCCGCCCCCTCCAGGGATGCCAGGCCGGCCTCCAGCGAGGACCGGGTGGGGTTGCCGCTGCGGGAGTAGTCGAAGCCCCGGTGCCGGCCGACCTCCTCCTGGGCGAAGGTGGTGGCCAGGGAGATGGGGGTCACCACCGCCCCGGTAACGGGATCCGGCGGCTGGCCGGCGTGGATCGCCCTGGTCTCGAAACCGGGATCCCGGCTCCCCGAGGGGGTGGACGGCCGTGCGTTGGTGTTCGTCATGCGTTCCTAACTGTTCCCAAGTGTTCCGGATGAGCGGCGGACGCCCGTGTCGGCGGTGCCGTGGCCCGGTTTCGCCCCGGCGGGGGGCGGCGGCCCGGCGGGGGGCGGTGCCTGCCGGGAAGTGGTTGACGGGCGGGGGCGGTCGACCGGCGCACGCGTCGGCGTCGGCGCCGGCAGGGCGGTCAGCGGGCCGGGCCTGACAGGAAGTCGAGCAGGTCGCTCCTGGTTACGATCCCGGTCGGGTGGCCCGAGTCGAGGACCAGCACCGCCGGGCTCTCGGCCAGGCGGACCGACGCCTCGTCGAGGGGCTCGCCGGCGCCGACGGTGGGCAGCGGGGGTCCCATCACCTCCCCGACCATGCGGTCGAGGGACCCGGGGTCGCGGACCAGCCGGTCCAGCAGGTCCCGGTCGGTGACCGTGCCCACCACCTCGGCCAGGGCCAGCGGCGGCTCGGCCTTGACCACCGGCATCTGCGACACCCCGTACTCCCGCAGTATGGAGATGGCGGACCGGACGGTCTCGTCGGGGTGCACGTGGACGAGGGGAGGGATGGCGTCGGGGGCCCGGCCCTTGGCGGCCACCAGCTCCCCGATGGTGTCGCCGCCGATGGCGCCGGCCCGCAGGAAGCCGTGATCGGACATCCAGCCGTCGTCGTACACCTTCGACAGGTAGCCCCGCCCGGAGTCCGGTACGACCACCACGATCACCGCGTCGGGGCCGGCGTCGCGTCCCACCTCCAGCGCCGCCCACACCGCGGTGCCCGCCGAACCGCCTACCAGGATGCCCTCTTCCCGGGTAACCCGGCGGGCGGTCAGGAAGCTGTCCCGGTCCGAGACCATCACCACCCGGTCGGCCACCTGCCGGTCGTAGGCCGGCGGCCAGAAGTCCTCGCCGATGCCCTCCACCAGGTACGGCCGTCCCGACCCGCCCGAGTACACCGACCCCTCCGGGTCGGCGCCGATGATCTGCACGTCCGGGTTCCGGGACTTGAGGTAGCGGCCGATGCCGGAGATGGTGCCACCTGTGCCGATGCTGGCCACCAGGTGGGTGATGCGCCCTGACGTCTGGCGCCATATCTCGGGCCCGGTGCTGCGCACGTGGGCTTCGGGGTTGGCCGGATTCGAGTACTGGTCGGGGGAGAACGCCCCCGGCGTGGTCTCGGTCAGGCGGCGGGCCACCGAGTAGTACGAGTCGGGGTGGTCGGGGTCGACGGCGGTGGGGCAGACCACCACCTCGGCCCCGTAGGCCCGCAGCAGCGACACCTTCTCGCCGGCGATCTTGTCCGGCATGGTGAAGATGCAGCGGTAACCCCGGCGGGCGGCCACGATAGCCAGGCCCACCCCGGTGTTCCCGGAGGTGGGCTCCACGATGGTGCCGCCGGGCTTCAGCTTGCCGTCCCGTTCCGCCGCCTCGACCATGGCCAGCGCCGGGCGGTCCTTGACGCTGCCGCCGGGGTTGAGGAACTCCAGCTTGGCGAGAAGCTGACCGGGAACGTCGCGGCCGATGCGGTCCAGGCGTACCAGGGGGGTGTTGCCGATCAGGTCGAGCAGCGACGAGGCCGCCTCGATGGGCGGACCGCTGTCGGTGAGCCGGTCCGCCTCGATGCCCGGGTCCACCTCGACCGGGGTGTCGGAGAACACCGTCACCGGTAGGCCGGCCCGGTGGAGTTGGTGGGCGGTCTGTACCAGCCACCCGGCGCCGTCGGGCCCGGGTGGGCCCACCACGCCGACCGAACGGGGTATGTGGGCCCGCAGCTCGGCGATCGTCCCGGACCCCAGCTCGCCGTGGGCCACGTCCACCCGCCGGCGGGCCCGGCCAGCCAGACGGGGAGGTACCTCGGCCTTGTCGATCACTACTAGAACGTCCATCGGATCCATATTGCTAGCGCCGGAAGGTGCAGCACCCGCGATCCTGGATGCTGCCGGCTGTAAGTTTGGCCGGCGTGAATCCCAACTACCCGCCCGAGGCCGAGCAGTACCGGGACAAGATCCGGGCTTTTCTCGGGGAGCACCTGCCGGCCGGCTGGAAGGGCATCGGCGCCCTCGAGCCCGGCGAGGCCAGCCGTTTCACCGCCGACTGGCGCAACACGCTGTACGAGAACGGCCTGCTGGCCCCGTCCTGGCCGAAGGCGTACGGCGGCGGCGGCCTGACCCCCCTGGAGCAGGTCGTGCTGGTCGAGGAGTTCTACCGGGCCGGGGTGCCCACCGGGGGCAGCAACGACACCTTCAGCATCCAGATGGTGGGCAACACCATCCTGCACTGGGGCACCGAGGAGCAGAAGAAGTACTTCCTGCCCCGGGCCCTGTCCGGTGAGCACGTCTGGTGCCAGGGTTACTCCGAGCCGGGAGCCGGATCCGACCTGGGCAACCTGGCCACCCGGGCCGTGCTCGACGGCGACGAGTGGGTGATCAACGGTCAGAAGATCTGGACCTCGGCCGCCCAGTACGCCAACTGGATCTTCGTGCTCACCCGCACCGAGCCCGACGCCCCCAAGCACAAGGGCATCACGTTCCTGCTGGTGCCCATGGACCAGCCCGGGGTCGAGGTGCGGCCCATCAGGATGATGACCGGACTCTCGGAGTTCAACGAGACCTTCTTCACCGACGCCCGCACTCCCCGCGAGCACGTGGTCGGCCAGGTCAACGGGGGCTGGGCGGTGGCCATGACGCTGCTGGGCTACGAGCGGGGCGACGCGGCTGCCACCTTCCCGATCATGTTCCGGGCGGAGCTGGACCGGCTCGTGGAGCTGGCCCGTTCCAACGGGGCGGCGGCCGATCCCCGGATCCGCCAGCGCCTGGCGTGGTGCTACAGCAAGGTCGAGATCATGCGCTACCTGGGCATGCGGACCCTCACCAAGTTCCTGGCCGGCGCCGAGCCGGGTCCCGCCGAGTCGTCGTTCAAGCTGTACTGGAGCGAATACCACAAGGTCGTCACCGAGCTGGGAGTGGACATCCTGGGTGCCGCCGCTCTCACGCCCAGCGGCCGCATGTCCACCGGGTTCCAGGCCGACGACGTCGGCGCCCCCAACGACAGCGCCTCCTGGGTGACGGCGTTCTTGATGAGCCGGGCCGGCACCATCTACGCCGGATCGTCACAGATCCAGCGCAACATCGTCGCCGAGATGGTGCTGGGCCTGCCCAAGGAACCCCAACCGGCCGGTCAGGGCCGGAGCTGGCGGGAGGCGCAGGCCGGGTCCTGACCGGCGCCCCGGTCCCCGGCGTCCCGGGCGGGGCGGCCGGCGGCCGGGGGCTGTGGCGCTTCGGATCAATGTGTCGAGGGGTGGGTTGTTGTCCTCTGGGGGCGGTACGACACCCCCTCGACCGGCGGGGTGCGCCGGGGGGTCGGCCGGGCCCGCAGTGGCCGCCGGCGCGCCGGGCGTCAGCCGGGGCGACGCCGGCGGTCCAGCGCCTCGGCCACCGCCTTCACGAGTGAACCGAGCCTCCAGTTGGCCGGCACTACCGGGTCGGTCAGGCCGGCGGCCGTGGCCGCCGACGCGCACACCGGGCCGATGCAACCGGCCAGCACCGATCCGCTGGTGAAGGCGGCCCGCAGCTCGGCTTCCATCCCGGCCTGAGCGGCGGCCCGGATGAGGGCGACGACCTGGGGGCCGGCGGTGAAGGTGACGGCCTGCACCCGGCCGGCGCGACAAAGCTCGATCAGGTCTCGGACCGGAGCCGGGTCGTCCGGTGCGGCCCACTCGTAGACCGGCAGGGTGACCACCGACGCGCCTGCCCGGGCCAGCCGGTCGACCAGTTCGGTCCCGTCGTCTCCGTGCAGTTGGAACGCCACCCGCCGGCCCTCCAGCCCCTCGTCGATGAGTCTGTCGGCCACCTCGGCCAGCCGTTCGGAGCGACCGCGCCACCACACGCCCAGCCCGGCCGACGACAGGGCTCCAGCCGCTTTCGGACCCCTGGCGGCGATCCGGGTGACCGCCAGCGCCGCCTTCAGCGACCGGTCGAGGCCCCACCCCTCGACGGCGGCCATCCAGGTCCGCATGCCCACCCCGGTGTTGGCGATCAGGTAGTCGGGGGGTGCGGCGATGACCTCCTCCGTGCGCCGGCGGAGCAGGTCGGGGTGGGGCAGCTTGACCGTGGTCAGCACCGGTGCCAGCACCACCTCGGCTCCCAGCCGGCGGAACATCACGGCCTGGTCGTCTCCCCGCCGGTCGGCCGTGATCCCCACGGTCAACCCGGTCAGATCCGGT
>DASSZD010000098.1:0-21138 GCA_035702985.1 Acidimicrobiales bacterium
GGACGCGCTCCCGGACCTTCACCCGCAAGCTCGACGCCGAGCGATTCCTCGAGCGCAGTGGCACAGAGATGCAGCGGGGAGAGTGGATCGACCCGTCGGTCAGACGGACCTCGTTCAACGAGTGGGCGAATGCCTGGTGGCCGACCACCTCGAAGCTCCGGCCGAACACGCGGAGGGGCTATTGGCTGCTCCTGCAGAACCACGTCCTCCCCTACTTCGGGTCCTGCCAGCTGGGCGCCATCGACTACCTCGATGTGGAACGGTTCATTGCCGACAAGCTGCGTGACGGTCACGGAGCCAAGCAGGTCCGAGAGATGGTCACGGTCATATCGCTGATCATGCAGTGCGCCATCAGGACCAACGCCCGCCGGGACAACCCGGCGATGGGTCATCTGCTCCGTCTACCGAAACCGCCGACGGGAAGCGGCCGCCGGCCGGGCTACCGGCCAGGTGATCGGTCTCCCGCTGCGCGGCCGCAAGAACGCAGGCGGAGAGCCGTGGTGGCTAGGTCCGATGATATGAGTGTTGACTCATAATGAGTCAAAGGTAATACTCTGGTGGCATGGGAAGTGGAGGTCACGGACCAGTTCCGGGAGTGGTGGGACGGACTGACCGCCGATCAGCAGGAGTCAGTCACCGACCGGGTCGACCTGCTGGCCGAGCGCGGTCCCGATCTGGGACGGCCGGTCGTGGAACGCATCCACACCTCGCGCCATCACAACATGAAGGAGCTCCGGGCGGCCAGGGACGGGGCGTTGAGAGTGCTCTTCATGTTCGATCCGCGTCGGCAGGTCATCCTCCTGGTCGGCGGGGACAAGAGCGGCCAGTGGAGGGCCTGGTACGAGCTGGCGGTTCCGCTGGCGGACGACCTCGACGACGCCTATTTGGCCGAGCTACGTGACGAAGGGCTGATCTGATGGCACGCACCAAGTTCTCCGAGCTGAGGAAGGAAGTGCTCGAGCGCCCCGGCGCCCGGGAACGCCTGGCCGCCAAGCGGGCCGAGACGCTGGAGGAGATTCGTCTCTTCGAGCTTCGCCACGCCGAGGCCGTCAGCCAAGCGGAGCTGGCCGGACGGCTGGAGGTCACCCAAGGGGCCATCTCGAAGCTCGAGAACGCCGAGGACGTCCGAGTCTCGACTCTGAGGGATTACCTCGACGCCCTCGGGGCCCGCCTCGAGTTGGTCGCCGTCTTCGAGGAGGACGGCGACAGGCGGGTCCCTATCACCCTTGGCAAGACCACGCCGCTCCCTGACGGCGACATGGGTGATGGCCACGCAGAGTGACGGCCCCCGAGAGCGGGTCTCGAGGGGGGACGAAGGACACCGAATTTGGGGCCCGACGCCATGTCTCCGCCCACCCCCGTGGGACACGCGTAGGACACGCGCGGACACAAAAAAGGGGGTCCCGATCGGCTTCCATCGGAAGCTACCGGACAAGTAGAATTAGGGCCTGACCAGGAGTTTTATTTGTCTACCAGGGCACTAGATTGTAACGGCATGAGGGTCCGAATCCCTCCGCGCCCACGCCGAATTCCCGACATCGAGTAGCTACCAAGGGTGCTAGCCGGAACACCCGTGCGCCGTCGTTCTGCGTCTCGAGGCGATCAGCGGGTCATGCGGGTTCTGGCCCCTTACCGACCGCACTCGACGGCGACTTCAAGAGCCGCACAGATTTGACGCATGCGCTCGTCGGCCAAGCGGCCGATCCGTTGGACCAAGACAGCCACCGCCACACTCTCGACGGAGTCCAGGTTGATGGCGCAACGCCGAGGCACCGGGTCCTCGTCGGGATCCAGTACTACCTCGCTGGCCAACCCTCGGATCGTTGTCGTACAGGGCCCGATCAACGTGCGTCGCAGCCGCGGGATGGCGGTGTTGCGGGAAAGAACCACCACGGGACGACGGCCGATGCCCGGCAACTCGCACCACCACACCTCGCCTCGCACCGGAAGTTGGCTCACGATGCCGCAGCAGCCTCCCGGAACGACGCCAGGTCACCCCACTCGTCGGCCTGGTCGAGGGGGTGCTCGTCGTAGGCCGTGTAGGCGGCATCAATCTCGGCGGCACGGTGCTGGGCCACAAGGGCGGCGAGTGCCTCATCGATCAGAGCAGCATCGCCGACGCCACTCCTTGCCGCCCGGGCTCTAGCGAGCAGATGCTCATCGACTGTCGTGCTGACCCGGACCCGTGCCATGCCATAAGTATGCTACGGATATGGCATGAGGGGATCTGATCATCGAGATTCCCGGGCTCTCGGGCCGACCAGACCTCGGTTTCGTGCGGCTCAGTCTCACGCGCACTCCCGCTGGCAGAATCGAAGCTGCGTAGCACCCTGCTACGGTGTAGCATTGTGCGACAAGGAGGTGTCCGAGGTGAAGACCGCTATGGATCGCCCGACCCGTGTGGCCGCGGACCTGATGGACGCTGCCGCGGTCGAAGGTGAGCGGCAGTCCCGCTCGGCCAAGCAGCAGCTTGACCACTGGGCTCGCGTTGGCCGCGCCGTATCCGCGCAGACCTCCTCGGCACGTCGCCGGGTCGAGGCGGCGCTCGCCGGTGAGCTCGACGAGCGGGACCTGACCGCTGAGGAGCAGGTGGTGTTCAACGCGGAGCTGGACACGTCCATCTCAGAGGCGGCCCGGACCATCCGCTTCGGGGAGGTCCTGGCGGCGCGCGGGGTGACCACGGTCGCGCTGGACGAGCAGGGCCGACTGACGCGCTACCACCCGGACGGCACCACCAGCCCCCTCGAATAGCGCACCTGGTGCGCCTGGACCTGGTGGTCGGCCCGAACGGCGCCGGCAAGTCGACCTTCGTCGAGCTCGTCCTCGCCCCGCTCCGCCCCGGTGTCACCTGCGTCAACGCGGATGTGATCGCCGCGGCCCGTTGGCCCGACGATCCGCGCGGGCACGCCTACGACGCCGCCGCGGTCGCAGCCGCCACCCGAGAAGCGCTGATCGCCGCCCGGGTGCCTTTCATCGCCGAGACCGTGTTCTCCCATCCGTCCAAGCTCGACCTCATCTCGCATGCGCAGGCGGCCGGCTACACCGTCACCCTGCACGTGCTCCTGGTGCCCGAGCACGAGTCGGTGCAGAGGGTCGCCCACCGCGTCCTTGCTGGTGGCCACGACGTCCCGGAGGAGAAGATCCGCAGCCGCTACGCCCGCCTGTGGCCGCTGGTCGCCGACGCCATCACCCGGGCGGAACTCGCCCACATCTTCGACAACTCCCAGATCGACGGGCCGGACGAGCTCGCGATGTTCGCCGGTGGCGTTGCGCTCGGCCGGTGCCGCTGGCCGGACTGGGCGCCAGCCTCACTCACCGACCACTGGCCGAGGTAGCCAACGGACGTGGCCGTCTCGTCGACTCCCGTCGCGCTGACGAGCTGAGGGCGGGCCACGGGGCCGAGCAGGTCCGGGGGATGGTCACGGTGATCTCACTGATCATGCAGTGCGCCATCCGTAGCAACGCCCGCCGGGACAACCGGGCCGGGGGTCTACGTTGAACCCGGGCGCTACGGCAGGTGGACGAACAGCAGCTCCCGGATCTCCGGTTCGCTGATGCCGATGCCCCGCTCGGCGAGCTGGTCGAGCACCGGGCCCTCGATCGCCCGGCGGGCTGCGTCCATGGACGCCCGGTCGGTGAACACGATGCCGACCACGGCGTCGCCCGTCCGGCGGTCCACCATGGCCCTGGTGGCCCGGAACCCGGGCTGGGACCGGCCCAGCGGGATGACCACGTCACGGTTGAAGGCGATGGCCTCGTCCAGCTTGTCGGGGCCGATATGAGCCCGGCGGATCAGCACCACGCAGCCCGGCTCGGGAGGCGAGGCCCCTACCTCGGAGCTCACCTCCTCGAAGATCTCGACCTTGGCGGTGCCCCCGAAGGCGGCGGCGGTCGCCTGGCGGACCTTCGAGACGGCGCTGTCGCTGGCCTCGAGATCGGCCAGGCTGTCCCACATGGCCAGGACCCCGACCCGGCCCCCGGATCGGTCGCCGCTGACGCTCAGCCCCCGATAGCCGTGCATCGCCGCCAACTCCGCGACCGCTGTGTCGGCCAGGTGAGCCAGGCCAGCCTCGAGGTTGGTGACATCGGACAGGTTGGTTAGGCGGACGTACATGGTCCCCCTCCCGTCGCTATAGGTTCGAAGGTTCGAGGCTAGATACACCCCGGCCGGCCCGGGCCCATCGTCGTACTTTCGACCACCGGCCCCCCGGATCGGGCCGGAGCGGGCCGGCCCGGGCGCCGCTAGCCTGGCTCCGTGGCGGGCGTCCAGGCAGGTGACGACGGGCGGGCCCGCTGCCCCTGGGGCCTGGCGCCCCCGGAGTACCGCGAGTACCACGACCAGGAGTGGGGCCGGCCGGTGGACGACGACCGGGCGGTCTTCGAGAAGCTGTGCCTCGAGGGATTCCAGGCCGGGCTGTCCTGGCTGACGATCCTGCGCAAGCGCCCCGGGTTCCGGCAGGCTTTCGCCGGCTTCGACCCGGCCGCGGTGGCCCGCTTCGACGACGGCGACGTGGACCGCCTGCTCGCCGATCCGGGAATCGTCCGCCACCGGGCCAAGATCCTGGCGACCATCGCCAACGCCCGGGCGGCCGTGCGGCTGGCCGACCAGGGCGTGTCGCTGGCCGGGCTGGTCTGGAGCTACCAGCCCCCGGCCCGGCCGGCGCCGACCACGACCGGCGACGTGGCGGGCTCCACCCCCGAATCGAAGGCGCTCTCGGCCGACCTGCGCCGGCGGGGGTTCCGCTTCGTGGGGCCCACCACCGTCTACTCCTCCATGCAGTCCCTGGGTGTGGTCGACGACCACCTCGAGGGCTGCCACCTCCGGGCGGCGGTCGAGGCCGACCGCCGGGCGTTCCGCCCCCCGGCTGTCTGAACCGCCGGGCCCGGACCGGGTCGGGCCGCGCCGCGACGGGCCGGGTTCAGACGCCGCCCAGGTCGAAGATGGTGCCCCTGATCTCGGAGATGATCCGGTCCAGGGCGCCGACCGCCCGGGTCACGGCCCGGTCCATCTCGTCCGGCGACCGGCCGATCACCGCCTGCAACCCCAGGCCGGTCCCGAACAGGTGCTGGATGACCCGGTCGTGCAGATCATTGGCTATCCGCTCCCGCTCCTCCACAATGGCCAGGGCGCCACGGGTGGAGCTGAGGTCCATGGCCAGAGCGGCCGAGCCGGCGAACATCTCCACCACTGCCAGATCGCTGGAGTCGTAGCGGGGCCCGCCCCTCTCGGCCACCGCCACCAGCGCGCCGAAGCTGCGCCGCTGGTGGAGCAGGGGCACGATCAGGGCTGGGCCCAGTCCCGGTGAAAGCCCCATCTCCACCACCCCCGGCTCGGAACCCAGATCAGCGACGACCATCGACTCGCCGGCGGTGATGGCCCTGCCCAGCAGGGTGCTGCCGGGTGGGAGTTCCAGGCCGAGCAGGCTGTAGGGGTCCGGGGCGTCCTCGGCCGTGACCGCCACCTCCCGACCGCCCTCGGAGAGGGTGACGGCGTAGGCGGCCACCGCGTTCACCAGCCGGCGGGCATGGCCGGCACAGCGGGTCAGGATCTGATCCAGCGGTTCCCGTCCGAGCAGGGCCATGGTCAGCTCCGACAGGCCGCGCAACCGCTCCTCGGTCCGGCGCCGTTCGGTGACGTCGCGCACCACGGTCCAGCGGTGCACCTCGCCGAGCGGCCCCGACGCCGACACGGAGGCCACGTCGCCGATGACCAGCGTGCCGTCCCGGCGCCGGTGGGTGAATTCCCGGCGGATGGCGTCCGGGGCCGGCCGTCCGGCCGGGAGGCCGTCCACCTCCGGGGGCGGGCCGGAGGCGCGCAGTTCGTCCTCGCTCATGTCGAACATCTCCTGAGCGGCCCGGTTGGCGGACAGCAGCACCCCCGAGGAGTTGGTCAGCAGCACTGCGTCCGGGCTCTCGTCGTAGAGGGCGGCCAGGTTGGCCAGATCGGCTTGCACGGCGGCCAGACCCAGGGCCACCGCGGCGGAACGGGCCAGGAGCTCGGCGGTGGCCAGATCCGTCTCGCTGTAGGGGGCGCTTCCGTGTCTGCACGCCACGATGAGGCTGCCGAAGTGGTGCTCTCCGTGGCCGAGCGGAACGCCGAGGGCCGGGCCGAAGCCGAGGGACCGCCCCATGTCCGACGCCCCGGAGGCTTCGGCGCTCATGTCGTCGATCAGCACCGGGCCCGGGCTGGACGCCACCATGCCGGCCAGCACCGACTCCCGGGGAAAACGCCGACCGCGGTAGTCGGGCACGTCAGGCGAGTCGCTGTCCTGGGCCACGACCACGATGGTGTCGTCGCCCTCGCTGGTCGCCGAGATCCATGCCGCCGCCGCGCCCAGCATCCGCCGGGCCGCTGCTGCGGTGCGCGTCATCAGCTCGGCCACGGGCGCTCCTCCCAGGAGGTGGCTGGTCAACTCGGCCAGGTTCTCCAGGGCCTGCTCCCGCCGCCGCCTACCGGTCACGTCCCGCACGCTCAGCCAGCGGCCCCCGTCCGGACCCCGGGCGATGCTCAGGGCGCCGACGAAGGCGCTGCCGTCGCCCCGCCGGAGGGTCGCCTCCAGGCGACCGGAGGGAGGGGTCGGAGCTGACAGGGCAGCCTGCACGCCGGGGCGGTCCGGCGGGTCGATCACACCGGCCGGACCCGCCGCCCGGATCTCCTCCTCGGACATCTGGAGCAGCTCGCACGCCGCCGGGTTGGCGGCCACCGCCCGGCCGGCGGCGGTGACCAGGATGACGCCGTCTGTGCAGTCGTCGAAATAGGAGAAGCTGCGGCCGGTGCCGCCGCGCAGCTCGCCGCTCGTCCCCAGGGCGCTCACGTGGTATCCGTCGCTCTGGTCGCCTCGGGCACCGGGCCATGGTGGACCGCCACCGGACGGCACCAGCAGGGACGAAAGGCTCTAACTGGCCCCTGCCGGCGGTGCCCGGTGCCGGGCGCTGGCGGTGCCCGGTGCCGGGCGCCCGGACCCGGTCAGACCGAGGACAGCCCGGCCTGCAGGAACCTGGCTGCCCGGGGCAGCTCCCCCAGCAGCTCGGTCACCGCCTCCCTGGTGACCTCCAGACCGGCGGTCAGCGCCGCCCTGGGCACGCCCCGGGCCTCCAGTATGCCGGCCATCCACCCCACGAAGCCGGTGTAGAGCTCCACATCGTCGACGAACAGGGCCGCACCGAGGAAGTCCACCAGATAGCCGAGGTCCTCCTCGGTGCGCTCCAACTGCCGCTCGTCGTAGCTCTCCATCGCCGGCCATCTGGCCCAGAGGCGCCGGTTGGCCGCCGTCGCCACCTCCCGGCGGCGGCGCCGCAGCGCTTCCGCGCTGCTGTCGGGAGCGGGCCGAGGCGGGGCCGGGTCGGTGTAGACGGGCCAGTCCCCCGATCGCAGGGTGGCCAGTGCCCCCCGGGCATCGGCGGCGGTGCCGTTGGCGCCCAGGGCCAGCGCCCAGCGCCCGGACGGGCCGAAGCCGGCTCCTCCGGCGATCACCGGCACCCCCATCTGGCGGGACGCCTCGATCATCTGGCGGGCCCGGGGCAGAGCCGTCGGCAGGGAGCACGACAGTGCGGTGACATCGGGGCCGGAGTCCTGGAGGAACTGCGTCAGGTGGGCGACCGGCACCGACGCCCCCAGGAAGTGCACCTGCCACCCGGCCTCGCGGAGCACGGCGGCCACCACCCTGGAAGGCAGGGCGTGCCATTCACCGTCGACGCAGGTCACCACCACCCGGCCCCCGGTGCGGGGGGTGTCGATGCGCGCCGTCAGCGCCGCCACGACCTCCTCGCTCACCGATGTGGCCCGGTGCTCCTGGGCCACGTTCCACTCGTTGGCCGCCCACAGCCTGCCGACCCGGCGCTGCCCGGCGGAGATCAGGCCGTCCAGCACGTCCACCAGGCTGGTGCCCTGGTCGACCAGCTCCAACGCCACCCGCACCGCCCCGGCGTCGTCACCCGCCGCCAGGGCCTGCCAGTACATCTCCCAGTGGGTGTCCGGCACCGGCCGGGAGGCGGCCGCCGCGGTCACCGCCGGTCGGTCTGCACGGCCAGCACGGCCATGTCGTCGTGGGGGCGACCGTCGAGATGTTCGAGGGTGGCCTGCAACAGCCTCTCGGCTATGGCCTGGGCGTTCATGCCCGGGCAGTCCATCAGGATGCGCCGGAGGCGTTCCCGGCCCAGCATCCCCCCGGCGCCCCGGGCCTCCGGCAGGCCATCGGTGAAGCACACCAGCGTCTCGCCGGGCCCCAACTCGAAATCGGCGACCTCGAAGCTGACCTCGGGCAGCATGCCGATGATGGGCCCCGACACCGGCACGTCCCGCACGTCGCCGTCGGCCCGGCGCAACAGCGGAGGGGGGTGGCCGCCGGCGGCCAGGCGCATCGAGAGGGAGTCCCCCTTCGGTTCCATCACGCCGTGCACGACGGTGACGAACGACGTCCCGTCGGTGCGCAGCAGCGTGGCGTTGAGCAGGCGCAGCCGTTCGGCCGGGTCCGGTTCGACCAACGACACCGTGGCGAGGGACTGGCGTACCTGACCGGTGAGCACGGCGGCCTCGACGCCCTTGCCGCACACGTCGCCGACCGAGAAGCTCCAGCCCGGCCCTTCGTGGTTCACCTCGAAGAAGTCCCCGCCGATCTCGGTCGTCTCCAGGGCCGGCCGGTAAACCGACCCCAGCTTGAATCCCTCCGGTGACGGCAGTTCGGCCGGCACCAGGGCGTTGCGCAGCGTGGCGGCCAGCGTCGAGCGCTCCTCGTAGACCCGCGCCGCGCTGAGCGCCACCGCCGCCCGCCGGGCCAGGCCGTCCAGCAGAGCGTCGTCGGCCCCCGGGCGGGGGGTCACCGCCAGCGTGCCCAGGGCCGTGCCGTGCGCCCTCAGGGCGAGCGTGACCACATCCACGGGGCCGTCGGCCAGCAGCGCCAGGGCGGCGTCCGGGCGGGCTCCCAGCTCCACCATCTCGGCCGGGGTGGTGACGACCATGTGGTTGCGGTCGACCTCGATGGCGTGGCGGATCCGCCTGCGCGCCGTGTCGTCCAGGCGGCGGGTCGGCACGGCCCGGTCGTCCGCGGAGCCGTCCGGGCCCCGGCTGACCTGGCGGATGCGGTCGTTGTCCCACAGCGTCACGGTGGCCCATCGGCCCAGGCGGGGCACCGCCAGGTCGGCGATCCGTCCCATGGTCCGGCGCAGGTTGAGCGTCCCGGCCAGGGCGTCACCGACCTCCACCGCGAAGCGGTCCTGCTCGCACGCCGCCAGCCGGTCGGCAGCCAGGTACCACACCGACTCCCCGCCGGGCAGCCGCTGCGACGATCGGAGAGCGGCCGGGAAGTCGCCCAGGACCGAGGCCACCGGCTCGCCGATCAGTTCCCCCGCCGCGGAGCGGCCCAGGGCCCGGGCCGCCGATCGGTTGAGGTAGGTCAGGTGGCCGGAGCGGTCAGCGACCAGCACACCCGCCGGCTCCGCCTCGACGACCTGGGACCAGTCCAAGCGCCCGGCTCAGACCGCCGTGTGCAGCCGGCCGGAGACGGACCGCCCGTCCCCGTCGGACCGGCCCTCGATGCCTCTCCGCGGGGATGTCCGCCCGGTCCGCCGGGCGTCCATCGGCAGGACGTCGGCGTCGACGGTGGCACCGTCGGGCAGGGCCAGGGCGAACCACACCATCTTGCCGTCGGCGGCCACGGTGATGCCCCAGTCGGAGCTGACGGCGGCCACGATGTGCAGCCCCCGGCCGCTCTCGGCCAGGGAGTCCTCCTCGGCGGCGACCGGCCGGCGCAGCTGCGGATCCCCGTCCCGGACGGAGATGACCACGTCGTCGCCGGCCGTCACGGTCAGCTGCAGGTCGGTGCCGGCGTGCCGGACGGCGTTGGCCACCAGCTCGCTGGTGCCGAGCTGGGCGTCCTCGACCAGTCGCGGTAGGTTCCACTCGAGGAGCAGGTCGCGCACGAAGTGGCGGGCCCGGGTGACGCTCGAGGGCTGGCAGGGCAGCTCCAGAACCTGTTGCGTGGGTCTCATGAGGGCCTTTCCCCGCCGTCACCTTCCGCTCCGGAAGG
Organism: Acidimicrobiales bacterium; assembly: GCA_035702985.1. Taxonomy (GTDB): domain Bacteria; phylum Actinomycetota; class Acidimicrobiia; order Acidimicrobiales; family Palsa-688; genus JAKAXG01. The sequence continues at coordinate 10,026 of DASSZD010000098.1, forward strand.
ATGTTCGCCGGCCGGTGGTGAGGACACTACCCCGCGGCGGGCTGACTCGATCGTGGCGTACTGCGGGAGCAGCTGGGTCAGGCCGCACATGTCGACGACCCGCCGGATGATGTGGTGCGTGTACACCACCCGTAACCAGCCGCCGGCCTCGGAGGTAGCCCGGTGGGCCAGCACGAGGGCCCGGATGACCGAGGAGTCGATGAACGACACGTTGAGCATGTCGACGATCAGGTAGCAGGCGCCCCCGTCGATGGGCGCGAGCAGGGTGTCGGCGAACCCCGGGTCCCCTGCGTCGAGTTCCCCGGCCAACCGTACGACCACCGGCTCCTGCTCAGCGCTGGGCCGGCCCTGCAAGCTCACGCAGTGCCCCTCCTCGGGTTCTTTTGTAACAAATGGAAAATGTCACTTTACCCGTGGGAACGTCCTGAACGCGAACCGGTGCCCGGGGCCGTGACAGAATCGGCGGCGATGAGCCCTCACCGTGAAGTCCACGCCTACCTGCCGGGGTCACTGCCGTGAGCCGGATGCTGGCCCTCGACCACGTGCAGCTGGCCATGCCGGCGGGCCGGGAGGCCGACGCCGAGGACTTCTATGTCCGGGTGCTGGGGATGGAGGTCGTTCCCAAGCCGGAGCCGCTCGCCTCTCGGGGCGGGCGCTGGTTCGTTTCCGGATCGGTCCAGATCCACCTGGGGGTCGACCCGGACTTCAGGCCCGCCCGCAAGGCACATCCGGCGATCGTGGTGGACGACCTGGACGGCTTCGTAGCCGGCCTGGCCGGGTCGGGCACCGCCTGGACCGACGACCGGGAACTGCCCGGGGTGCGGCGGGGGTACGTCGCCGACCCGTTCGGCAACCGCATAGAGGTCATCGCCGCGGACTGACCGCCAGGCGCGCCGGTGGCGGCGGGGGGGTGATCCCACCCTCCCCACCGCCACCCGGGCAGCCAGATCTACTTCTTGGTCTCCCAGAAGATGCGGTCGATCTCGGCGATCTGGGCCAGGAGATCGTCGGCCACGGCGGTGTCGTTGGTCTTCTTGGACTCGCCGGCGGCCTTGGTCGCCTTCCAGAACAGATCGTGCAGCTGGGGGTGCGCCTCCAGGTGGTTGGGCTTGAAGTAGTCGGTCCACAGCACCCAGAGGTGGTGCTTGACCAGATCGGCCCGCTCCTCCTTGATCATGACCGCCCGGGTCTTGAAGACGTTGTCGTCCGACGCGTTGAACTTCTCCATGCACGCCTTGACGGAATCGGCCTCGATGCGGGCCTGCGCCGGGTCGTACACCCCGCACGGCAGATCGCAGTGGGCATGGACTGTGGCAGGCTCGCTTACACGGTCGACCAGGGCGAGCAGACGGGAGAGCATCGTCATAGCCAAGACTCCTTCTGTGACGGGTACGGAACATCCTCACCCTACCCACTGTGAGAGGTCGGGCCGGAAGGCGGCGCGGCGCGGCGGGTGGCCGCGTCGGGGGTGGCGGCCCTGATCCGGGTCCGGCGCCTGGTCGTCGAAGGCGACAGCATGCGGCCCGGTTTCCAGCCCGGCGACCGGCTGCTGGTGGTGGGACCGTGGCCGCTGCGCCCCGGGCAGGTGGTCGCCCTGGCCGACCCGCGCACCGGCCGGTTGCTGGTCAAGCGGGTGTACCAGGTGTCCGGAGACAGTGTCCATGTCAGAGGTGACAACGCGCCGGCCAGCACCGACAGCCGCCATTTCGGTCCGGTCAGGCGCAACGACGTCGTGGGCCGGGTCGTGTTCCGCTACGCCCCGGCGGTCCGGTCGGGATGGTGGCCCGGGTAGCCTGGGCTGCAATGCCGACGAACCGGGTCAAGGAGGTGCCGGCGCCGACCGGGTCGCTGCTGCCGCTGCGCCGCCCGTCGGCGCCGCCCCCCGACGAGCGGTACAGCGACGTGGACGAATGGGGCCGGTCCGAGCAGGCCCGGGCCCGCTTGCGGCAGATCTACGGGCCGATCTACCGGCACTGGTTCAGGGTGGAGTGGGAGGGCCTGGAGAAGATCCCCCTGGCCGGCGGTGCCCTTCTGGTGGCCAACCACGCCGGCGCCATACCCGCCGACGCCCCGGCCATCATGCACGGCATCGAGGAGGAGCTGGGGCGCCCGGTGTACGGGATGGCCGACTTCCTGTTCCGCTCCCTGCCGCTGGTCAGCACGGCCTGGTCCCGGGGGGGCGGTGTGGCCGCCCATCCGGACAACGCCTACCGCCTGCTGCGTGAGCAGCAGCAGTTGGCTCTGGTCTTCCCGGAGGGGACCAAGGGCACCGGCAAGGTCTTCTCGCAGCGGTACCAGCTGCGACGTTTCGGCCGGGGCGGCTTCATCGAGATAGCCATGAGAGCCGGCGTGCCCGTGGTGCCGATCGTGGTGGTGGGCAGCGAGGAGGCCATGCCGATCCTGGCCAAGTCCGGCCTGCTGGCCCGGATGCTGGGCATCCCCTACGCTCCGCTCACCGCCAACATGCTGCTGTTCGGGCCGCTCGGTGTCCTGGCCTACTTCCCGGCCAAGTTCAGGATCCGGGTGCTCGACCCGGTGTATTTCGACGTCCCTGCCGACCAGGAGCGCTATCCCCGCAGCCGGGTCTTCGAGGAAGCCGAGACCATCCGCCAGACCATGCAGAAGAACCTGTACGAGATGCTGCGCAAGCGGCGCAGCGTCTGGTTCGGCTGACCGGAGCCGGGGCTGGTGGGTCGGCGGATCCTCATCACAGGACTGGCCTCCTTCTGGGGGGGCCAGGTGGCGCAGGCGTTCGAGCAGGACCCGTCGGTGGAGGCCGTCGTGGGCATGGACACCGACGACCCGGTCGTGGAACTGGAGCGGACCGAATTCGTCCGCACCGATGACAGCTACTCGATCCTGGCCCGGTTGGTCCGGGCCACACAGGTCGACACCGTCGTGCACGCCGGGCTGGTGGTCAACTCCGCCCTGATGGGCGACCGGCGGCTGCACGAGAAGAACGTGATCGGCACCATGAACCTGCTGGCCGCCATCGGCGCCGAGGAGAGCAGGGTGAGCTCTCTGGTGGTCAAATCGGCGGCCCTGGTGTACGGAGCGTCGAGCCAGGATCCGGCCTGGTTCCGCGAGGACTGCCGCCGGAGCTTCCCGGCGCAGACCCGCATCGAGAGGTCCCTCCTGGAGGTGGAGGACTACCTGAGGTCGTTCGCCGAGGAGTACCGGGCGGTCAGGGTGGCAGTGCTGCGCTGCGCCAACGTCCTCGGCGAGGACCTGGTGACGTCTTTCTCTCGGGCCCTGACCCTGCCGCTCACCCCCACCATCGCCGGGTTCGACCCCCAGTTGCAGTTCGTCGAGCAGGACGACGTGGTGCGGGCCATCGAGTTCGCCGTGACCAGGGAGCTGGAGGGCGTGTTCAACGTGGCCGGCGACGGCCGGCTGCCGTGGTCGGAGATCCGGACCATGACCGGCCGGCCGCCGCTCCTCCTGAGCCCGGTGGGCACCCGGCTGGCGGCCAGCACGCTGTCACGCCTGCGGGTCATCAAGCTGCCACCGGAGATGCTGGACCTGCTGCGCTACGGCCGGGGCATCGACAACCGCAAGCTCAAGCAGGCCGGGTTCGAGTACCGCTACACCAGCGCCGGCGCCCTCCAGCACTTCATCGAGCATCAACGCCTGCGCCGGGTCATCCCCGACGCCGGCCCCGCCTACCACTACCAGGGCGACGTCGAGGCGTTCTTCCGCCACTCCCCTTCCATCGTCCGGGACCACTAGACCCCGGGGCGCAGCCGGACCTATTCGGGCAGGATCCAGCGCTTCATGTACTCGTCGCGGCGCTCGTCCCACTCCTCGGCGGTGATGGCGTAGCGGACGTGGTCCTCCCATCTGCCGTTGATCTCCAGGTAGCGGACCGCGGTGCCCTCGTTGCGCAGGCCGACCTTGGCCGCCACCCGGTGGCTGGGGGCGTTGCGGGGGATGATGGAGGCCTGCAGCCGGTGCAGGCCCAGGTCCTCGAAGGCGAACCGGCACAGGACCACGAACGCTTCCGGGGTGTAGGAGTGGCCGGCCGCTGCCTCGTCGATCCAGTAACCCACGTAGGCGTTCTGGTACGGGCCGCGCTGCACCGAGGACAGGTTGATCTCACCGGCGAACCGGGCGTGGTCGGGTCCCACGAAGATGCCGAACCCGTACCCGGAGCCCAGTTGGCGCTCCCGCTCCCGGGCGCCGCAGCGCGCCGCGAAGATGCGCTTGTCCTCGGTGGCGTCCGGCTGTCCGGGCAGCGGGCGGGGCTCCCACTTGACCAGCCAGTCCCGCGACCGGATGCGCACCTCCCGCCACGCCTCGAAGTCCGCCACGGTGAGGGGGCGCAGCAGGACCCGCCGGCCGGTGATGCCCAGAGTCGGTCCGCGGTTGGAGCTGGCCCAGCTCACCGACCGAGCAACTCCCCCAGAGCCCCGAGCAGCAGGGTCACGTTGCGCATCCGGGCGGTGTGACCCATGCAGCCGATCCGCCAGATCTTGCCGGCCCAGGCACCCACCCCGCCGCCGATCTCGATGCCGTAGCGGTCGAGCAGGTCGCGTCGTACCCCGGCGTCGTCGACCCCGTCGGGGACCACCACGGTGGTCAGTTCCGGCAGCCGGTGCCCGTCCGCCGCCCACAGGTCCAGGCCCAGCTTCTGCAGCCCGTCCTGTAGGGCCGCCCCGCACTCGGCGTGGCGCTGCCAGGTGGCCTCCAGGCCCTCCTCCAGGAGGGCACCGAGGGCGGCGTGGAGGGACATGACCATGGCGATGGGCGCCGTGTGGTGGTACTTGCGGGTGGCGCCGGTGGTGTAGTCGCCGATCATGCCCAGGTCCAGGTACCAGCTCTGGGGGTGGGTGATGCGCCGCTCCCAGGCCCGCTGGCCCATGGTGAACGGGGCCAGGCCGGGTGACACGCCCAGGCACTTCTGGGTGCCGCTGTAGGCGATGTCCACCCCCCAGCCGTCGACGTCGACCGGGATGCCGCCCAGGGATGTGACGCAGTCGGCCAGGAGCAGGGCGTCACCCTTGCCCCGGGCCACCGTCTCCACGTCGTTGCGGACCCCGGTGCTGGTCTCGGCGTGGACCAGGGCGATCACCTTGGGTGACGGGTGGGCGCTCAGCACCGCGGCCGGGTCGAGCGGCTGGCCCCAGGGGGCATCGACCCTGACGACCTCGGCCCCGCAGCGGCCGGCCACGTCGCACATGCGCTCGCCGAAGAGGCCGTTGACCCCCACCACCACCACGTCTCCGGCCCCGACGCTGTTGACGAAGGCCGCTTCCATGCCCGCCGACCCGGTGCCCGAGACCGGCAGGGTCAGCGTGTTGTCGGTCTGCCACACCCGGCGCAGCCGCTCGCAGGTCTGGTCCAGGATCCCGATGAACTCCGGATCGAGGTGGCCGAGCATGGGCCGGCCCAGCCCTTCCGTGGCCTCCGGGTACGGGTTGCAGGGGCCGGGGCCCATCAGAACACGGTCGCTCAGCACCATGGCCCCGATGCTAGGCAGGATTGGTCAGGCGGTGCGCACCGACCCGGCCGTGCTCAGCACCAGCCCGTCGAGGATGTCCGCTTCGGAGGTCAGGCAATGGTCGAAGCCGAACCGGTTCAGCACCTCGGCCAGCACCACCGTCCCGCCCACGATGACATCGGCCCGCTGCGCCTCCACCCCGGCCACCCGGCGGCGCTGGGCGGCGGTCATGGCGGCCAGCCGGTCGAGCATCTCCTCCACCCGGTCGGCCGCCAGCCGGTAGTGGTGGACCCGGTCCCGGTCGTAGCCGTCGATGCCCTGGTCGACGGCGGCCAGGCAGGCGACCGTCCCGGCCAGCCCCACCATGGTGCGGCCCTCCAGGAACGCCGGCTCCTCCCGGACGGCCCGGTCCAGCAGCCCGGCGGTGAACGTCCGGGCGGCGGCCAGCGACGGCCCGGTGGGCGGGTCGCCGGCCAGGAAGCGTTCGGTGAGCCGGACGCAGCCCACGTCCAGCGATCGCACCGCCACGGGCCCGCCGTCGGGTCCGGGGCCGACCACCAGCTCGGTGGAGCCCCCGCCGATGTCCACGACCAGCCACGGCCCGCAGCCGGGGTCCAGTTCGGAGGTGGCGCCGGCGAAGGACAGCCGCCCCTCCTCTCCCCCCTCCAGCAGTTCCGGTCGCACGCCCACGATGGCCTCGGCCGCGTCGAAGAACTCGTCGCGGTTGGAGGCGTCGCGGGCGGCGGAGGTGGCGGTCATGCGCACCGGCCCCACCGAGTGGCGGTCCATCACCTGCCGGTAGTCCCTCAGCGCGGCGAGGGTACGTCCGATGGCCTCGGGGGCCAGGCGGCGGGCGCCGTCCACCCCCTGCCCGAGGCGGGTGATCCGGTTGATCCGCTCCAGCGCCGGTCCTCCGGGCCGGGCGATCAGCAGGCGTGTGGAGTTGGTGCCGCAGTCGATGGCGGCGGCCGGGCGCTCCGGCATCCCGCCCCCGGCCGGCGGGCGGCCGGTCCGGGCCAGCTGGTCCTGCACCCACCGGCCGACCGGGTCGGGGCCGCCGGCCAGGAACCAGGCGTAGTGGGCGTGCAGGCACTTGACCCCCACCCGGGTGCCGGCCACCCCGCCGTGGGGCCGGGCCCCGGCCCAGCCGGCAGGCAGGGCCCGGTCCCGCTCGGCGGCGTAGGCGGCGTGGGCCGCGGCGATGTCGCCGGGCGGCACCTCGGCCTCGGCCCGGCGCACCCCGCCGGCGGCTTCCAGCCGGTCCACCGCCCGCTTCTCGGCCGGGCCGACCAGCCAGTACCGGGTCGGCATGGGGGTGCCGTCGGCGAGCAGCGGGGCGTTGCGGATGACCACCGGGTCACCGTCGCCGCCGCGGACCACCACTTCGAACTCGCCCTGCGGCTCGCGGCCGAGGAGCTCGGCGACCCTCGCCCGGTCGGCTGTACCGGTCAGGGAGTCACCCGGTCGGCCAGGCGGCGCAGCCGGGAGGCCCGCTTCGCCCGCCGGCGCAGCAGCACGATCACCAGCACGAGCACCACCCCGGCCACCGGGGCCAGCCGCTTGAGGGTGGATCCGCCGGCCACGGCCAGCAGGTCGAGGGGCTCGGCGTCGGCCGACTCGATGCGGCGGGGACCGGTGGAGGTGCCCGGAGCGGAGCCGTTGGCCGACCCGGCGGCCTCCGGGCCGGTCTCAGCGGCGCCGGGGGCGGTACCGGCCGCCGGCTGCTCCGGTGCGGCCGTACCGGCCGTGGCCGCCTCCTCCGGCTCGGCTGCCGCCTGCCCGGACGAGGCCAGGTCGGCTTCCAGGGTGTCGACGAACTGGCCGATCAGCTTGGAGCTGACCTCGGCCAGCACTCCCCGGCCGAACTGGGCCACCTTGCCGGTCACCGTCAGGTCGGTGGTCACCGTCACCTTGGTGCCGCCCTCGTCGGGGGTCATGCGGGCGGTGATGGTGGCGCTGGCGTTGCCCTGGCCGCGGGTGTCGCGGCCGCTGGCCTTGAGCACCACCCGGCCGGCGTCCTCGTCCTGCTCCAGGAACGTCGCCGCTCCTTTGTACTGGGCGGTGATGGGGCCCACCTTGACCTTGACCACGCCGCGGTACTCGTCGCCCTCCACCTCCTGCAGCTGGGCGCCGGGCAGCATGGGGGCGATCCGCTCCACGTCGGTGAGGACCTTCCAGGCCTCGGGGACCGAAACCCCCACCCGGAACTCGTTGTTCAGCTCCATCTCTGCAAGTCCTCTCTCGTATCGATGTCTACCGGCTCACCCCGGCAAGGTACTTCCTCGATCAGGTCCGGCCGCGCCCTCATGAGGCTGCGGGCACCCTCGTCCCCGGCGCAGGACAACAGGTCCCACACCGGCGAGGCCAGCCTCACCGGATTGCGACGCCGGCCATCGTAGGTCGCCACCGCGATCAGTCCCTCACTGGCCGCCACCGCCCGCCATGCCGAGGCCGGGACCAGGGGCTGGTCCCCGAGGCCGACGACGATGGCCTCCAGTCCGGCCGCCCGGGCTTCGGCCACCGCCCGCTGCAGGGAGGTGGCCTGGCCGGCGGCCCAGCCCGGGTTGTCGATGATGGACGTCCCGGGGGGGACGGCTCCGCTCAGCTCCACCGCCCCCGACACCACCCAGGTGCGGTCCAGGCCCGCCTCGAGGGCGTGGCTGACCGCCCACCAGACCACCGGGTGGCCCCGGAACGGGGCCAGCAGCTTGTGGGACGCGTCCGGCCCGGCTCCGAACCGGCTGCCGGCCCCGGCGGCCAGGACGACGGCGGCGGTCCCCGGAATCAGTCCCCGCCGGTGACGGTGGCGGCCGGGCCGGAGCGCGACACGGCCCGGTCCCAGGCGGCGTCGCGGTGGATCGGGCCGGGGCGGTCCCGCAGCGACGGGGCTTCCCGGCCGGTGCGGCTGGCGATGATCTCGGCGCAGATGGACACCGCCGTCTCCTCCGGGGTGCGGGCGCCGATGTCCAGCCCGATGGGCGCCATGACCCGGGACAGGCCGGCCTGGTCCACCCCGGCCTCCCGCAGCCGGGTGTTGCGCTCCTCGGTGGTGCGCCGCGACCCCATGGCCCCCAGGTAGCCCACCCCGGTGCGGAGGGCGGACACGATGGCCGGCACGTCGAACTTGGGGTCATGGGTCAGCACGCACACCGCGTCGCGCAGCCCCAGTGACGGGCCCACCTCGGCCAGGTACCTGTCCGGCCAGGACACCACGACGTCGTCGGCCATGGGAAAACGGGCCGGGGTGGCGAACACCGGCCGGGCGTCACACACCGTGACCCGGTAGCCCAGGATCTTGGCCACCTTGACCAGAGCGGCGGTGAAGTCCACCGCTCCGAAGATGACCATCCGCGGCGGCGGGGCGAACGACTCGATGAACACCGACAGGTCCCGCTCGCGGGCCTGCCCGTGCAGACCGTAGTGGCGGGTGGCGGTCAGGCCGGCCGACAGTTCGCCGATGGCGTCGCGGATCACCACCCGGTCCAGGTCGGGGTCGCCCAGGGACCCGAGCACCTCCGGCGGCGGCCCGGGCCGCACCAGCATCTTGGCTCCCAGCCGCTCGGGCGGCCCCTCCACCACCTCGGCCAGGGCGGCCGGCTGCTCCGCCCGGATGGCCCCGGCCAGCTCCTCGAACAGGCCGGTCACCAGTCCAGCGGCTCGACGAAGACCCGGATGGTCCCGCCGCAGGTCAGGCCCACCGCGAACGCCTCGTCGTCGGAGTAGCCGAAGGTGCACAGCTTGGGCCGGCCCTCCCCGGAGAGGACCTCCAGGGCCTCCGAGACGACCGCACCCTCCACGCATCCGCCCGATACCGACCCGGCGACCTCACCGGTGTCGGCCACCGCCATGGTCGCCCCCGGTAGGCGCGGGCCGGACCCCTCCAGGGCCACCACCCGGGCCACCGCGACCCGTTTGCCCTGGGCCCGCCAGCGCTCGATGTCGGAAAGCACCTCTTTCAACTCGTCACCTCGTTCCTCTCCATGCCGCGGCGCGGGCCCCGGTCCGGGACCCCGGACCGGCCACCGGCCACGCGCTGGGCCAGTTGTTCGAGCGAAGACACCGAATGTCCCTCCACGAAGAGGTCAACGTACGGCAGGGCGGCGGCCATTCCCCGGGCCAGGGGGGCGTAGCCGGGGGACGCCTTGAGCGGGTTGACCCAGATGATCCGCCGGGCCACCCGGGACAGGCGGCCCATCTCGGCGTCCATGACCGCCGGGTCGCCCCGGTCCCAACCGTCGGAGCAGACGACGACGATGGCGCCGCGGGCCATGCCCCGCACGCCCCACACGTCGTTGAACTGCTGGATGCTCTCCCCCAGCCTGGTACCCCCGGACCAGTCGCTGACCGCCCCGGCCACCGCCCGCAGGGCCGCCTCGGGGTCGCGCCGGCCCATCTCCCGGGTGATGCGGGTGAGGCGGGTGCCGATGGTGAACACCTCGACCCGCCCGGCATGGCGGGATGCCACGGCGGCGTGGGCGAAGCGGGCCAGCCCCCGGGCGTAGGGCTCCATGCTGCCGGACACGTCGAGCAGGAACACCATCCGCCGGGGCCGCTCCACGGGGGTGCGCCACGCCCGGCGCACCGGCACGCCGCCGTGGCGGACGTTGCGGCGGAAGGTGCCCCGCAGGTCGGGGTGGCGCCCGGACCGGCGGCGGGTGGGGCGGGTGCGGCGGGACGGTCTGAGCTCGGTGGTGATCCGCAGGGCGGATACGAGCCGGGCCGCCTCGGCCCACTCCTCCGGGGTGAGGGACCCCATGTCCCGGGTGCCGAGGACCTCGGCGGCCGAGTAGCGCACCGCCTGCACCTCGCCCGGCTCGGGGCCGTCCCCGGCGGCGCCGGCGTCGTCCTCGCTGTCGTCGTCGAGGGCCAGCGTCACCGGCTGCGACCACGACGGGGCCATGGTCATGGCGGTGATGTCGGCCCAGAACGACGTGAACACCCGGTTGTAGACGTCTATGTCCTCGGGCCGGCGCACCAGGGTGGCCCGCCCGGCCCAGTACAGGCGGTCGGGGTCGTCCACCCCGACCAGCGCCAGCGCCTGGGAGTACAGCACGGCCGAGCCGGTCGGCACCGCCACCCCGGCGGAGCGCAGGGCCCGGGCGAAGCCGGCCACGATCCGGTCGGCGCGGTTCAGCCGGGGCGGGTCGCCGCCCTCCCCCCTCATGCGCCGCGCAGGACGGCGGCCCGGACCATCTCCCCGATGCCGGCCGCCCGCACCCGGTTCTGGTCCTCCTGGTACTTGAGCACGGTGCCCAGGGTCAGATCGACGGTCCTCTCGTCGATCTCCCGGCGGCCGAGGGCGGCCAAGGCCGCCGTCCAGTCGATGGACTCGGCCACGCCGGGCGGCTTGTACAGGTGCATGCCCCGCAGCTGCTCCACCGCGGCGGCCACCTGCCGGCCCAACCGCAGCTCCGCCTGGGGCGCCCGCAGCCCGATGATGGCCACCTCCCGCTCGAAGTCCGGGTGCTCCACCCAGTGGTAGAGGCAGCGCCGCTTGAGGGCGTCGTGCACGTCGCGGGTGCGGTTGGAGGTGATGATCACGAGGGGCGGCTCCACCGCCCGGAAGGTGCGCAGCTCCGGGATGGTGACGGCGTACTCGGAGAGGAACTCCAGGAGGAACGCCTCGAACTCGTCGTCGGCGCGGTCCACCTCGTCGATCAGCAGCACCGGCGG
>DASSZD010000179.1:0-2373 GCA_035702985.1 Acidimicrobiales bacterium
TGCCGTTGAAATCGGAGCTGTGGCACAGGGCACGACGCAGGCAGAGGCGATTTCGAACCTGCGCGAGCTGATCCGCACTTACCCGGAAGTGCTCGACGACATCCGGGCCGAATCCGCCCGGCGGGTCGAGCTGGTCACCGTCTGACGCCCCGCTCCGAATCACTCCCGGAACTCAAGTACCGCGAACTGGTGGCCATGCTCCGGCACTTCGGGACGGACCTTCGGGGCGAGGGCTCCCCACAGCTCATCGTTCGCAACCGCGAGGGTTCGTGAGCTGTTCACTGATACCATGACAGAGGCGGACAAACGGATGCATTGGGTGGTAGGCTATGGAGGTGAAGCTCAATGACTGGGCACGCCAGCAGCACATTCACCCCCGCACCGCCCACCGGTGGTTTGAGGCCGGCAACCTGCCGGTCCCCGCTCGCCGTCTGCCTTCCGGCACCATCCTGGTGGAGGAGACCGCTCCTCAAGCCGGCAAGGTCGCGCTCTACGCTCGGGTCTCGTCGCATGACCAGCGCTCGGACCTGGAGCGGCAGTTGGGCCGGCTGGTCGAGTGGGCTGCGGGCCACGACCTGGCGGTCGACCTGACGGTTGCCGAGGTCGGTTCGGGGATGAATGGCGCCCGGCCCAAGCTGCGCCGACTGCTGGCCGACGGCCGGGTCGGCACTATCGTGGTGGAGCATCGGGACCGGCTGGCCCGGCTGGGCTCGGAGTACATAGAGGCGGCCCTGCTGGGAGCCGGCCGACGGCTCGTGGTGGTCGACCCCAGCGAGGTGGAGGACGACCTGGTCCGGGACATGACCGAGGTGCTCACCAGCCTGTGCGCCCGGCGGTACGGGCGGCGTTCCGCCCGAACCCGAGCCCACCGGGCGCTGCGCTGTGCGGAGCAGCCGGTGGAAGCTTCCTGATGGCCACAGTCCACCAGGCTTTGCGCTTCGCCCTCGATCCCAACTTAGGGCAGCGGCGCGACCTGGCCCGCCACGCCGGGGCATCCCGATACGCCTACAACTGGGGGCTGGCGCGCCTCAAGGCCGCCATCGACGCGCGCCAGGCGGGCGAGACCGGCATCGCGCTGCCCTCGGCGATCGGCCAGCACAAAGAGTGGAACAGCTGGAAGAAGGGGACGGATGGAGTTCCCTGGTGGCCAGAGGTCAGCAAGTGCGTCCCTCAGGAGGCGTTGCGGGACCTGGAGCGGGGGATGCGGGCGTTCTGGGATAGCCGGACTGGGAAGCGGCCCGGCCTCAAGATCCACTTCCCGCGTTTCAAGAAGAAGGGCCGGTCCAGAGACAGCTTCCGGCTCACCGGAGCGATCCACCTGCACCGCCGGGCGGTGACGCTGCCCCGGATCGGCACGGTCCGCCTCTTGGAGGACGCCGCCCGGTGGGTGGAGCGGATCGAGGCGGGTTCGGTGCGGGTCACCTCGGCCACCGTGAGCCGGGAGGCGGATCGTTGGTTCGTGGCCCTGGCGGTCGAGGCGGAGCGGCCCATCCTGGCTCACCCAGAAGCCGGGGACACGATCGGGGTGGACCTGGGCGTGCTCGCGCTGGCCACTCTCTCGGATGGGACGGTCATCCCGGGGCCGAAGGCGCTGCGCCGGGGGCTGCGCCGGCTCCGCCGCCTCTCTCGGGCTCACGCCCGCAAGCGCCGCGGCTCGCGCAATCGGGCCCGGGCCGCCCGCCGGCTGGCTCGCCACCACGCCAAGGTGGCCGCCGTCCGCCGCGACCATCTCCACAAACTCACCACCCGCCTGGCCAAGACCCACGGCCGGATCGTGGTGGAGGATCTCAACGTCAAGGGCATGCTGGGCAACCGCCGGCTGGCCCGAGCGCTCGCGGATGCCGGGTTCTATGAGTTCCGCCGCCAGCTGACCTACAAGTGCCGGTGGTACGGCTGCGAATTGGCGGTGGCCGACCGCTGGTACCCCAGCTCCAAGACCTGCTCTGGGTGCGGGGCAGTCAACCAGGAGCTGTCGCTCTCGGAGCGGACCTACCGCTGCCAGAGCTGTGAGGTGGTCCTGGATCGGGACCTCAACGCCGCGATCAACCTCGCCGGGTGGGCCCACCCGGCCGTCACCGCCAGTGCGGCGGAGACGTTAACTGCCTGTGGAGCCGACCGTAAGACCGGGCCTGGTCCGGCTGGTGGCTGGGAAGCAGGAGCCGGGATCGTCCCGGAGCCCACCGGCCCGACCGGTGGTCCTCACCCCCGTGACCCATTTGTCACGATTTGAGGAACGGTGACGGGACTAGCACGGTCGCCAAGTTCAGGGAGCCCAGTTGCCGGAGCCAGTAGGTCCGCCAGATCGCGGAGATCACTCCGGGACACCCCTGCCCTGGATGCCACCCGAGCCAGATGCAGGTCCGGGCGGGTGGG
>DASSZD010000203.1:0-6881 GCA_035702985.1 Acidimicrobiales bacterium
CGGTCGTGGTGCTTCCGGTCGCCTTGGTTGTGGTCGTCGTCGCCTTGGCGGTCGTGGTGGTGGGGCAGGGTGGCGTGGTGGTGACGGTCGGCAGCGTGGTCGTGGTCGTGGTGGACGGCGGGGCGGAGGTCGTGGTCGTCGGCGGTGGGGCGGCGCTGACAGTGCCGGCGTCAACCGAGATGTCCTGGCCCAAGTAGCGATAGGAGACGGTGACGTCGACCGGCGTCTTGGGAGGGCACTGGGACGGCAGGTCGAACGTGTAGGGGAAGTCCGGTCCGGACAGTCCCTGGTTGGTGGCGCAGAACTGGGCCGGGCCGTGGTCCAGGTTGCTGTGCGAGGACACGGCCCAGTCGCCTCCTGCGGACATCGGCCCGGAACCGGTGGCCGACACCACCACGTGGTTCTGGCACAGGACCACCACGCAGGTCTGGCTGTACGACACTGCGAAGGAGTACTGGGGTTGGGTGCCGATGGCGAACCGGGCGGTGATCTGGGGGGACGGACCGCCGTAGGGGTCGGGCGAGGCGGTGTCTCGGAGGGTCAGGGACAGGCTGCAGTCACCACCGCTGTTGACGAGGTCCATGGGGTAGCCGATCCGGCCACCTGACACCGTGGCGTCGGTCTCGGAGATGGCGGTGGACCCGCAGCTGAGGAGCGCCCCGGACGCCTTCAACGGGCCGGCCGGCAGGTCCGGCGGGAAGACCACGCTGATGGACCCGGTGTTCGGGTCGCTGCCGACGGTGGGGATGACCCTGGTGCCACCCTGCAGGTCGGCCGGCCAGGGCAGCGTCTGGGAAAAAGAGCTGCCCGTCACCGTCACCGCCGCATCGGGATGTCCCGCCGGGTAGATGCTCACGGAGGGAGTGAACTGCTGCCCGGCGGGCAGCCCGCTGACGGTCACCTTCGGCTGGTTGGTGGGACCCACCGTCCGGCCGTCGATGCTGTAGACGAAGTCGGTCTCCGACGGCTGGGTGCCGAAAGCCTCGACGGGGTTCCCGGTGACCGACACCTGGAGGGTGGCGGTGATGGTCGAACCGGTGGCCGCCCCGGACCCGCTGAGCGACAGGGCCGCGGCGTTGGGTGGCCGCCAGGCCTGGGTGCACGCCCCGTCGCCGGTCGGATTACCGGTCAGTCCGGATGCCAGAACACCCTGCACGGAGAAGGAGAGGGACTCGCCGAGCAGGCCCAGGTTGTCGGCGTTGATGGTCACCGAGTCGGTGCCACCTGCGACCTGCACGGTCGGGGGGGTGCCGACGTAGCTGCCGCCGCACCCCGAGCCGATCACCGACCACTGGTCGGCGGGGACCACGCAATTGGGGTTCTGGGCCTCGGTGCAGGGCTTCCACGACACCACCCAGTTCCCCTGGCCGTCCGAGGCGGTGGACACCGACAGCGGGGCGTCGGGTCCCCGGGCGGCGGTGGTGAACGTGGCCGGTGTGGAGGGGGTGGACTGCTTGTTGATGTAGGCGGTCACCACCACCGAGTAGCGGGTGGCCGGCCGCAAACCGGTGAAGAGGTACTGGTTCTGGCCGTACACCACCTGGGTGGGGTTGGCCGGCTGGTGCGAGCCGGACAGGGCGGTCACCTGCACCGACCACGACGAGGGCTCGCAGTCGGTCTGGTCGAGCAGCTCGTAGGACCAGGCGATGAGAGCGGTGCCCGACGATGGGGTGATGGCGGTGACCTGGGGGGCGTACGGCTTCTGGGTGGTGTTGGCGCAGGTGACCTGCTGGCTGACCGGCTGGGACACCGGGACGGGCTGGCTGGTGGGCGGCTGCCCCGGCTTCTGGGATCCCTTGGAGTTGGATCCGGCCGGGGTGGTGGTCGGGCTGGTGACGTTGAGGTCGGCCGGCCCGGTGGTGCTGACGGCCACCGCCAGGCTCTTGTCCACCACCGCCGGCGGCCGGGAGCCGTCGGTGAACACGACGACGGCCTCCAGGCTCTGGGGGTTGTTGAAGACGACCCTGGGCCCGTCGGCGAGGACCTCGGCGCCCTGGAAGCTGTCCTTCTCGGAGCTGCTCCTGAGCGGATAGACGGAGGCCCCCCTCACCGGCGCCATGTGCCCGTTGGCCGGGTCGATGGTCCACAGGGTGGGCTGGGGGGAGACCGTCTGATCGAGGGTGTAGAGGAAGCCCCGGGAGTACACCGGGGTGACCGGCTGGGACGCTGCACTGAAGCCCGATAGGCGGTAGGGACCCGAGGGGCGGCCGGACCGGTCGACCCCGAAGAGGGACCAGCCGGACTTCTCGTGGGCCAGGAACCACAGGTCGGGCCCGGCTCCGGTGACCGCCAGGATGCGGTCCGCCGACCGGCTGGCCGGCACCGCCACAGTGGACGGGCGGGACCCGGCGGCGGCCGGGAACAGCCGCACCGAGCCCGGCGAGGCGATTCCGGTCATGCCGGCGGCCGACTCGACGGCATCGGCGCCGCAGTTGCCGGCCGGCTTGTCCCGAGTGGTGACGTCGAGGCTCTCCTGGCCGGTGGCCGACGGCTGCAGGTAGTCGGCCCGGCACCCCTTGGCGGTGGCCACCAGGGCCCACAGACCCCGGCCCGAAACGGCCGCACCCCCGGCCTGGAGCGAGACCGTGCCGTCCAGGGAGGCGAACCCGAGGGGGGTGACGGACGTTCCGGGCGCCTTGGCCGCGGCCGCGACGGTGGGCCGGCCCACCAGGGAGACGGTGGATTTGGGGGCGGAACGCAGGATGTAGGCGTCCGACCCGGCCCCGAGACCTTCAGCTCCGGTCAGGCCGGTCAGGGTGCCGAGCCCGACGCCCGTCCCGTGGGGGTCTGTGACGTAGTCGTCACGCTCGAGGAAGTTGAACGCCCCGTCCTTGCGGTTGACCAGCACCGTCCCGTCCGAAACGGGCACGGACTGCACGTCCCCGTAGCTGTTGGCCCCGACCTGGCCGTTGACCCCCTGGAGGCGGACCGTCACCTGGGCGGTGGCCACGTTGATGACGGTGAGCGGCCTGGAGTCCTCCAGCACCAGCGAGCCACCGAACAGCGACGGGCGGGCCGCCGAGGCGGGCTGGCCGGATGCCGCCGCCCACAGCAGGCCACCCAGCACGGCCACGACCAGAGCCATGCCGACCAGGGCCCCGGCCGGGCCGAACGAAACGCCGGGCGCGCCCGGGGAGGGCTGACCGAAACGGATCCTTGATCGGCCCGGGTCGTCGGGCCCGGGGGTCTGGGCATCAGTCATGGGGTGTCCGCCAGGAGCAGGGTGTCGGCCCGGGAAGATACCTGATCAGGGCAAATGGGTGTTCCACGCCGGCGCCGACGGCACCGGACACCACGCCCCGTCGCTGTCCCCCGCAGTGATCCCGAACCTCAACCGGGGCCTCCCCGCCCTCATCCCGGCAGCCGCCGGGTCGCCTGGGAGCATAGCTGCCCGGTCGGGCCGTGGACCGGGACTTGCGTACAGCTACGCATTCCGGCCGCAACGATGATTGGATTGTGCCCGGATCGGGTAGGTCTCAAACCGGTCCACCACGAGCCACCCGGGATCGCCCCGGTGCCCGGTGCCCGGTGGGGCGGAGGTAGTAAGAGGTGACGTTCACCACGTCGTTGTTGCGGGAATGGGATCTCCTCCAGAAGCAGGTGATGCCCGCCCTTCTCGACGTGGCCCCGTCCCGGCCGCCGCAGGTCTGGACGGTCGGACACGCTCAGGACGCGGTGGCCCTGGCCGTCGCCTACCACCATGCCTGGGGGGATTCGGAGAGCGCCGACATCAGCGTGTTCCTGCCCGGCCCGGCCGGCGGCCCGGAGCGGGTGCACTTCGGGCTGGCCGACATCCGGTGCCTGCCGACGGACCGGCGGAGCCAGGCCTTCGTGCGGCAGGAGCACCACTACGTACCCAGCCCGTTGCTGATGGGCCGGGTGATCCTGGCCGTTCCGGCCCAGCCGGTCGACCTGGTGTCGATCCGGGCCCGCAGCCAGGAGGAGGACCGGCCCGGGCGCCGGCCCCAGGCCCGGGGGACGGCCTTCTGCCAGGCCCGGGCGGCCATGGGACGGCTACGGCGGGGCGGCCACGTGCTGTTCGCCGAGCCCCCGCCCGAGGGGCTGCTCACCGCCGGTCAGTTCCGGCCGCTGGGCGGTTCCGGGCGGCTGTTCGAGAAGCTCACCGAGCCGTCCGAACCGGAGCGCCCGGCGAACGGCGGCCCCCGCTGCGCCGCCACCCTGGCGTCGCGGGAGGAGCAGGCCCGCCTGGTGGAATCCCATTTCAACCTGGCCCGGTCGCTGGCCCGGCGGTTCGCCCATCACGGCGAGCTGGCCGACGACCTGGAGCAGGTGGCCCTGCTGGCCCTGGTCAAGGCGGCCGGCCGCTACAGCTCCGACCACGGGTCCTCGTTCGCCACTTTCGCTACCGCCAGCGTCCTGGGCGAGCTGAAGCGCCACTTCCGGGACAAGACCTGGATGCTGCGGGTACCGCGATCCCTGCAGGAGACCTACCTGGCGGTCAAGACCGCCCGCGAGGAGCTGGGCCAGACCCTCCGCACCTCACCCACGGTGCAGCAGATCGCCGCCCACCTGCGCATCACCGAGGAGGCCGTGCTCTCGGCCATGGAGGCCGGCGACAGCTACTGGCCGGCGTCGCTCGACGCCCCGCGCCGGGGCGAGGAGGACCTGGTAACCGAGGTACCGGTCATCGACGCCGAGTTCGATGTCAGCCTGGACCGGCGCCAGTTGCGGGAATCGCTGCCCAAGCTCGACGAGCGGGAGAGGCTCATCATCAAGCGTCTCTACTTCGACGGGTGCACCCAGCGGCGGGTGGCCGAGGAGATCGGGGTCAGCCAGATGCAGGTCTCCCGGCTGATGGCCCGCAGCCTGGACAAGCTCCGGGGCTACTTCGGACAGGCCTGACCCTCCACCCGGCGCCCGCAGGGGGTTCCCAGGCCGGTTCGGCCATGCCCGGCCTGGGCATCTACCTGGGATGGACTTACCGGGTGCAGGCGACAGGATCGCGTCGGAGATCAGGGCGTGGGAGGACCGCTACTCCCACGGCGAGGAACGCCCTCTCGGCTCCTACCTGGGGCTGCTCATCACCTACCTGAGCGGCGTCGCCGCCCTCATCGCCACCGGGTGGGTGCGCAGGGTCCGGGTACCGGAGCGGGTCCCGGCGGCCGATCTGGGACTTCTGACAGTGGCGGTGTTCCGGGCCAGCCGGCTGGTCACCAAGGACTCGGTCACCGCCGCCCTCCGGGCCCCTTTCACCGAGTACAAGGAGCCGGCCGGCCACGGGGAGGTCAACGAGGAGGTGGTCGGCACCGGGCCCCGCCACGCCGTGGGCGAGCTGGTGAGCTGCCCGTTCTGCATATCGGTGTGGTTGGCCACCGTCGGCATGTTCGCCATGCTGGCGTTCCCCCGGGCCGCCCGGGTGGTCTGCTCGGTCCTGGGCGCGGTGGCCGGCGCCGACGCCCTGCAGTTCGTGTACTCGGCGCTGGGCCGGGCGGCCTGACCGCTCAGGCGGGCTCCGGTCCGGTCACCGCCGGCCGGACAGCGAATCCCGGGTTCTGTCCAGCGGGCCGGCCAGCAGCCGGGACACCCGGGCACCCAGGCCGGTCCCGGCGGTGTGGGGATGGGGCCGGGTGGGGGCCGTGTCGCGGGCGGCGCGCAGGTCCCCGGCCAGCTGGGCCAGCTCCTGGGGGGTGAGGTGGGCCCGCAGGGCGGGGAAGATGGCGGTCTCCTCCTCGGCGACGTGGGTGCGCACCAGCTGGACCAACCGCGCCAGGTCGTCCCGGCGCAGCTGGTCGTGTTCGGGACGGCGGTCCAGCTCGGCTGCCACGACGGCGATGTGGCCGTGCTCTTCCAGGGCGGCCGTGTACACGTCGTTGCCCTGCTCCAACCGCTGGCGGACCAGGGGGTACAGGTGCTCCCGCTCGATGGCGTCGTGGACCGACAGCTCCCTGACCAGCTCCGCCACCAGCTCGGTGTCCGGGTCCCCACCGGCGTCGAGGATGGATTGCACCCGGCGCAGGACCGTCTCCACCCGCCGGTGGTCTCCGGCCAGGAACTCCACCCCGTCGGCGCCGGCCGGCCCGGCCGTGCTGCCGGCCCCGGCCGAGGGGGGTGGGGCCAGGCGGCGGGCCCGGCCGCTCAGCCGGTCCCGGATCCGGTCACCCATGGCGGCCGCCGCCCCCACGGTGGCCAGGCCGAGCGGCCGGTCCGGTCCGTGCGGGTGGGGGCGGGTGGGGGCGGCGGCCAACGCCGCCTTGAACTTCAGGCCCAGCAGCCGGCTCCCCAGCGGTCCCAGCACCCGCCGCAGCTCCGGCCAGACCTGCTGCTCCTCGAAGGCGATGTGCCGGCGGATCAGCTCGGCGGCCGCCTCGATGTGCTCGACCAGTTGCGGGCCGTCCTGCTCGTAGCGGAGGGCGTCGAGCACGTACCGGGCGTCCACCTCCTGACGCCGGCCCTGCTCCGCCCGGCCTGCGCCGTCCCCCACGCGGCGTCGGACGGCCGGCCAGAAGGTCAGCTCCTCGGCTGCCTCGTGGCGGGATTCGGCGGCCACCAGCCGGTCCAGCAGGAGGCGGCGGCCATCAGCGTCGAGGCGGCCGGCGGCATCGCCGCACATCTGGTCCAGCAGGGCGATGACTTCTCGGTGGTCCGCCTCGAGCATCCGGAAAATGTTGGCCACCATCGGGTGATACCCACCTGAGGCACTGCCGTGCGGGCCGGCCGCCGGTAAAAGCTCCCCGGGTCCCCGGTCGGGGCCGGGCCGGCTACGACGTGGCGGCCAGCGCCCCGCCGGAGGCCACCTCCAGGCAGGACTGCCGCAGGGCGGCCAGGAACCGCTCCTTGGCGGTGCCCCCGGCCACGCACATGTGCCCACCCTTGACGCAGCGGACGGTGGCACCGGGGATGGCCCGGGCCAGTCGGAACTG
>DASSZD010000059.1:0-3576 GCA_035702985.1 Acidimicrobiales bacterium
GATGGCGTGGAACCAGCGGACCAGGTCCGGGTGTATCGGAGCCGCGGCCGAGACCACGACCCGGGCCCGGTCCAGACCGATCCGGCGCCGGATGGCGACCCCCACGCTGCGGTCCAGGGCCGTCCAGGCCGCCTCGGGGACAGGGCCGGGAGACCGCCCGGCAGCCGCGGCGGCGACCCGGACCAATCCCAGCCTGATGTAACCGTCGACGGCTACGCGGGCGGGGAGAGGGAGGCCGCCCACCTGGGCCTCGACGGAGTCGCGCAGCTTCTCCCAGACCCGGGGGACGGCCAGGAACAGGTCCGGCCGACACGCAGGCAGGTCCTCGGCGACCGTGGCCAGGCTGCGGGCGAACCAGGTCTCGCCGCCGCTGCCGATGGGGGTGAACTCGCTCATCATCCGCTCCGCGATGTGGCTGAGCGGCAGGAACGACAGCAGCCGGTCGCCTTCGCCCACCCCGTAGACGGGCGTCACCTGGCGGAGGGTCCACATGATGTTGCGGTGCGAGATCATGACGCCCTTGGGGGGTCCGGTGGTCCCGCTGGTGTACACGATCGTGGCCAGGTCGTCGGGCCGGACGGTGGCGGCGGCCTCCTCGGCGGTGGTGTCGCCTCCCGCCAGCCGTTCGGCGCCGGTCGCGGCCAGTTCCTCGAAGGTGATCAGGCTCGAGTCGGTGTAGCGGGTGGCGCCGTCGATCAGGACGACATAGCGGACATCGCTCGCCTCCCTCGCCGCCTCGAGCACCTTGCCGGCGGCGTCGTGCCCGTCGACGACGCACACCTCGACCCGGGCATGGCGCAGCGCGTAGGCCACCTGCGCCACGGAGCTGGTCGGGTACAGGGGGACGGTGGCGGCGCCGACCGACATGGCGGCCAGGTCGGCGATGTGCCACTCGGGCCGGTTGGCGGACAGGATGGCCACCCGGCTCCGGGCGCCTACACCGAGCGATGCCAGCCCGGTCGCCACCTCCCGCACCCGGGCCAGGTAGCCGCCCCACGTCGTCACCACCCAGTGGCCGTCCTGGCGGTGGCGCATGGCCGGCCGGCCCGGGTCGCGGCCGGCGTTGGCCGCCAGTGCGCTCAAGACGGTCTCGCCCTGGCTGCCCCCGACGCCGACGTGGTGGGGATGGGTGGTGTGCCGGGTGACCAGGGGGACCATGGCAACCTCCTCGCCGGGGGGCGACGCTCGGATCGCGACGAGGATGGCGCAGGCGCCGGGTCGGGGGAAGGGACCAACGGCCCCAGCCGGAGCGTTGGACCTTCGGCCCTGGGCCCGTCCGCCGGCGGCACGTAGCGTCGGTCCGGGCCGCAGACCTGCGGCACCGTAGCGGAGGAAGCAATGGACCACCTGGGACCGCTCGACTCCGTCTTCGTGGAGGCCGAGGACCAGGACACCCACACCTCGATGGCCATCGCGTCGATCGCCGTGTTCGAGGGGCCGGCTCCGGGCTACGAGGCCGTCGTGGGCCTGCTGCAGCGGCGGCTGCCCCGGCTGCCCCACCACCGTCAGCGGCTGGTGGAGGTGCCGGCCCACGCCGGCAGCCCGGTCTGGGTGGACGCCGAGAACTTCGACATCGGCTACCACGTGCGCCAGACCGCCCTGCCGGCACCCGGCGGCGACGCCGAGCTGTGCGCCCTGATGGGTCGCCTGATGGGCCAGCGCCTGGACCGCGACCACCCCTTGTGGGAAACGTGGCTGGTCACCGGCCTGAACGACGGCCGGTGGGCCCTGATCTCGAAGGTGCACCACTGCATGGTCGACGGAGTCTCCGGGGTCGACCTGTACCGGGTCCTGTTCGCGACCGAGGGCACGCCGGAGATCAGACCGTTCCGGGCCCGACGGGCGCCGTCGACGGCGGCGCTGGTGACCGACGCCGCCCGCGTCGCCGTCGACCTGCCCGGCCGGCTGGCGGTGGCGGCGCTGGCGGCGGCCCGGCACCCCTACCGGGCCGGGCTCGAAGCGTTCACCCTGGTCGGAGCCCTGCGGGGGCTGGTCCCCGCCGCGACCCCCGCCCCGCCGTCGTCCCTGTCGGGACCGATCGGCTCGGCTCGCCGCTACCGAGTCGCCCGCGTCCGGCTGGCGGACGTGGTGGCGGTCAAGCGGGAGGCCGGTGCGACGGTCAACGACGTGGTGCTGACGGCCGTCACGGCCGGTTTCCGGGACCTCCTCATCGCCCGGGGCGAGCGGCCGGGAGAGGGCATGGTCCCGTCGCTGGTCCCGGTCTCGCTGCGGTCCCCGGGTGAGCAGGGCCTCTACGGCAACCGGGTGTCGGGCCTGGTGGTCGACCTACCGGTGCACCTGCCCACGCCACCCGAGCAGCTGCGGGCGGTCAGCAGCGAGGTGGGGCGGCTGAAGGCCGGCGGGGGGGCGTTGGCAGGGGCGGCCGGGGTCGAGCTGGCCAGGTACCTGCCCTACCCGCTGGCCTCGCTGACCCGCCTGCTGTTCCGGGTGCCCCAGCGGGAGCTGGTCACCGTCACGACCAACGTGCCCGGACCACCCCAGGCTCTCGACTGCATGGGGCGGCGCCTGATCGAGATCCTGCCATTCGTGCCGATCGCGTCGACCGTCAGGATCGGCGTCGCCGTCATGAGCTATGACGAACAGCTGGTCTTCGGTATCACCGGGGACTACGACAGCGCACCCGACATCGATGTCCTGGCCGGCGGCATCGAGAGGGCCGTGGGGCAGCTCCGGGCGTCGCTGGTCCGGCCGAGCTCTCGGCACCTGATGCCGCTGGCCTGACCGGGGCCGAGATGGCCCGGGTGCTGGCTGCGGCCGGCGCCTCCGTCGACCCGCTCACGGGTGCCCGTGAGGTGACAGGACGGCCAGGCCGGGCAGGTTGCGGGCGATCCAGAAGACGGTCAGCACGGCGGCCAGTACCACCCTCACCGGGGCGGAACCCACCGGGTTGGGGACCCGGACCCGCAGGGTGCCGGCCTGCGCCAGCCACCACAGCCAAGCCCACACCGCCAGAACGAGGATCAGCGGCAGGAGAGGATTGCTCTCCAGGACCAGCGCCGCCCGGCCGTGGGCCAGGGCCCAGACGGCCCGGGTCGATCCGCACAGGGGGCAGTACCAGCCGGTGACGGCGTGGAACGGACATCCGGGCCAGGCACCGGGGTGGAAGGGGCTGCGCAGGGCCACGGCGACCCCGCCGGCGACGGCTCCTCCGCCCACCACAGCCGGGGCCAGCCGATCGGTCCCGGTCCGTACGGGCCGGATTGCCACGCCGGTCACGGGGTCCCTACGGCTTGAGGCTGAACGGCTGCTTGGGGACCGTGATGACCACGGTGCTGACCATCTTGTCGGCGAGGGTCTGGTTCTGCCGGTCCCAGAGGGGGAACAGGAAGTCGATGACCGAGCCGATCCCGCACAGGACGCTCAGGACCGAGTGGCACAGGGCCCGCACGAATCCCTTCCCCCCGCCGATCAGCTCGCCGGTCCGGGATGACACGCACTTGAGCCCCACCATCCGCATCCCCGGGCTCTGGCCCGTCGAGCCGACCTGGACGGCGAACCAGATCCAGACGGCGATGCCCCAGAGATACCCGAGGACGGCCAGGATCGGGACGGCCC
>DASSZD010000065.1:0-2506 GCA_035702985.1 Acidimicrobiales bacterium
CCGAGCGCCGGCCAGCCGTCCTTCTGGCCCATGGCCATGGGGACCAGTCCGTCCTTCTGCATCTGCTTCTGCAGCGACACGAAGGCGTCCCAGGTGGTGGGCACCTGGTAGCCGTGCTGCTGCCACACGCTCTTGCGGTAGAACACCGCCCACGGGTAGTTGTACAGCGGCACGAAGTAGTAGTGCCCGTCGTCGCCCTTCGACGCCGCCTTGAAGGCGTCGCTGAAGTGGGGCGAGATGACGTCCCACACGTCGTCGATCGGCTCGGCCAGCCCCTGCGAGGCGAAGAACCGCATGCGGTAGCCGGCGAACCAGGTGAACAGGTCGTCAGGGGTGCCCTGCAGGTAGTTGTTGATGTTGTTCTGGAACGTGTTGTGGTCGACGGTGTTGATGTTGACCGTCACCGAGGGATGGGCGGCGGTGAAGCCGCCGATCATCGACGCGAAGGCGGCCTTCGGCACCGCATCGGAGTAGTTGGAGCCGAACGTCACCTTGCCGGTCAGAGCGCCGGCCGCCGTGGTCGCCGAGCCGCCGGAGGCGGGGTTGGACGACGTCTTGGAACTGGAGCTGCAGGCGGCCAGAGCCGAGGGGAACAGCGCCAGAGCAGCGCCTCCTCCGAGCACCTTGAGCGCGGACCTGCGGCTGAGCGGAGCATCGACGGCGCGGCGATCAGCGTCGGACATGAGTCGTATTCCCCCCTGGAAGAGCGGGCCGGATCCACTCCGGCTCCTCGGTGTCGACCCAACGGAGTCGAACATGTCCGATCATAAACGACCGGTGAAGTCTGTCAAGACCCAACATGAACCAAAGGTGACGGCCCTTGCCGGCGACCCCGGCACTAACGTTCGGCCCGGACCGCCCCCGGCTTCAGGCCGGGGACCGGTGCCCGCTGCCGCGAGGGGGGAAGACGTTGACCAGCACCGCTCTGCCGGTGGATGCAGTAGCGACCGACCGGCCGGGGCGGTGGCGCCGACGGGAGCTGTCCGGATACCCGGGGCCGGCGGCCCGCTACGGCTACCTCGCCCTCACGGTCGTGGTCACGATCGCCCTCTACTACATGGCCTACTGCGGCGGGTCGGTGTCCACCCTGCAGATGGTGGACCTGCACATGTCGTTTCACTACCTGATCTGGCTGACGGCCGTCGGCAACGCGCTGGGCGCTCTCGGCGCCCTGTTCGCCGGGGTTACGGACCGGATCGGCCGGGTCCCGGTGATCCTCGCCGGCCTGACCGTCACCAGCCTGGTCACCCTCTTCGCCCTGCCGGCGTCGCCCAACCGGTGGGTGTTCGCCGTTCTCGCCCTCCTGGTGGGCAACGTCGAGGGCATCGTCCTCGTCGCCACCCCGGCGCTCATCCGTGATTTCTCGCCCCAGACCGGTCGGGCCACGGCGATGGGGGCGTGGACCCTCGGCCGGTGCTCGGCTCGCTCATCGTCTCGATGGTGGGTACCGTCACGGTCCACGGCACACCCTCGCCGCACTTCTGGGGCCACGAGTACGTGCTGGCCGGCATCGCCGGCCTGGCCGTGACCGTCCTGGCGTTCGCCTTCCTCAAGGAGCTGGCGCCCGAGCTGCGTGATCAGCTGATGGTGTCGGAGCGGGACCGGGTGCTGGCCCAGATGAGGGCCAAGGGCATCGACGTGGAGTCGGCGCTGCGCCACCCGTTCCGCCAGATGCTGAGGAAGGACGTCGTCATCAGCGGGTTCGCAGTGTCGATCCTGCTGCTGGCCTACTACACCGCCATCGGCCTGGGCAGCATCTTCCTGCAGGTCCTGTTCGGATTCAGCCTCCAGCAGGCCGACTCCCTCGGCAACTGGACCTGGGGTGCAGCTGCGGTCACCGCCGTCGCGGTCGGCGTGGCCTCCGACCGGGTCAGGGTGCGCAAGCCGTTCATGGTCGCCGGGGCGGTCCTGGCTGCCGCCGCCATCGCCGTGTACCTCATGCGCTTCGGCCACCACACCAGCTACCTGACCGTGGCCGTCCTGGTCTCGCTCATCTCGGTCGGCCTGGGCACCGCCTACACCCCGTGGATGGCCAGCTTCAGCGAGACCTGCGAGGACCACAACCCGGCGCTGACAGCCACCGGCCTGGCCGTGTGGGGCCTCACCATCCGGGTGGTCATCTTCTTGATGCTCATCGTCGTGCCGCTGGTGATCACGACCGTCACCCCGCTGGTCAACTTCGTGGTACGGACCAGCCCCTACACGGACTCGATCGTGTGGGCCGGTGCCCACCCGGCGCTCATCGCCCAGGTCTCGGACCCGGCCACCGCGGCCCGGGTCGGCGCGGTGGCGGACCTGCAGAGGAGCGACCCGGCCCAGATGGCCGCCGTCGAGGCGGCCGGCGGCCAGCTGGCCACCCTGGCCGCGTTCCCCGCCGTCACCGCCGCGGTCGAAGCCGACCCCACCGTCTTCACCGACCTCCTGACCAGCCCGACGGCGGCCAACCGGGCCCGGGCCGTCGCCGCATCGAGCCCGTCGGTCGTCGCCGCCCTGACCGCCAACGAGG
>DASSZD010000122.1:0-2100 GCA_035702985.1 Acidimicrobiales bacterium
TCGGGTCCCCGGGGCGGGTATGGGACCGGCCGGCCAGCCGCAGGACCATCCGGGCGGAGCGGACCACCGCCTCGTCTATGAACCGCCCGTCGGCGGTCACCGCCGTACCCGAACCCTGCCGCCCGGCGGCCTCGTAGGCGTCCATGACCTCCCGGGCCCGGCGCTGCTCGTCGTCGGTGGGGGTGAGCACGTCGTTGATGACCGCCACCTGGTCCGGGTGGATGGCCGACCGGCCGGTGAACCCCATTCCCCGACCCCGCAGCGTGGACGCCCGCAGCCCGTCGCTGTCCCGCAGGTCGGCGAACACGCTCTGGACGGCCACCCGCCCGGCGGCCCGGGCGGCGTTCACGCACCGGGACCGGGCGTAGGCCAGGCCGTCGTCGGTCGACGCCCCCAGGTCGGCCCGCAGGTCGGCCTCGCCCAGGGCCAGGGCGGCCACCTCGCCGGCGGCGGAGACGATCTCCCAGGCCCGCTCCACCCCGAGGGCCGATTCGATGAGCGGCACGATCAGCACCGGCCGCCCGTGCCGGGCCAGCCACCCGGCCACCCGGCGGACCTGGTCCGCGCTCTCCACCTTGGGCACCCGCACCCCGGTCAGGCCGGGACCGGCCAGGGCGGCCACGTCGGCCTCGGCCAGGCCGCTGTCCACGGAGTTGACCCGCACGAACACCGGCTTGCCCACCGGTTGCGCCACCACGCCTGCGGCCATCCGGCGGGCCTGTTCCTTGCGCCCGGGGGCCACGGCGTCCTCCAGGTCGATGACCACGGCGTCGGCCTCGCCGCCGATGGCCTTGGCGATCCGGCGCTCGTCCACCGCCGGCACGTACAGGTAGCTGCGAAAAAGCGCGGCCTCGACGTCCATCGACCCTCCTCGGGGGGTTGGCAGTTAGCGACCCGAAAGATATACTAATCGGAAAGATGTTTCATATATCGGAACAAGCTAATCCATCGCAATCGCCGCAGGCTCTGAGCGGGCTGCGGGTGATCGACGCCTCGTCCATCCTGGCCGGGCCCCTGTGCTGCCAGATCCTGGGGGACTACGGCGCCGACGTGGTCAAGATCGAGCACCCGGTGTACGGGGACAACCTGCGGGGCCACGGCAAACAGCACCAGGGTGTGCCGCTGTGGTGGAAGGAGGTGGCCCGCAACAAGCGGACCATCGGCCTCGACCTGGGCGACCCGGCAGGGGCGGAGGTGTTCCTCCGGCTGGCCGCCTCCGCCGACGTGGTGGTGGAGAACTTCCGGCCCGGCACCCTGGAACGCTGGGGTATCGGCCCGGAGAAGCTCCACGAGGTCAACCCGGGGCTGATCCTGTTGCGCCTCACCGGTTTCGGGCAGACCGGCCCCTACGCGTCACGGGCCGGTTTCGGGACGCTGGCCGAGGCCATGAGCGGCTTCGCCCACATGACCGGCGAGTCCGACGGCCCCCCCACCCTGCCGGCGTTCGGTCTGGCCGACAGCATCTGCGGCATCGCCGGGGTGGCCGCCGTGCTCACCGCCCTGCGGCACCGGGAGGTGCAGGGCGGCGACGGCCAGGTGATCGACCTCAGCATCCTGGAGCCGATCATGACCGCGGTGGGCCCGGCGCCCAGCGTGTACCACCACACCGGGGACATCCAGACCCGGCACGGGAACCGGTCCACCAACAACGCCCCCCGCAACACCTACCGCACCCGGGACGGCTCGTGGGTGGCCATCTCGACCAGCGCCCAGCAGATCGCCGAGCGGGTCATGCGTCTGGTCGGCCATCCCGAGGTGATCGATGAGCCGTGGTTCGCCTCCGGCGCCGGCCGCTTCACCCACGTGGACGAGCTGGACGACTACGTGGGCAGCTGGATCGCCGAGCGGGACCGGGACGAGGTGATGGAGGCGTTCACCGGGGCCAACGCCGCCATCGCCCCGGTGTACGACGCCAGGGACATAGTCGAGGACCCCCACATCCGCCAGACCGGGATGCTGACCGAGGTGCCCGACGAGGACCTGGGATCGGTGCTGATGCACAACGTCATGTGGCGCATGTCCGACACGCCCGGTCGCATCAGGTTCAGCGGGCGCAAGCCGGGAGCGGACACCGACGAGGTCCTGACCGGTGAGCTCGGG
>DASSZD010000156.1:0-12976 GCA_035702985.1 Acidimicrobiales bacterium
CGCCGAGACGCTCATCATCGGCGACAACACCATCAAGACCCACGTCGGCCACGTGCTCCGCAAGCTCGACGCCCGGGACCGGGTGCAAGCGGTGATCACCGCCCACCAGGCCGGGGTGCTCGACTCCAGGTAGAACCGGCCTCCGCCATCCCGCCCTCGCGACCCGACCGGACGGGCCGGCCCCCGGCACCCGCCGGGCCGGCATCCGGTGCTCAGGCGGCCGGGACCCAGGCGGCTGGTGCCCAGGCCGCCGGTGCTCAGGTGCCGGGAAAAGCGCAGAACTCGTTGCCCTCGGGGTCGGCCATGACCGTCCACGGGCGCGGCCCAGCCGGAGCCAGGATGGTGGCGCCGGCCCTCACCAGGGCGTCGAGGTCGTCGACGGTGACGTCCCAGTGGAGCCGGTTCTTGACCGTCTTGGGCTCCGGGACGGGGACGAAATCCATGGTCTCGATGTACATGCCCGGCACCCGGTGGACGGTGGCCCAGCGGCGGTCGTGGTAATCGATGTCGGCGCCGTATACGCCGCCCCACCATTCGGCGATGGCGACGGGATCAGCGCTGTCGACCACCAGCCCGTGCAGCCGGTCCGGGGGCAGCTCGGGGCGGAGGAAGGCGCAGAACTCGCTCCCCTCCGGGTCGGCCATCACCGTCCATTTGCCCTGGCCGCAGTGGGCGTCGACCACCCGCGCCCCGAGGGCCTCCAGCTCGCCCAGCGACCGGGCATAGATGTCGAGGTGGACCCGGTTCTTGACCGTCTTCGGCTCGGGCACCCGGTTGAACCACACCGTGTGACCGGGGGTGGCGCCCCTGATCACGGTGTCCTCACCGGACGGCTCGGCCGGGAGGTCGAGCACCGGGGACCAGAACCGGGCGGCCGCAGCCGGGTCGTTGGAGTCGACGCAGATGTCCTTGAAGCGGGCCAGGGCCATGGCCCGAACTTAGACCGGCCCGGCCCGCCCCCACCGGGCCGGTCGCACGACGGTGGATCCCCGAGGGGGATGGTGTCGGCGTTGCTCTGTCCCGCCGACATGGCCGAATGTGGCCGGGCCCGGGCGGGGACGGGGCCACCGCCGGGCCGGGGGGCCGTAGAGCCGAAAGTCACATTAGCTGTCAGTGCTCTTGTATCAGTGCGCCCCCGATACAAGACTGCAGGGCGCCCGCTCGGTTGTCCGACGGGTGGCCCGCCAAGATCTCGGGTCGGCGTGGTAAGTGCCCGTTTTCCCTGTGCGTGACGAGAGACGAGGAAGGAGAAGCGGATCGCCATGCGCCGGTTGGACGAGACTTCATGTGAGCCACGCCCGCCTGCGTGGGCCCGCTCCGGGTGTCGGCGATGACCGCCGAGTGTGGTCTCCGGCCGGGGCGCATCCGGTGGCCGGCCGGCCATCTGGCCTGGTTCTTCGACGGCATCAGCGAGTTCGAGGGTGCGGCCACCACGTTCCTGGCCGAGGGAGCGGCCCGGGGCGAACGGCTCATGCTGGTGGCTGACAGCCCGAGGGCCGACCTGTGGCCCCGGGGCCTGGTGGATAGCGGCGACCTGATAGTGGCCAGCACCTCCGAGACCTACGGCCCCGGACGGCTGGTCAGCCCCGAAGCGCAGCGCCGGACCTTCGAGTCGGCGCTGAAGGAGGCCGTGGCCCTCGGCTACACCGGCCTGCGGGTGGCCTCCGACAACACCAGCCTGACCTTCGGACCCGAGCGGTTGGCGGCGTGGATCAGCTGGGAGGAGGAGGCCGACCGGTTCATGACCGTGAACCCGTTCACGGGCATGTGCGCCTTCGATCGGAGCCGGGCCGGGGCCACCGCCCTGGCCGCGGTCCGCCGGCTCCACGCCGTCTCGGCCTGACCCGGGGCCTGGCCGAGAGACTGAGTCCCCCACCCGCGCCATCTCGGCTCTGGCCCCGGTGACGGTACGGGACTACCGTCCGGGGTACAACAGAGCAGGGCGGCGGCTCAGGACACCACCGGGGCTGCCGCCGCCGGGAGGCGACCCGAATGCACCCACTGTCCGGGGGATCGGGGAAGTCGATCCCCCTCCCCGCTGTGTCCGACCAGGTGATAAGCCCGGACGCCCCGCCCGATCCCAAGGACGGCTTCAGCCTCCTCGTGGACGGAGCCAGCGAGTACGCCGTGTTCGCCCTGAGCCCCGCCGGGGTGGTGTGCACGTGGAACCGGGGAGCCCAGCGCATCAAGGGCTACCGGCCCGACGAGGTGGTCGGGCGGCACTTCTCGATGTTCTTCCCCGAGGAGGACCGGGCGGCCGGCGTGCCGGCGAAGCTCCTGGAATGCGCCCTGGCCGAGGGAAAGGTGACCACCGAGGGCTGGCGTGTCCGCAAGGACGGCGGACGCTTCTGGGCCAGTGTGGTCATCTCAGCGCTCTACGACGACATCGGCCGGATCCGGGGTTTCGGGAAGTTGGTGCGCGACGACACCGAGCGCCGCCAAAGGCACGCCTACGCCGTGCGCCACGCCGAGCAGGAGCGGATCGCCGTTTCCCTGGCTGACACGGTCGTCCGCCGGCTGTTCTCCGTGAGCCTGCGGGCCAACACCGCCATGGACCTGGCCTCCCCCGCCTTGCGGCCCCAGCTCGAACTGCTGATCGACGAAATCGACGAGACCATCCGCTTGGTGCGGAACACCGTCTTCGACACGCGCGCCCCTCCACGACCGGGCTCCCGGGCCTGACGATGCCGGGGGATCCCGCCCCGCCGGCGAATGGGGTGGGGCTCAGGTATCGGTGGGCCGGGTTCTCGGTCGTCCCGGCTTTCGCATCCTGCCGGCCTGGGCCGGGAGTCGGCCGGAATCGGCCAGCGCCCGGCGCAGCAGGAATTCGATCTGGGCGTTGGTGCTGCGCAGTTCGTCGCCCGCCCAGCGGGCCAGGGCGTCATGGACGGCGGGATCCAGGCGGAGCAGGACGCTTTTTCGTTCGCTCATGAAAGGCGGGGCCGCCGCCTACTGGTACAGGGAGCCGGTATTGACGACCTGCTGGGTGGCCTGTTCGCTGCAGAGGACCACCAATAGGTTGGACACCATGGCGGCCTTCCGCTCCTCGTCCAGCTCGACGACGTCCCTCTCCTCGAGCCGCTGCAGGGCCAGTTCGACCATGCCGACGGCGCCCTCCACGATGCGCTGGCGGGCGGCGACGACCGCGGTGGCCTGCTGCTGGCGCAGCATGGCCTGGGCTATCTCCGGGGCGTAGGACAATCGGGTGAGCCGGGATTCGATGATGGTCACCCCGGCTGCCCGTACCCGCTCGGCGATCTCGGTGGACAGCCGCTGGGTGATCTCCTCGGCGTTGTCGCGCAGTGACAGGGCGCCGCTGCCGCGGCTGTCGTAGGGGTAGCTGGAGGCGGTGTGGCGGACGGCCGTCTCGGTCTGGGTGGCGACGAAATGGGTGAAGTCGTCGACGGCGTAGAGGGCCTTGGCGGTGTCCTGGACCTGCCAGACCACCACGGCGGCGATCTCCACCGGATTGCCGTCGGAGTCGTTGACCTTGGCGATGGGCGTCTCGTGGTTGCGGACCCGGGTGGAGACCCGGCGCCGCCGGGCGAACGGGTTGACCCAGTGCAGCCCTGAAGCCCGGATGGTGCCGTGGTACCGGCCGAACAGCTGCACCACCCGGGCCTCCCCGGGGGTGACGGAGGTCAGGCCGTAGAAGCCGGCCGCGGCGACGACCAGCAGGGCGATGCCGACCGACATCCGGGCGATCGGGCCGGCCGTGGTCCAGCCGCCCTCGGCCGAGCCGAAGCCGAGGAACACGCCGGCCGCCATCATCGTCCCGATGGTCGCGAACAGGACCCGGACCCCCGGCCAGCTCCACGCCGGCACCTCGGCCAGCCCCGTCCCGGTGTACCCGTCGAACGGATCCGCAACCTGGAGACTCATCCCGGACCTCCGATCAATCGCTACCACCCCACTATATCAATCTGATATCAGATTAGTCCAGGGCGCTGATGGAAACGGCCGGGCCGGGGCTGGCTGACCCGCCCCGGTTCTGGAATGCTCCGTCCATGTCTTCCATCCGAGAGTCGTTCGCCGAGGACGCGTTTCACCAGCCGATGCGGCAGCAGCTGGAGACGTTCCTCGACGAGCACCGCCGGGCCCTCAACGAATGCCTGGACGGGCTGACCGAAGAGCAGGCCCGCAGATCCCTGGTGCCGTCGAGGACCACGCTGCTGGGCCTGGTGAAGCACGCCATCTTCGTGGAGAAGGTCTGGTTCGACCAGGCGGTCACATGCCGGCCCCGTGCCGAGCTCGGCATCCCCGACACGCCGGACGAGTCGTTCGTCCTGGCCGACGACGACACCATCGCCTCGGTGCAGCAGGCCCACCGCCAGGCGTGCGAGTCGTCGCGCCGGGCCACGTCGAGCCTGGGGCTGGACGACGAGGTGCTCGGCAACCGGCGGGGTCCGCTCCCGTTGCGCTGGGTGTACCTGCACGTCCTGCGGGAGCTGGCCCAGCACTGCGGCCACGCCGACATCCTGCGCGAGCAGCTCCTCCACGGCTGACCCCGGGCCCCGAACCTCCCGAGACCCCGGGACCCAGCCCCCGCTGACCCCGGGTCCCACCCCTCCCGCCCCCGGCGAGCGCCTACCGTGCCCGGGGTGCGACGCGCCGTGGTTCTGGGCGGGACGGGGGCCATCGGCTGGGCGGCCACCCGCCGGCTGACCGCTGCCGGCTGGGACGTGGTGGTGACCGGCCGGGACCCCGCCCGGGCCCCGTCCGGTCTGGCCGCCACCGGCGCCCGGTTCGTCCGGGCCGACCGCCACGACCCGGCCACCCTGCCGGCGGTGCTCGGAGGGGGCGCCGACCTGGTGGTGGACTGCGCCTGCTACAGCGCCGCCCACGCCGCCGCCCTGCTCCCCTGCCTGGGCGACGTCACCTCCACGGTGATGATCTCGAGCAAAGCGGTCTACGTCGACGACCAGGGTCGGCACTCCAACTCCGAAGCGCCGCCCGAGTTCGACGCCCCCATCACCGAGGACCACGCCACCCTCCGGCCCGGTCCGGCCCCCTACGACTCGCGGGAGGGTTACGGCCCCAACAAGGTCGCCGCCGAGGAGACCCTCCTGGCCAGCGGCCACCCGGTGACGGTGCTGCGGCCCTCGAAGGTCCACGGGGCGTGGAGCCGCCAGCCCCGGTCGTGGTTCTTCGTCAAGCGGGTCCTGGACCGCCGCCCGGCGGTCCTGCTCGCCCACCGGGGAGCCGGCGCCGACCACCCCAGCGCCGCCGTCAACATCGCCGCCCTCATCTCCACCGTCGCCGATCTCCCGGGCCGGCGGGTCCTCAACGCCGCCGACCCGGACTGCCCCGACGGCCGGACCCTCGCCGCCGCCATCGCCGGACACCTGGGCCACCGCTGGCAGGAGGTCCTGCTCGACGACGCCGCCCCCCACGGCCTGGGGCGCCACCCGTGGGACCGGGTGCCGCCGGTCGCCCTCGACACCGCCGCCGCCCGCCGGCTGGGCTACACCCCGGTGGGGGACTTCGCCGCCACCGTCGCCGACGAGATCGACTGGCTGGTGGGGGCCACGGGGGGCCACCCCGGTGCCCGGCCGCCTGCGATCGAGGGCCTGGCCACCCCGGGGCCCGGCGACTACGCCGAGGAGGACGCCTGGCTCCGGCTGCACCCCACCTGAGCCGGCCCCGCCTGAGCCGGCCCGGCACCCCACCTGAGCCAGGCCGCCGCCCCGCCTGAGCCCGCCCGGCACCCCGCCTCAGCCGGCCGGCCACCGGCTGTGCCGACCCGGGCGGGTTCCCCGGCAGCGTCAACCGGGCCCCCGTACGGCACCGGGCCCGGCTTTCGTAGTTGGGCACTTCGCGACTTTCGGCGTGGTCAAAATTTCCGGCCGATCGGCCGAAAATCCGATCAAACAGGTCCGGACGGAACTCCGGCCCATTAGTTCGCCGGAGGGGTTCCATGTGATGGTGCCGACACACGACCCGTTGATGAGCATGATGAGCTGGGGCGGCGGAGCCCTCGACGGGCTGCTGCGAGACGCCGTCAACGGAATGGCCGTGCTGGACCTCGACGGCCGGTTCAAACTGGTCAATCCGGCCATGTGCCAACTGCTCGGCTACGAACCGGACGACCTGATCGGCCGCCGCTCCGTCGACATCACCCACCCCGACGACCGCGCCCACTCGGACGCCACCCTCGCCGCCTTCCTGGACGGCACCGCCTCGACCGACCGGATGCGCAAGAGGTACGTCCGCCCCGACGGCTCGGTGGTATCGGTGGTGCGCTGCACCACCGTCCTGCGCGACGGGGATGGGCGGCCCCTGGGGCTGTTCACCCAGGTCGTCAACCTGACCGACATGGCGGAGGTGGAGGCCATGCTGCGCCGGTCCGAGAGCCGGCTCCAGGCCCTGCTGGCCCACGCCTCCGAGATGACCGTCCTGCTCGACGCCGAGGGGACGATCACCTACGCGTCGCCGGCGTCGATCCGCCTGCTCGGGCACCGCCCGGAGGAGGTCGTCGGCCGCTCGGCGCTGGACTTCCTCCACCCCGACGACCTGGAGCGGGCCGCCGAGCGGTTGCAGCACCACATCTCCACTCCGGGCCCGGCCGACGTCGGGGAATGGAGGGTCCGCCACTCCGACGGCAGCTGGCGGCACGCCGAGATCACCACGGCCAACCTCTTCGACGACCCGGCTGTGGAGGCCCTGGTCCTCAACATCCGCGACGTCACCGAGCAGCGGCAGTACCAGAGCCGCCTGGAGGCCAGCGAGAGGCGGTTCCGGGCCCTGGTGGGCAACTCCTGGGACATCATCACCCTCCACTCCGTCGACGGGCGCTACATCTACTGCAGCCCGGCGGTCACCCGGCAGATGGGCTACCGGCCCGAGGAGCTCATCGGGACAGACCCTTTCACCTACATCCACCCCGAGGACAGCCACGCCGGCGAGGTCTTCCGGGACGTGGCGGCCGGCACCCGGCGCTCGGCCAGGATCGAGTTCCGGTTCCGCCACCAGAACGGCTCCTGGCGCTGGATGGAGTCGACGGCGCACAACCGCCTCGACGACCCCGCCATCTGTGCCGTGGTGGTGACCACCCGGGACGTGACCACCGCCCGGCGGCGGGCCGCCCAGCAGGCCGCCATCGCCGCGCTGAGCAGTGACGCCCTGCGGGGCGGCCCGGTGGAGAACCTGTTCGACCACGCCGCCAGGATGGTCGCCG
The DNA here is from genome assembly GCA_035702985.1 of Acidimicrobiales bacterium. Classification (GTDB taxonomy): domain Bacteria; phylum Actinomycetota; class Acidimicrobiia; order Acidimicrobiales; family Palsa-688; genus JAKAXG01. The sequence continues at coordinate 7,178 of DASSZD010000156.1, forward strand.
ACATCCTGGCCGTGGAGCACGTGTTCGTGGCCGCCGACACCGGCGACCATCAGACCCGCCTGACCGGCGGCGCCGGGCACGGGCTGGGCCTGCAGCCCCCCGGATCCGGTCACGCTGACTGCCCGCTGTCGGACCGGGCGGTGCGGGAGCGGCGGACGGTGATCTGGGACCGCAGCGACGGGGGCGGGGCGTCGTTCAACGCCCTGCGGAGCACCGGGGTGGAGAGCGCGGTGGCCATCCCCATCAACTCCGGGGCCGGCCTGGGCGGAGCGCTGACCGCCTACTCGTCGCGGCCCCACGCCTTCTCCGGCCACGACCTGTCGTTCCTCGAGTCGGTGGCCAACGTCCTGGCCGCCGCCCTCACCCGGCGCCGGATCGAGGAGGAGCTCCGCCGGCAGGCCCTCCACGACAACCTCACCGGACGCCCCAACCGGATCCTGATGCGGGACCGCCTGGAGACCGCCCTGAGCCGGCTGGGCCGCCACGGTGGCAGCGTCGCCCTGCTGTTCGTCGACCTGGACAACTTCAAGCTGGTCAACGACACCCTGGGCCACTCGGCCGGGGACGCGGTGGTGATGGAGGTGTCGGCCCGGATCACCGCCTCGGCCCGCTCGGGCGACACCATCGCCCGGTTCGGGGGCGACGAGTTCGTGGTCATCAGCGAGGACGCCGACGAGCCGGCGGCCCGCCAGATCGCCGAGCGCATACGCCAGGCTCTGGCCACCCCGATACAGCTCGGCGACAAGCCGGTCTCCATCACCGCCAGCGTGGGGGTGGCGGTCACCGCCGATCCCGGCGTCTCCCCCGACGACCTCCTGGCCCAGGCCGACATGGCCATGTACGAGGCCAAGCAGGCCGGTAAGGACTGCTCGGCCATGTTCGCCGCCCACATGCGCAAACGGGCGGCCGACCAGCTCGACGCGGTGTCCGGGATGCGCCGGGGCCTGGCCGAGGACGAGTTCCGGCTCTTCTACCAGCCGATAGTCGACGCCCGCACCGGGACGCCGGTGGGGTCGGAGGCGCTGCTGCGCTGGCAGCACCCGGGCGTCGGTCTGCTCGGGCCCGACCACTTCATCGACTACGCCGAGGACTCCGGTCTGATCATCCCGCTGGGCGGGTGGGTGCTGCACACGGCGCTCCGCCAGTCCGCGGCGTGGCGGCGGGCCGGGCGCTGCAGCCGGGTGGCCATCAACGTGTCGGCCCTGCAGCTGACCGGTTCGGACATCGTCGCCATCGTGTCCGACACCCTCCACGCCACCGGGGCCGAGCCGGGCAGCATCTCCCTGGAGCTCACCGAGAGCGCAGTGATGGCGGACCTCGACCGGGCCACCGCCACCATCGAGGCGCTGAAGTCGCTGGGCGTCCACGTGGGCATGGACGATTTCGGCACCGGCCATTCCTCGCTGTCCCACCTGGCCCGGCTTCCGTTCGATTTTGTAAAAATCGACCGCTCCTTCATCCGGGACTTCGACCGCGACGCCCGCACCGCGGCCATGATCGAGAGCATCACGACCCTGTGCCGGGCCCTCAACCTGCCGGCCATCGCCGAGGGGGTGGAGACGGAGGAGCAGCGCCACCACCTGCAGCGCCTGGGGGTGCCCTACCTGCAGGGCTTCCTGTTCGGGGCGCCCGCCCCGCCCTCGGAGTCGGCGTCGCCCCGGCTGGCCCGGGTGGTGGCCTGAGCCCGGGGCCGCCCGGCCCCGGGGGCGGCGATCAGCGCCGGGTTTCCGGCGGTGTCAGTGCCAGCACGGCCCGGTGCACGGCCTGGCTGGCCTCGTACAGGCCGACCGCTTCGTGGTCCCGGTCCCTGACCGCCATCCTGAGCAGCGCGTCGATGGTGTCGCTGGCGTCGTTCAACTGCCCGACCAGCTCCCTCACCCGCCGGGCCGTCGGATCGTACGGCCTGTCGGCGATGATGACAGTGTCGCGAGCATCGGATGTGATCACATCAGCCTCCCGGGTCCGGTGCCCGGTCTCCGGCCGACCCGAACCGTGCACCTCCGCAGCGGGGGCGGCACCGTCCAGCCGTCGGGGGGCGGGCACCTGATCCAGGCTACGAGCGGCCTCCCATCCGGGGTAGGGCCGGAAGTCCCAGATCGTCGTCGAGCCGGCGGGGAGGCCGGTCTCGGCAGGCAGGCTGTCAGTTGGCCGACACCGATTCCGGGGCCGCCGGCGCCGGGTGCAGCAGCCTGATCCGTCGGTCCGACCTGACCCGCCGGCGCGGCCGGGCCTCTGGGTCCGACCCGGCCGGGACCACCCCCGTCGGCGCCAGCCAGCCCTGGCGCCGGAAGATCAGGAACAGGGCCACCGCGATCCCCAGCGGGAGGGCCAGCCCCAGCCCCACGAACGCCCCGACGGAGCTGATCCGGTTGATCATCCAGGAAAAGTTCTGACCGAAGAACCCGGTCAGGAACGTGAGGGGCAGGAACACCGTGGCTATCAGGGTCAGCTGCTTCATCACCACGTTGAGCCGGTTGGACACGGTCGACAGGTGGGTGTCGAGCGCCCCGCTCAACAGGTCCCGGTAGCTGTCCACCAGGTCGCTGATGCGGATCAGGTGGTCGTAGAGGTCCCGGAAGTAGCGCTCCGCGTCGGGAGTCATCCCCGGCAGCAGATCGGGGGCGCTGAGCACGGTGGCGAACAGGTCCCGCTGGGGGGTCACCACCTTGCGCAGGGCGATCAGCGACCGCTTCATGTCGAACAGCCGCCCCAGCTGCTCGTCGGTGGGTCGGGCCAGGATGTCGTCCTCCAGGTCGTCGATCTGGTCGTCCAGGGTGGCCAGGACCGGGAAGTAGCCGTCCACCAGACTGTCGATGACCCGGTACAGCAGCATGACGTGGCTGGCTCCCGGGGCGCCCCGCTGGGCCATCCGGTCGGCGAACGCCGTCAGGTTCTGGCACGGTTCATGATGGACGGTGACCAGGTAGTCGGCTGTGTAGAAGCAGTGCACCTCCACCAGCCGGCCGTCCGGCGAGGCCCCGTACACCACGAGCAGGGCGAAGTCCTCGTAGGTGTCGATCTTGGGCCGTTGGCCGAAGTGCTCGGCGTCCTCCACCGCCAAGGGGTGGAAGCCGAACACGTCCCGCAGGAGGGTGACGTAGCGGGCCGGGTCGGGGCAGGCCAGATCCAGCCAGAAGCGCTCCGAACGGCCCAGCAGCCGCTTGATGGTCTCCTCCCCCATCTCGTGCTGGTGCCCGTCGACCGTTATGAGGTGGCCTTCCATGCCGGTCATTCTTCCCTCCCGCCGCCCCGGAAGCGGGCTCCGCGGGTTCGGGATCGCCCGGTACGGGTAACTGGCCCCCGGTGGCCGGAGACAGCAAGAAGACCGTCTGCATCGCGCTGGCCGCCAACGTGGTGGTGGGCGCGGTCAAGTTCGTGGGGGCGGCTCTGACCGGTTCCGCGGCCCTGTTCGCCGAGGGCGCCCAGTCGGTGTCCGACACGTTGAACGAGGTGTTCCTGCTCACCTCCCTGGTGAGGAGCGACCGGCCCCCCGACCGCCGCCATCAGTTCGGGTACGGGATGGAGCGGTTCTTCTGGTCGCTGCTGGCGGCGGTGGGGATCCTGGTGGGAGGTGCCGGCTTCTCCGGTATCGAGGCCTACCGGGCGTTCACGTCCCACTCCGCCCCCGGCCCCCGCTACTACCTGATCGCCTACGCGTCCTTGGGGCTGGTCCTGCTGGCTGAGGGGACGTCCTGGGTCAGGGCCGTGCGCCAGGTGCGCCGGGAGGCCCACCGGGCCGGCCGGGGGCTGGTCGAGCACATCCGGCTGTCCAGCGACCCGAGCGTCAAGACCGTGGCCGGTGAGGACTCGGTGGCCATGATCGGGGTGGTGGTGGCCGGTGCGGGCATCGGCCTGCACCAGCTGACCGGGGTCGGCTGGTGGGAGGGGGTGGCCTCGGCCGTCATCGCCGGGCTACTGGTGGTCACCGCCGTCCTGCTGGGCCGTGACGTCAAGGGGCTGCTCATCGGGGAGGCGGTGCACCCGCAGCTCAACCGGCAGCTCCACGAGTTCCTGTCGGCCCATCCGGCGGTGGACCGGGTGGTCGACCTGCGGACCATGCAGATCGGCGCCGACAAGGTCCTTCTGGCCGCCCGGGTGGACCTCGGTTCGGCGCTGAACTCCGACGAGGTGGAGCTGGCCAGCGCCGACATCGACCGGGGCATCAACCAGCGCTGGCCGGAGGTCACCGACGTGTTTCTGGACGCCACCCGCACCGACGAACCGGTCCGCGACCCCACGGTCGCCTAGCGGAGCCGGTCGGACACCGCCCCTGCCACCACCGCGTAGACCCCGTGCTGGAACAGGCTGGTGGCCAGCACGTCCGGCTTCCAGCGCCACGGCGGGGGCGTGTCACCCAGCAGCGGGAACAGGGTCCCGGCCATGGCCATCAGCCCGGCCCAGTACAGCCCGTCGGCCGCCGCCGGCGGCATGCGGTCCCCGAGCAGGGTCCGCACCCAGCCCATGGCCGACCCGTACCCCCAGTGCACCAGGAACCCCAGCTGGCGCTGGCGGCGCCGGTCCAGGCGGTGGATCCCGAGCACGACCATCGCCGCGTGCGACGGCACGGTGCTGTCGTCATAGTCGAGCGGGCCGCCGCCGCTGTGGCGCAGCCGCCTCTCGATCCCGTAGGAGGCGGTCATGGCGGCGGTGGCCGCCAACCCGGCCGTGAATCCCCGCCGCACACCCAGCCTGCCGGTCATGACCGGACATCTTCCCCGATTCCGGTCGTTCCCTCCCGGGCGCCGCCACCGGTGAGGGATTTCTCATGCTCGCCCCCTGCGACCACGCGCCGCGGTCGGAAGCCGGGTCGGCTGCGGCGCGCCGGCGCCGGCTCGGTCACAATAGGGACATGGACCCCCGGACCGGCCGGACCCGGCGATCGTGGCGGGGCGCCCCCGGAGGGGTGGCCCTGGCGGCCGCCGCCGTGATCGCCGCCATCGCCGCCGGAACCACCGGTAAGTGCAGTTTCCACCTCCCCGCCGGGCTCACCTTCCCGGCCGGCCACACCGCACCGGCGTCCGCCGCCGGGTCTGGCACCTCCGGCGGGGCGACCTATTCCGCCGCCTGGCTCACCACCGGGGCCGGTGCCGCTCCCGCCGTCGACCCGACGACCACAGACCCGGGGCCATCGGTCCCCCCGGCGGTCGCCGTGGCCTCCCCGGTGACACCCACGACCACCGCCGCCGCCCCCGACCCGGCGCCCGCCCCGGCCCAGCCGGTCATCGCGGCAGCACCGGCTCGTCCCACCACCGGCGGGACCACCACCGCCTCGGCGCCCCCGACCACCGCCGCCCCCGCCACGTCGCGCTCTCGGACCGCGCCCACCACCACCACCGATCCGGCCGCGCCGTCCACGCCGACGACCACCGTCGACCGGCCGGGCGGGGCCAACTCCCAGACCGTCAGGGACGGGAGCACCCCACCCGGCACCCAGCAGCGGCCGGCCGGCACCAGCGGGCCCGGCCACGGCCCCGACCAGCCCGCCGGGAACGCCGGCTCCCCCACCATCGTCCAGCCCTACTACCCGGTGGTGGTGGCCCAGTCCGTGACCCCGGCCGACCACCCCTCGGACCCCCCCGCCAAGGATCGTTGAGCAGAGCCATCGCCCCTGTGGGGACCGCTGAAGCGTCCGCCCCTCCGGACACCCGGCCCGGCCCGGACCCGGCCCCCCCGGCCGCCGGGCCGCCCCCACCCGAGCGGGGCCGGCCCACCGCCGGGCAGCCGTCGTGGCCGGCCCGCCTGGCCCGCCGGGCCGGCACCGCCGGCCGCCTGGCGTCACTCCAGGCGGTGGTGCTGGCG
>DASSZD010000121.1:0-4807 GCA_035702985.1 Acidimicrobiales bacterium
AGCTCAGTCGGCAGAGCACAGCCATGGTAAGGCTGGTGTCGTCGGTTCGATTCCGACAGGGGGCTCGGCGGCGTAGCTCAGTTGGTCAGAGCACTCGGCTCATAATCGAGTTGTCGTCGGTTCAAGTCCGACCGCCGCTACAAAGGGGCGTCGCAGACGCCGCAGGTCGAGCAGGAAGGTCCACGCAGTGGCAAAGAACGAGAAGCGCGTGAAGGTCACGTTGGCTTGCGATGTGTGCAAGCGGCGTAACTACATCACGATGAAGAACAAGCAGAACGACCGGGAGCGGATCGAGATGCAGAAGTACTGCCGCTGGGACCGCCAGCACACCCTCCACAAGGAGACCCGGTAATCACCACCGACGCGCCCCGCGCCCGCCGGCGTGACCTTCTGGGTCTGCGCCACAGGCGGGAGGGCTCGTCGGGTTCGGTGCCGTCGCTGAGCGGGGCCGACATGAAGGCTCTGGTGGACGCCGCCCGCCAGGGTGACCGGACCGCGTTGGACGACCTGGTGCGGGCCACCTACGGCAGCACCTACACCCTCGCCTACCGCCTGACCGGCAACGAGGACGACGCCCGCGACGTGGTCCAGGACGCCTACCTGCGCGCCTACCGGGGCCTGCGCCGGTTCCGGGGGGACGCCCAGTTCACCACGTGGCTGTACCGCATCACGGCCAACTGTTCGGCCAACCTGCTGGCCAAGCGGGCCCGGCACCGCACCGAGGCGCTGACCGAGGACGAGCCGGTCGTGGACCTCAGGGTCGAGATCGACCCGGAGCTCCGCCTGGCCGGCTCCGATGACCGGGCCCGGATCGGCGCCGCCCTGGAGCAGCTGCCGTGGCGGCTCCGCCAGGTGATCGTGCTGCGCGACATCTACGACCTGGCCCACGGCTCCATCGCCAAGGAGCTGGGGATCACCGAGGCCGCCGCCAAGGTCCGCCTGCACCGGGCCCGCCGCCGGCTGCGGGACATCCTGGCCGCCGACGGGTCCTTCGGTCACGCCGGCACCGACCAGCCGGAAGGCCCGGCGGAGGATGTTGATGCGCACGCTTGCTGAGATCGTCCCGCTGCGTACCGCCGCCTGCCGGGAGGCGGTCGACGCGGTGGCGCAGATGGCGGCCGGCGAACCCGATGTCGACCCCCACTCCCGGGCCCACGTAGGCAGCTGCCTGCGCTGCCAGGCCGAGCTGGCCGCCTTCCGGCGGGTGCTGCGCCTCATGCGCTCGATGCGCACCGACGCCGTGCCGGTCCCCGCCGGCAGCCTGGCCGAGCTGCTGCAGGCTCTGGGAGAGTCGGCGGACGGGGAGGGGCTGGCCTCGCCGACCGGCTCCCGGGCCGTGCGCGCCGCCTGCCTGGGGGGCATCACCGCGGCCGGGGCGGCCGGGGTGCTGGTCTGGTTCAGCCGCCGCCGGCTGGGCCTGCCACACGCCAGCTGAGCGCCCGCCCACGCGCACGCCTGTCCCACGCCGCCCGGAGGCGCCCGCCCGACGGCAGCTGCGCGGCCCCCGGGCGCACACCCCGAGGCGCCCGCCCCACGCCAGCTGAGCGCCCGCCCCACGCCGCCAGGAGGCCCCCGCCGCGCTCCCCGCCGGTGGACCTGTGACCAAAGCCCGGTGAGATCCTGTGCGGCTGGGCTCATGCTGTGGGTATAGGACTCGTGACCGGTGGCGTTCCCCCCGACCCCGCCGGCCAGAAGACGAGGACACGCCATGGAAACCTTTCTACGTGGTGGCGACCCCTTCTCGAGCCTCCGGTGGTCCGAGCGACGGGCCTGGAGGTCGGCCGAGCGCCGGGTCCGCCATGATCACGAGGCCCAGCAGCTCGCCGTCCTGCGCGACCTGGCCGCCACCGCCAGCGGCGTGACCGGCCTCAGCGTCCCGCCCGACCGCCGGCCCGGCCGCCAGCCCGACGGGGCCACCCCGGTGGAGATGATCATCGACGGCCGGCGGCTGCGGGCCGCCCGCATGCCCCGGCGGTCCCTGGCCACCCTGCGTGACGCCCTGGCCGGCCTGGCGGCGGTGCCGCTCACCGCGGTGGGCCGGTACGGTCCGTACTGGGTGCTGACGTTCAAGCTGGCCACCGAGCCGCTGGTCGTGCTGGCCGACCACCTGACCCTGCTCCCGGACTGGGGCGGCGGGGGCGGCCGGCGGGTGCCGACCGGGCCGCTCGCCACCCTGGGCGTCTGACACCGGCGGACCCCCGCCCGGCCCTCCGGTGAGGCTGCCGGGCCAGCTCCGGTGAACGGGTGCTATCCTCGGAGCGGACCCCCCCGCAGGTTGCCTGCAGAGGGCAGTAGCTCAATTTGGCAGAGCACCGGTCTCCAAAACCGGCGGTTGGGGGTTCGAGTCCCTCCTGCCCTGCTCCCCCGACACCGCGAGAAGATCACAGACCGTGAGCATGAACCGACAACACAGGCGGCTGGCTCAGCGCCCAGGCGAGGAGGCCGAGCAGGGCCTCGACGCGCCTGTGGACGTGGAGCCCGACGACCGCCGATCGGTCAGCCGCCCGGCGGCGCCTGCCACGAACCGGAGGACGTCCCCCCGGCAGTTCCTTCACGAGGTGAACGTCGAACTGCGCAAGGTGGTGTGGCCTTCCAAGCAGGAGACGGCCAACTACTCCATCGTGGTGTTCATCGCCCTGGCCGTGTTGATGGCTCTGGTCTTCGGCCTCGACCTGGGCTTTTCCAAACTCGCTTCCTATCTATTCAAGTAGCGGCATGTCGAACAACGAACTTCCTTTTTCCAGTGATGACGACGCGCTCGACGGCTCGACCACCGAGACGTCCGGCACCCGAGCGACCGCGGAGAGCGATCTGACCACCGCCGAGCTGCCCCCCGACGAGCTTCCCGAGGCCAGCCCCGGGGACGACGCCGCCCCCGACGGGACCGTCGCCGGCCAGACCGACGCCGCCGAGCCCGCTCCCGAAGCGGTCGACGATGGGGCGGCGGAAGCGGAGGACGTCGCTCCCGCCCCGCCGGAGAGCCCCTACGACCGGCCCGGCCAGTGGTTCGTCATCCACAGCTACGCCGGGTACGAGAACAAGGTGAAGTCCAACCTCGAGAGCCGCATCGCCTCCATGAACATGGAGGAGCGCATCTTCGAGGTCGTCATCCCCATGGAAGACGTCATCGAGTTCAAGAACGGCAAGAAGCAGGTCGTCTCCAAGAAGGTCTTCCCGGGCTACCTGCTGGTCCGGCTCGAGCTCGACGACGACTCCTGGTACGTGGTACGCAACACGCCGGGCGTCACCGGCTTCGTGGGCCTCGGGGCCCGCCCCACGCCGCTGTCGCGCAAAGAGGTGGAGAACATCCTGCAGGTCAAGGCCGAGGAGGGAGAGGCGGCCGCCGGCGGGCGCAAGAGCCGCCCCCGCGGCTTCGAGTACGAGCTGGGCGAGTCGGTCCGGGTCAAGGAAGGCCCCTTCGCCGACTTCAGCGGCACCATCGCCGAGATCAACGAGGACCAGCTCAAGCTCAAGGTCCTGGTCAACATTTTCGGGCGGGAGACGCCCGTCGAGCTGGACTTCGCCCAGGTGGCGAAGCTGTAGAAGAGGCTTAGAGGAGCACTGATGGCCAAGCGCCGCGTAACCGCCATAGTCAAGATCCAGCTGCCGGCCGGCAAAGCCACCCCGGCGCCCCCCGTCGGGACCGCCCTCGGCCCCCACGGCGTGCAGACGATGGAGTTCGTCAAGCAGTACAACGCCGCCACCGAGGACAGGGTCGGCCAGGTCATCCCGGTCGAGATCACCATCTTCGAGGACCGGAGCTTCAGCTTCGTGCTGAAGACCCCTCCCACCCCGGTACTGATCCGTCAGGCCGCCGGTGTGGAAAAAGGGGCCAAGACCACCGGCAAGGAGACCGCGGGCAGCATCACCGACGCCCAGCTGGAGGAGATCGCCCGCACCAAGATGCCCGACCTCAACGCCAACGACATCGAGGCGGCCAAGGCGCAGGTCGCCGGCACGGCCCGCTCGATGGGCATCAAGGTCGGCTGAACCCGCTTTTCCCCATGTCATACGAGGCCGGGGATCACCTCGCCCCGCCCGTTCCTACCAACCCGAGGGAGACGAAATGTCGCAGCACGGTAAGAAGTACGTAGACGCCGCCAAGCGTTTCGACCGGTCCCGGACCTACGGCCCGAGCGAGGCCCTGGACCTGGTCAAGAGCCTGGCCCACGCCAAGTTCGACGAGACCGTCGAGATGTCCATCCGCCTGGGCGTGGACCCCCGCAAGGCCGATCAGGTCGTGCGCGGCACGGTCGCCCTGCCGGCCGGGACGGGTAAGGACGTCCGGGTGGCGGTGTTCGCGGCCGGCCCGGCCGCCGAGGAGGCCCGGGCCGCCGGCGCCGACATCGTGGGCGCCGACGATCTGGTGGCCCAGGTGGACGGCGGGATGATGGACTTCGACGTGGCCATCGCCACCCCCGACATGATGGGCCAGGTGGGCCGGCTGGGCCGCAAGCTGGGCCCCCGGGGGCTCATGCCCAACCCCAAGACCGGCACCGTCACCACCGACGTGGCCAAGGCCGTCACCGACTTCAAGGGCGGCCGCGTGGAGTACCGGGCCGACACCCGCTCCCGTGGCGTGGTCCAGGTGCCCATCGGCAAGGTCAGCTTCGACCGCACCGCCCTGCTCACCAACTTCCGGGCCGTGGTCGACGAGGTGCAGCGGGCCAAGCCGGCCGCCGCCAAGGGCCGCTACATCAAGTCGGTGGCCGTCAGCTCCACCATGGGCCCGGGCGTGGACATCGATCCCAACGCCCTGCGCGTCACCGACGAGGACCTGGCCACGGCCTGAGTCATCGGGGCGCGC
>DASSZD010000005.1:0-6756 GCA_035702985.1 Acidimicrobiales bacterium
TACTTCCTGCGCTTCTGCGACCCGTGGACGGCGGAGGCGCCCATCGACCAGGACGCGGCCCGCCGGTGGATGTCGGTGGACCAGTACATCGGCGGCATCGAGCACGCCATCCTGCACCTGCTCTACGCCCGGTTCTACACCAGGGCGCTGGGCGACCAGGGCCTGTCCCCGGCGGATGTGCGGGAGCCTTTTGCCCGGCTGTTCACCCAGGGCATGATCACCATGGACGGCTCGAAGATGTCCAAGTCCAAGGGCAATCTCATATCGCCGGAGAAGTACTTCGACACGGTGGGAGCCGACTCGCTGCGTCTTTTTCATCTGTTCGTGGGCCCGCCCGGAGACGACTTCGACTGGGGGGCCCAGACCGATCAGATGATCGAGGGCTGCCACCGGTTCCTGGGCCGGGTGTGGCGCCTGGCCACCGGGTCGGTGGAGCGGGTGACCATCGCCGACCGTCCGGCCGAGCCGGCCGATCAGGATCTGGAAAAAGAGACCCACCGGTTGATCGACAAGGTCAGCTCCGACTGCGAGCGCTGGTCGTACAACACGGCGGTGGCCGCCTGCATGGAGTTCGTCAACGGGGTGTACCGCTACATCCAGTCACCGGCCGGCGGGCGGCGGGCCACGGTGGACTTCGCGGTGGACTCGCTGCTGCTGCTGCTGGCCCCCATGGCCCCCCACATCACCGCCGAGCTGTGGGAGCAGCGCCACCCCGGGTCTGAACCGGTGCACGCCCAGGCGTGGCCGGTGGCCGACCCGGCCATGGTCAAGGTGGAGACGGTGACCATGGTGGTCCAGGTCAACGGCAAGGTGCGCGACCGCCTGGAGGTCGACGTGTCCATCAGCGAGGCGGAGGCTGAGGCGGCCGCCCTGGCCTCGCCCAAGGTGGTCGACGCCCTGGCCGGGGCCACCCCGAAGAAGGTCATCGCCCGGCCCCCCCGGCTGGTCAACATCGTGGTCTGAACCGGGGGGCCGGCCCGGGGGCCGGGACCGGGATCAGTGCTCGCCGCGCAGGAACCGCTCCAGCTCGGCGGCCAGCTCGTCCCCGGACGGCAGGTCCCCGAACTCGGTCGGCTCGGTGGGCAGCTCGCTGTCGTGCTGGGCCTCGAGCTGGCGGACCAGGGCGGCGTGCTCCTCGCTGCCGGCGATCAGCTGGGCGATCTGCTCGTTGCTGGCGGCGGCCGCGGCGTGCAGGGCGGTGGTGTCGACCTCGATGTCGGCCATGCGGGCCAGGCCGTCGAGCAGGGCCGCCGACGCGGCCGGGTAGGGCATGGCCGCCACGTAGTGCGGCACCCGGGCCCACAGGCCCACCGCCGGCACCCGGGACTGCCCGAAGGCCACCTCCAGCGCCCCCTGCACGCCGGCCGGCACCTCGATGCTGGCCGGCAGGAACCCCACCTTGGCGGCCAGTTCGGCGTCGGGGGAGGTCCCCACCAGGCGCACCGGCCGGGTGTGGGGCACCGGGGCCGGGAAGGCGCCCAGGCTGACCACCCGCTCGACCCCCAGCCGGCTGGCCAGGGCCACCACCTCGGCCAGGAAGCGGTGCCACTTCATGTCCGGCTCGGGGCCGGTCAGGATCAGCACCGTGCGGCCGGTGCGGTTGGTGGCGGCGTGCAGCTCGATCCGGGACCAGCGCAGGTCCTCGTCCACCCCGTTGACGATGCGCAGGGTGGGCCTCCGGGCCCGGAAGTCGATCAGCTCGTCGGCGTCGAAGGTGGCCACCAGCTCGTGGGGCATGGCCGCCATCAGGTGGGCCACGGCGCTGCCGGCGGCCAGGCCGGCGTCGATCCAGCCGTCCATGCACACCACCAGCACCGGCCGTTCCAGGGCCGGCCAGGCGTGGATGGTGGCCAGCGGTTGGGGTCCTGAGGAGGCCTGGTAATCGGACATGTCGTTGTATCTTCGTCGATCCTGGCGCCCGGCGGGCGGGCGGCCTACGCCCCGAGGTTATCGGCGGCCCCGGTCGCCTGGTTGGCGAGCCAGGCGATGCTGTCCGGGTAGGAGCTGACGTCGAAGCCGTCGTCGCCCATGGCCCCCCCGACGTAGCGGGCGTACACCCCCTCCAGGATGGCGGCCAGCTTCCAGTAGGCGAAGGCCACGTAGAAGCCCAGGTCGGCCAGGTCCCGGCCGGTGGCGGCGGCGTAGCGGTCGATGAGCTCGGTCCGCCCGGCGAAGCCGGGCATGGTGGTGGGGGCGTGGCCGAGGGCCGAGCGCTCGCCCGCCTCCGGCCAGTACACCAGGAACTGGCCCACGTCGGCCAGCGGGTCCCCGAGGGTGCACAGCTCCCAGTCCAGCACGGCCAGCACCCGGGACCCGTCGGCGGCCAGGATGCAGTTGTCCAGCCGGTAGTCGCCGTGGACCACGGCGGCCGGCCCCTGCTCGGGGATGGTGTCCGACAGGCGCTGGTGGATCTGCTCCATGGCCGGCAGGGGGGTGCCGCCCCGGGCCTGGTTGGCGGCCTGGTAGTTGGCGTACCAGCGTTTGAGCTGGCGGGCGATGTAGCCCTCCTTGCGGGCCAGGTCGCCCAGGCCGGCGGCGTCGGGGTCGACGGTGTGGATCTGGGCCAGGGTGTCGATCAGGGCCAGGCCGCAGCGGCGGCGGGCGTCCTCGTCGAAGTGGGCGGCCACGTCGTCCTCGTTGCGGGCGATGACGCCGTCGACGAAGCCCATGACGTAGAACGGGGCCCCGTTGACCGAGTCGTCCTGGCACAGGCCCAGGGCCGGCGGGACGGGCACCCCGGCCGGTCCCATGGCCGAGATGATCCGGTGCTCCCGGGACATGTCGTGGGCGGTGGGCAGGAGGTGGCCGGTCGGGGGCCGGCGCAGCACGTAGCGGGTGCCGCCGGCGTCGGTGACCAGGTAGGTGAGGTTGCTCCGGCCCCCGGCCACCAGGGTGAAGCTGAGCGGGAGGTCCACGCCGGCCACGTGGTCGGCGAACCAGGCACTGACACCGGGGGCGTTGATACCCCGGGGTGTCTCGGTACCCTGGGTAATCGGGTCACTCATGGACCTGAAAGCTACGGCAGGGCGGGTCCGGCCCGCATGCCGGAGCGCACCTGTCGGAACAACCCCCGCCCGGAAGGACAGAAACTGGTCATGGCCGCCGTCACCGACGTCACTGATTCCACCTTCGAGACCGATGTGCTGGAGCGCTCCACGAAGGCGACCGTGGTCGTGGACCTGTGGGCGTCGTGGTGCGGGCCGTGCCGGACGCTGGGCCCCATCCTGGAGAAGGTGGTGGGCGGTACCGACGGCGTGGAGCTGGTCAAGATCGACGTGGACGCCAACCCCCGCTCGGCGGCCACCTTCCAGGTGCAGTCCATCCCGGCCGTGTACGCCATCCGGGACCGCAAGGTGGTGGACAGCTTCGTGGGGGCGCTGCCCGAGCCGGCGGTGCGCCAGTGGGTGGCCGGGCTCAACCCGCCGCCCAGCGAGGCGGACCGGCTCATCGCCGCCGGCGACGAGGCGTCCCTGCGCCAGGCGCTGGTCCTGGAGCCGGCCAACGAGCGGGCCCTGCTGACCCTGGCGTCGCGGCTGGTGTCCGACGGCGCCACCCCCGAACGGCGGGAGGAGGCCCTGGCCCTGCTGGCCAAGCTGCCCGAGTCGGCCGAGACCCGCCACATCGCCGCCCAGGCCCGGCTGGGGGCGGAGGCCGGCGAGGCCGCCGGCGCCGCCGGCGGGGAGGGGCTGGAGGCCAAGCTGGACGCCCTGCTCGAGCGGGTACGCACCGACGACGCGGCCCGCCAGGAGTTCCTGGACCTGCTGGAGCTGCTCGGCCCCGACGACCCCCGCACCGCGACCTACCGCAAGGCCCTCACCGCCCGGCTGTTCTAGCCGGCCCCGAGCCGGCTCCGGCCGCCGTCCCGGGCCCCGTGTAGGGTCGCAGGCCGTGCTCGTGCAGCTGGGGTCCCGCTCCTACGACATCACCAGCCGGGCCCTGGTGATGGGGATCCTCAACCGCACCCCGGACTCCTTCTACGACCGGGGCCGGTACTGGGACCTGGACGAGTTCCACCGGCGGGCGGAGGAGCTGGTGGCCCAGGGCGCCGACCTGCTCGACGTGGGCGGGGTCAAGGCCGGGCCGGGACCGGAGGTGGGCGAGCAGGAGGAGATGGAGCGGGTGGTGCCGGCCATCGAGGCGCTCCACGCCCGCTTCGACGTGCCCATCTCGGTGGACACCTGGCGGGCGTCGGTGGCCCGCGAGTCCTACCGGGCGGGGGCGGTGATGGGCAACGACATCAGCGGCTTCGCCGACCCGGACTACCTGCCCGAGGCGGCCCGGGCCGGGGCCACGGTGGTGGCCACCCACATCCGGCTGGGGCCGCGCATACCCGACCCGGAGCCGCACTACGACGACGTGGTGGCGGCCGTGTCGGAGTTCCTGGTGGAGCGGGCCGGGCGGGCCCGCGACCACGGCCTGTCCGACGCCCAGATCGTCATCGACGCCGGGCTGGACCTGGGCAAGACCGCCGCCCAGTCGCTGGAGCTGCTGCAGGCGTCGGACCACCTGGCCGGGCTGGGATGGCCGCTGCTGCTGTCGGCGTCGAACAAGACCTTCCTGGGGGTGCTGTTCGGCCTGGAGGTCGGCGACCGGGCGGAGGCCACCCTGGCCGCCCACGCCGTGGGGGTGTCGCTCGGATGCCGGATCCTGCGGGCCCATGACGTGACGGCCGCCCGGCGGGTGGCCGACACCGTGGCCGCCGTGCTGGAGGCCCGGTGAGCGGGGACGCCCCCCCGGTAGTGCTGGTGGAGGGCAGCGACCCCACCCTGCTGGCCGAGGCGGTGTCCAACCTGGTGGGAACCCTGGTGGGCGACGACGACCGGTCCCTGGCGGTGGAGGACCACGGGGGGGAGGAGCTGGACCTGGCGGCGGTGGCCGACGCCTGCGCCACCCCCCCGTTCCTGGTCGGCCGGCGGGTGGTGGTGGTGCGCGACGTGGGCCGGTTCAACACCGAGGAGGTGGCGCCGCTGGTCTCCTACCTGGACGACCCGCTGCCCAGCACCTCCCTGGTGCTGGTCGCCGGCGGGGGCACCACCCCGGCCAAGCTGGCCGGGGCGGCCAAGGCCAAGGGGCAGGTGATCTCCACCGCCGTCGACTCGCGCCGCTCCGGGGACTGGGTGCACGACCGGCTCCGCACGGCGGCGGTGAGCGTGGACCGCGCCGGGGAGGAGCTGCTGCGCGACCACCTGGGCGAGGACGTGAGCCGGCTGGTGCCCATCCTGGCGGTGCTGGAGGCGGCCTACGGGGCCGGGGCCCGGCTGGGCGCCGACGACGTCAAGCCCTATCTGGGGGCGGCCGGGTCGGTCACCCCCTGGGCGTTCACCGACGCCATCGACGCCGGCGACAGCCGCACGGCCCTGGAGCTGCTGCACCGGCTGCTGGAGGGCGGGGAGCGCCACCCGCTGGTGGTGCTGGCCATCCTGCACCGCCACGTGCAGTCCCTGATGCGGGTGGACAGCAGCGCCATCCGCACCGAGGCCCAGGCCGCCGAGGCGATGGGTATAGCCAAGGGGCGCAGCACGTTCCCGGCCAAGAAGGCGCTGCGTTCGGCGCAGCAGTGGGGCTCGGCCAACATCGCCGAGGCCATCGGCCTGCTGGCCGACGCCGAGGTGGACCTCAAGGGGGCCTCCGCCTGGCCGGAGGCGGCCGTCCTGGAGGTCCTGGTGGCCCGGCTGTGCCGCCTGGCCCGAGCCCGGCCGGCCCCGGCCGGGCGGCGGTGAACGGCGAGGGATCAGACGGCGGACCATGAGCTACCGGCGGGAGGCGTAGTTGCACATCAGCGATCTGGACCTGGCCCTGGCCGGCCTGGCCTCGGTGGGGGCCGGGATCATCAACTCCCTGGCCGGCGGCGGGACCCTCATATCGTTCCCGGCGCTGGTCGCCCTGGGCGTGCCGGCGGTGCAGTCCAACGTGACCAACACGGTGTCGCTGCTGCCCGGCTACCTGGCCGGGTCCTACGCCCAGCGCGACGACCTGAGGCCGCAGCTGGCCCACGCCCGGCTGCTGGCGGCGGTCTCCGCGGTGGGCGGGCTGGTCGGGTCGATCCTGCTGGTGGTGCTGCCCGGGTCGGCGTTCCGGGCGGCGGTGCCGTACCTGATCCTGCTGTCGTGCGGGCTGCTGGCCTTCGGGGACCGGCTGCGGCGGTTCTCCTCGGCCCACGAGGCCGGCCTGGAGCGGCGGGGGCGGGGCGCCCGGGAGGTCCTGTTCCTCGGCACCGTGTTCCTGGGGGCGGCCTACGGCGGGTTCTTCGGGGCCGGCCTGGGGATCATGCTGCTGGCCCTGCTGGCCCTGTTCAGCGCCGAGCCGCTCACCAAGCTCAACGCCCTCAAGCAGGCCCTGTCGTTCGTCATCAACCTGGTGGCGGCGGTGTTCTTCCTTTTTTCCGGCAAGGTGGTGTGGACCCTGGTGCCGGTCATGGCGGTGGGCAGCTTGCTCGGCGGCTTCCTGGGCGGCCGCCTGGTGCAGGTCATCAACGCCGACCTGCTGCGCCGGGTCGTGGTGGTGGCCGGAGTGGCGGTGGCGATCAGCTTCTGGGTGGGCTGAAGCGGCGTCTCAGGGCCGGTCTCACACCCGGAACCAGTCGGTCCACACCGCCGGTCCCGGCTCCTGGCGTTCCAGGGACAGCCGGATCAGGCCGTGGCGCACCGAGTCGAACTCGAACTGGCCGTCGGTCGCCCAGCTGATCAGGGCCAGGTCGGCGTCGCGCAGGTGCAGCACCACCCGGGCCACGCCCGGCTCGGCCCGGCCGGCCAGATG
>DASSZD010000127.1:0-7592 GCA_035702985.1 Acidimicrobiales bacterium
GCCGTCGGCTGCCACCGCCCGGGCCGTGCGCTCGATGTGGCCGGCCCCCCAGGAGCCGGCGACGATGAGCACCGTCCGGTCGCCGTCGCCCAGTCCCAGCCGCCGGCGGGCTTCGGCCCGGTCGAGCCCGGGCTCGGAGAAGGCCGGGGCCACCACCGGGCCGGTGGCCTCCGTCTGCCTGGCTCCGAGCGCTCGGACCCGGGCGGCCTGATCTTCGTGCAGGCAGAAATGCACGTCGACGTCGGGGTCGACCCACAGGCCGTGGGCGGCGAAGTCGACCACGATCGACGCCGTCGGCACCGGCATCGAACCGCGGCGGCGCATGTCGCCGAGCACCTGCGAGCACAGGTGGAACGTCGACACCGCGGCGGCCGGGCGGTGGGCCGCCATCCAGCGCTCCAGCTGCCGCCCGGCCAGCCGGATGATCGGCGACGCCCGGCGGCCGGGGTCCTCGCTCGGGCGCAGCCAGATGGCGTAGATACCCTCGTACAGCCACGGGGCGTGGTGCACCACCGCCTTGTAGAAGCCGGTGATGGCCCGGCCGATGCGGAACGGGAGTAGATCCCACACATCGAGCAGCTCGCAGGCGATGCCGCGCTGTTGCAGGCGGCGGCGCAGTTCCCGGGCCACCCGGTCGTGACCGGCGCCCATCCCCGCCGTGAGCACCACCACCCCGCCCGCCATCAGCGCCTGCTCGGCGGGCGCACTGGTGACGGCACCGTTGGCACGTACCCGGCTGGTGGACCGCTCAAACGGGCGCCGACCGCACCGGACCGGGCTCCCGCCGGGTCGCCCACCCGTTCAGAGGCCCAGACCCAGACGGGTGATCCGGTCCCGCACCACGGTGGGCGTGAGCCGCTGGGTGACGGTGAGGGCCACCGCGTCGATGCCCACCAGGTAGCGCTCGGACGGGAACCGGCTGGTGAGGGCCCGGCCCACCACGGCCGCCACCCGCTCCGGGTTGCCCATGAACGGCTGGGTGAGCCGCAGCCCGCTCCCGGAGCGCTGGTACGCCCGCTCGTAGTTCGAACCGGGGCGGCTGCGGGCGGTCTCGTCCACCTCCCCCCAGATGCCGGTCTTGAAGCCGCCCGGCTCCACCAGGATCACCTTGATGCCGGCCGCTGCCACCTCCATCCGGAGGGAGTCGCTGAGGGCCTCCAGGGCGTGTTTGGCCCCGCAGTACCAGCCGGCCAGAGGAGCGGTCGTCCGGCCGAACACCGACGACATGTTGACCACCCGTCCGCCGCCGGCCGCCCGCATGTGCGGGGCGGCCAGGCGGGCCAGCCGCATGGGGGCCATCACCATCGTCTCCATCAACTCCCGGGCCTCGTCGTCGCCGACGTCCTCCACCGCGCCCATCCCCCCGAAACCGGCGTTGTTCACCAGGCCCCACGGCCGCAGCTCGTCGACGACCTGGGCGCAGCGCTCGGCGTCGTTGACGTCGAGCAGGACCGTCTCGACCCCGACGCCGGCGCGCCCGGCGGCCCGCTGGACCGCCTCCGCCTTGGCCTCGGAGCGGACCGACCCCACCGACCGGAAGCCCAGGCGGGCGGCCTCGATGGTGGTGGCCAACCCGATACCCGAGTTCGAGCCGGTGGTCAGAACCACCCGGTTGGCCCTGTCGCTCATAGCTACCTCCAGTAACTACCACCGGAACGCCCGGCGGGCATCAACTTATGGCCGCAACCACCGCTGCTGCCGGTCCGTCGCCCGGTCGTCCGCTCCACTCCTCCGGCCGGTCGGCGACAGCGCTAGCTGCCCGCCGGGGTTGAGCCGGGGAAGAACTGGGCCAGGGTGTAGCGCAGCTGCTCGGCCGTCATGGCCCCCGGGTGGACGACCATCACCGATCCGGCCGGGTCCAGGTACACCGTGGTGGGCAGCCCGCTCACCTGGTAGGCGGCGGCGACGGTCCCGCCCCGGTCCGATACCACCGGGTAGCGCACGCCGGCAGCCCGGGCGAGGGACACCGCCCCGGAGCGGGACGGGTCGGCCACGTCGACCCCCACGAAGGCGATCTTCGGGTCAGCCGCGGCGACCTGGGCGAAGGCTGCCAGCTCCGCCCGGCAGTCGACGCAGGTCGACGCCCAGAAGTTCAGCACCACCGGCCGCCCCCTCAGGCTCTGCAGGTCGAGCGACCCGGCCGGGCCGGCGGCCAGGACGGGCAGCGAGAACCCCGGGGCGGTCTGGCCGATCCCGGCGCCCGGCCCCCGGTTCGAGGGTGCCTGGGGACCGGCCACCGGGGTCCGCTGCGAGGCCGGCAGCAGGTCCACGGCCGCCTGGGCCAGACCGTGGGAGTAGGGGTCCACGTCGACGGCGTTCTGGCCGAAGTCACCGGTGGCCCGGATCCTCCCGGCCGGGTCGATGTACTCGACCAGGGTGGAGTGGGTGACCGTCCGGGTAGCGGCGTCGGTCCCCACGTAGACGCCGTAGGCCTTCCAGACCGCCTGCAGCGCCGCCGGGGACGCGGTCCCGAACACCCAGTTGGAGATCCGGCCCAGCCCGTTGGCGTCGGTCCAGCTGCGCACCGCCGAGACCTGGGGATGGAACGGGTTGACGTTGACCGACACGAACACCACCCGGGCCCGACCCCGGGGCCCCAGATCCTGATCGGCGCGCACCACGTCCTCGGCGAGGAGGGTGCACACATCGGTGCACTGGTCGTCGTTGAAGGACAGCACCACGGATCGGCCCCGGAACTGGGACAGGGAGAAGGGCCGGCCGCCCTGGTCCGTCAGCTGGAAGTCCGGCGCCGCCCGTCCGCTTCCCGGCAGCACCGACAGGGACAGCAGGTTGGCGGTCGGAGCGGTGATCCCGTCCAGCCGGGCGGCTCCCTGGCCGCTGATGACCACCCCGCCCGAGCCGGTGCCGCGACCGGTCTGGGTCAGCAGCACGGCGGCCAGGGCGGCGGCCAGCACCACCCCGAGGGCGGCGAACAGCAGCGGGCGGCGGGGCGGGCGGGCGGCCGGGGCGCCGGGATCCTCGGGGCTCGGCGCCCGGGTGCCGGTGGACTCAACCACGGGGGACCGGGGCCGGCCGGGGCGGGTTCTCCGCCGGTGCCGCAGTGGCCCCCGGCGGCCTCCGCCAGCCTTCAAGCGAGGCGGCGACCAGCACGGCGATCACGGCCACCCCGAACGCCGCCCCCAGCCACCTGGCGTTGCCCGCCATCCACGACGACACCGCGGCCTGGGCACTGTTGACGGCGGTCACCAGCGGCGGGGCCGAGGTCGGGTCGGCCAGGCTGGTGGCCCAGTAGTAGGCCACGTAGGCGCCGCTCAGCACCAGCAGGACGGCGGCCAGCAGCTGGCCCAGCCTGGCGGCCGGGCGCACCACCCGCACGATGGCCCGGCGGGCGGTCGATGCGGCCAGGGCCAGCACCGCCAGCAGCAGTCCCATGCCGAGGGCGTAGGCCAGCGACGACCGCACCATGGCCCACACCCCGGGGTGGTCCAGGTTGGCGCCCACCGCGGCCAGGAACACGGGTAGGGCGCAGCCCAGCGAGGCCAGCCCGTAGAGGACCCCGAAGGTGAACATGGCCAGCGGCCGGCGGCCGCCCAGGCGGGCACGCGGCTGGGGCAGCCGGACCGGGCGGCCGGCCAGACCGGCCACCCCGATGAGGGCCATGACCGCCCCCAGGCCCACCATCAACCAGGGGATGGCCGATTCGATGCTGGCCACGACCGCCCCGAAGACCAGTCCGAGGATGCCGAAGCAGGCGGCGAAGCCGGCGGTCACGCTGGCCGACGCGGCCAACGCCTGCACCGGCCGGCGGGCCCCGGTGCCGGGCTGGTCGGCGAAGAACGACAGATAGGCGGGCAGGAGGGGCAACCCGCACGGGTTCGCCACCCCGACCAGGCCGAGAGCGAACGAGTACTCGAGGGCGCCGGCGTGGAGGGACGAGGCGGCCAGCAACATCAACGGGGGGTGTGGGACCGGTAGCGGCTCACCCCAGAACCCTACGGCCGTCCCTGCGGCTTCACAAAGCGGGGGCGGCCGCCTTGAGGAGCGAGCCGAGGCCCTCCTCGATGCCGTGGGCCAGCACCTGCAGGTCCGGGGTGGTGGTGTAGTCGCCGGTGATGCCGAAGGTGATGTCGTCCCGGTAGCTGAATATGGCCACCCCCACCCTCACCCGGGAGGCGATCGGGACGTAAGGGATGATCTCGATCAGGGGCCGGCCCAGGCAGTAGAGGGTCTGGCGGGGGCCGGGAACGTTGGTGGTGACCGTGACGATCTCCCGCTGGGGGATCCGGAACCCCAAGCGGACGAACGCCGCCCAGGCCGCGTAGGGGACGTAGCGGCCGAGCGTCTCGAGGGCCTCGCCCACCCTGGGCTCCTCGCGGTCCTTGAGCCCGCTCAGCTCCCGGCGGATCAGCGCCAGCTGCTCCACCGGGTCGGCGACGTGCACGGGTAGGTCGACAATCATGGCCGACACCTCGTTGTCGTACACGTTCTCGCCGCCCGGCGGCCTGAGTGACACCGGCACCAGCGACGGCACCATGTGAGGTGTGGGCATCTCCCCCCGGTGCAGCAGCATGGCCCTGAACCCGGCAGCGATGGCGGCCAGCACCACGTCGTTGATGGTGCCACCCAGCTCCGCCCGGACGGCCCGGACATCGGCCAGGCGCAGCCTCACCCACGTGTAGTGCCGCTGCTGACCCACGGGGCCGGACAGCGACGACCGGTGGGCTGGAGCCAGAGCCGTCCGGGCCGCCCACGCGCCGCGGGCCACGGACCGGGCCTGCTGCCAGGCCCGGCCCGGCTCGACGGCCAGCCGGGTCGCCGCCTGCACGGCCCGCAGGGGCAGGGTCAGGCCCTCGCCGGCCGAGCGGGCCATCAGCCGCAGGGAGCCGGGACCCGGCACCGCCTGTTGCGGAGTGGGCGCCGACCCCGGGGAGTCGAACATCACCCGGTACAGGTCCGTGCCGGACACCCCGTCGACCATGCAGTGGTGGACCTTGGAGATCAACGCCCAGTGACCTCCGGCCAGGCCGGTGACCATCCAGTACTCCCACAGGGGCCGGTCCCGGTCCAGCCGCTGGGCCATGACCGCCGACATCAGCTGCGCCAGTTCCGGGTCGCCTCCCGGATCGGGCAGGGCGGTCGGTCTGATGTGGAAGTGGATGTCGAAGTCCGGGTCGTCCACCCAGACCGGAGGCCCGAGACGCCATGGGACGGTGCGCAGCTTCTGGCGATAGCGGGGTACGGAGGGCAGGTGGCTCCCGATGACCGCCACCACCTCCTCGTAGGCGGGTACCGGCCCCTCGAAGACGGCGATGGAGGCGATGGCCATGGAGGTGTGCCGGTCCTCCTCCTCGGCTTCGATGAAGGCGGCGTCAAGGGGGCTCAGGCGGTCCACGGTGTTCCTCCCGACGATCGGGCGGTCCCGCTGCCGGCCCGGCTGCGGCCGGGGACGTCGGCGGTGGCCTCCTCCGCGGCGGCGAGGGCGTCGACCACGTCGTGCACGGTTTGGCGCCTGCGCATCAGATCCACCCGCCACACGTTGTCGTCGGTGGCGGCGATCTCGTAGCTCAGATCCCTGATGGCCTGGTCGAGCAGGAACACCAACTCGGAGGCCTGCTCATCGGTGAGGAACAAAAGCATGGGCTCTGACTCCAGTCTCGGACCGCGACGCCCGGATGTTCCCACCCGGGGGAGGGGCGGGGGCAGGGCCGAAAGTCTCGGCGGTCCGTCCCGGAGCTCAGCCGGCGGCGGGTGACGCGCCGCGCACGGCCACCACGGCGACATCGTCGGCGGTGTGGTGCGCGAATCCCAGGACGGCGTCGCAGAACTCGTCGAGGGGGGCGTCGGCGTGGCCGGCGGCGTAGCGGCTCAGCTCCAGGATCCGCTCGTCGAGGGACCGGGTGGACAGCTCGACCAGGCCGTCGGTGTAGAACAGCAGCGTGGCGCCGGGCGGCAGGTGGGCGGTGGAGTTCCGCCTGGCGATCCCGGTGCCGATTCCGAGGGGGGGATCCACCGAACCGGTCAGCAGGCCGCCGGACCCGCCCTGCTCCACCACCAGAGCGGAGGGGTGCCCGGCGTTGGACCATTCGACGGTGAGCCCGCCTCGGTCGGGCCGCAGCCGGGCCAGGATCAGGCTGGTGAACTCGGTGACCTGGAGCTCCTCGTTGACGCTGTCCAGCCGCTGCAGCAGCGAAGCCGGGTCCCCGCCCCGGTCGTGGGCCAGCGTCCTCAGGAAGCTGCGCAGCTGGCCCATGCGTCCGGCCGCGTCGAGATCGTGGCCCATCACGTCACCGATCACCAGGTGCAGCCCGGTGGGCAGGGAGAAGGCGTCGTACCAGTCGCCGCCGACTTCCGCGGCCGTGGTCGCCGGGCGGTACCGCACGGCCACGGCCATCCCCTCGAGCTTCGGGGGTTCGGTGAGCAGGCTGCGCTGGAGCGACTCGGCCAGCCCCCTGGTGGTGGCGAACTGGGAGGCCCGCACGAGAGCCTGCGCCACCTGGGCACTGACCGCCATGGCCTCGCCGCGCTCCTCCGCCCCGAACTCGTGGAAACCGGGCCGGTACACGCCGAGGTGACCGAAGGTGCGCCCCTCGGCCCGCAGGGGCAGGACGGCCAGCGACCCGGCGGGCTCGGCCTCGGGGGTGGCCAGCAGGGCCGCCACCTCCGACGGGCTCGACAGCCACAGGGGCTCCGGGGAAGCCTGGCCGGCGGCCACCCGGAGGTCGAGCCTGGACAGGGCGCCGGCCAACGGGTCCGGACCGCCAACTGCGGCCAGGAGGCGTCCGTGAGCCCCGGTGTCGTGTATGACCACCCAGGCGCCCTGGGCCTCGAGCGCCTCCCGGGCGTAATCGGCCCCTATCAGGGCCGCCTGCTCGGGCAGCAGGGCGGCGGTCAGCTCGGCCGCCAACTTCTGCAGCCGTCGGCTCCTGGCGGCCGCCGAGGTGGCCGCGGTGAGGGCCCGGTGGAGGGCCCGGCGCCGACGGTCGTGTTCGATGGCCAGCGCCACCGTCCCGGCGGCCTGGGCGATGAGCCGCTGGTCGGCGGCCTCCGGCCGGCGGGGCGCCTGGTAGTACATGGCGAAGGTGGCCAGCACCCGGCCGGCGGCGTCCAGCACCGGGGTCGACCAGCAGGCCCGGAGCCCGGCGGCGCGGGCCACCGGACGCCAGGCCTCCCACAGCGGATCGTGCTCGATGTCCTCGACGATCACCTGTTCGCGCCGGAAGGCCGCCGTCCCGCACGACCCGGCGACCGGGCCGATGGCCACGCCGTCCACGGCCCGGTTGTACTCGTCGGGCAGGCTGGGGGCCGACCCGTGCCGGAGCCGCAGGCCGTCGTCGCTCACCAGCAGCACCGATGCCAGGGCCCCGTGCGGTGACTGCCGTTCGACAGTCGAGGTGACGGCGTCGAGCACCGAGCTCAAGGGGGCGTCGAGAACCAGCTGGGTCATGGCCCGCAGGTTCCCCTCCAGGAGCAGTTCGTCCCGGCGCCGGGCGGTCACGTTGCGGTAGAGGGCCAGCAGGCCACCCGGGGTGGGTATGGCCCGCACCTCGAACCACCCGCCCAGCGGGCCGTACAGGACCTCGAACTCGATCTCGCGCTGCTCGGCCACGGCCCGGTGGTACTCCCGGTAGACC
>DASSZD010000128.1:0-2451 GCA_035702985.1 Acidimicrobiales bacterium
CCGTAGCGCAGGTGCACCGAGACCCGGCCGGTCGACTCCAGATATGACAGGTAGCGCTGCGCCGTGGCCCGGCTCATGCCGGTGCTCTCGGCCACTCCCAGGGCGGTCACCCCGTCGACAGATCCGGCCAGCACCTTCTCCACCTTCTCCAGGGTGAGCGGGGAGCGGCCCTTGGGGGTGACGGTGACCGGCTCGGTCCGCAGCGCGCCGAACACCCGGTCGACCTGGGACTGGTCGGCCTCGCCGGCATCGCCGAGGCGGGATCGCATGGTGGCGTAGGAGGCGAGTTTGTCCCGGAAGCTGTCCAAGGTGAACGGCTTGAGGATGTAGTGCAGGGCCCCGTGCTGCAGGGCGGACCGCACCGAGTCGAGATCGCGCGCCGCGGTGATGACTATCACGTCGACGGGCGGGTGGTCCCCGTGGCGGAGCTTGGAGACCAGATCCAGGCCGTGGTCGTCGGGGAGGTACAGGTCGAGGAGCAGCAGATCGGGCCGGAGGGAGTCCACCAGTTCGGTGGCCGCCGCCGCGGTGTGGGCTTCGCCCACCACCTCGAAGCCGCTCACCTTCTCGACATAGGCCGTGTGGATACGCGCCACCCGGAAGTCGTCCTCCACCACCACGGTGCGGATCACCGGCCCTCCTCCCCCGGACCCCCGGCCGCCCCGACCGCCAATCCGCCGGCCCCTGCGCCGGCCGCGCCGGCGGTCGCCGCACCACCGGCGGGGCCCACGCAGCCGGGGAGGATGGCCGTAAACGCCCCTCCCGGCCCGTCGCCGGCCTCCACCCGCCCACCGCGACGCTCGGCCAGTTGGCGGATTATGGCCAGGCCGATACCCCGACCCGGTCCCCCCCGGTCGGCCTTGGTGGTGAAGCCCTCCTCGAACACCTTCTCCCGCAGGTCGGCAGGCACCCCGGGGCCGCTGTCGCGGACGGTAACGGTTAGCGAGTCACCGGCCGAGACCAGCCGCACCTCCACCCCGGCGTGGGGGGCGCCGGCGGACGCCTCGATGGCGTTGTCCACCAGGTTGCCGACCACGGTCAGCACGTCGCCGATCTGGGAACACCCGCCGTCGATGCGGCTGTCGGCGGTCAGGTGGAGGCCGATCCCCCGCTCCTCGGCCAGCGCCGTCTTGGCCATGAGCAGGGCGACCAGCCTGGTGTCGCCCAGCTGCTCCAGCAACCGGTCCGCCTCCTGGTGGCGGTAGGTGGACAGATCGGTGGCGTAGCGCACCGCCTCGGCGTGCTCGCCCAGCTCGACCAGCCCCACGAAGGTGTGCATCTGGTTGGCGAACTCGTGGGCCTGGGCCCTGAGGGTGTCGGTCAGCCCGGTGACTCGCTCCAGCTCCCGGAGGAGGGTCTCCGACTCGGTGCGGTCCTGCAGGGTGATCACCCACCCCGCCTGGCGGCGGTGGTCCACCCGCAGCGGCCGGCGGTTGACCACCACGATCCGGTCGCCGTGCACCACGGTGATGTTGCTGCCGGGCAGCACCCCGGTGACGGCATCGGCGAACCGGCCGGGGGGCAGCAGATCGACAGCCGGGCAGCCGAGGAACGTCGGTGGCAGGTCCAGCAGGTCCCGGGCCGAGTCGTTGGCGAACAGCACCCTGCCTTTGTTGTCATATCCGATTACGCCATCCCTGATGCCGTGGAGCAGGGCCTCTCGCTCCTGGACCAGGGCGGTGATGTCCTGCAGCTCCAGGCCCAGCGTCTGGCGCTTCAGGCGGCGGGCCACCAGCACGGCGGCACCCACCCCGAACGCCAGCGCGGCGATCACGAAGCCGGCCAGCCAGGGCAGGGCGTGCAGGAACCGGTCGGTGATGTCCTCGACGGGGAACCCGACCGACACCTCACCGACCACCCGGTGCCCGACCAGGATGGGTGCCTTGCCCCGGGCCGTGAATCCGAGCGTCCCCTCCTGCACACCCGTCCACGGCCGGCCGGTGCGGAACGGCTCGCTGCTCACCGGCTCGGGGTCGTCGTAGACCACCGACCGGCCGATGAGGCGTGGGTCGGGGTGCGAGTAGCGGATGCCGGCGTCGTTGGTGACGACCACGTAGGCGGCACCGGTCTGGGCCATGACGGCCGAGGCCTCCGACTGGACCGGGCCGCCGGGGGGCAGGCCCGTCACCTGCTCGGCGATCTGCGGCATGGCCGCCACCGAGCTGGCGACGGCCAGGGCCCGCTTTTCGTACTGCTGCTCCACCATCCGCTCGAACTGCTTGGCGGTGATGGCGAACGCCGCAGCGAGCACCACCACCAGCACCGCCACCTGGGCCAGCGCCACCTGGTTCGAGAGATTCCGGTGGTTACGCAACCACCGCATGGTCCGGCCCTCCCCCCGGAGACGAGTGAATCACAGCCACTGTAACGGCCCCGGCCCCCGCCCGGCCACCCCCCGGGGAGCCGTAGCCGCCCCAAAGTCCGGTGAGCAGAACGAGCACAAGTAGCTAA
>DASSZD010000076.1:0-6727 GCA_035702985.1 Acidimicrobiales bacterium
TCCTTGTTCGCCTTGCCCAACGTTCCCTCCTTCTCTCCGCCCGCCATGCTGACCGATAGCCCGGCCGCCCTGGCGGATACCGGCCGTCGCCCGGCTTGGACACGGACCTCACCCGCCCCCGCACCGCCGTGCACCAGCTGCTGGGGTGCTCGGAGGGTCCTCTGGCCCCGGCCGGCGGCGGCGTCAGGCAGGTCGAACGGAAAGGAGAGGCCGGCGCTCAGGCGCTGACCGTCGGGCGGGCGGCCAGCATCGCCGCCAGCTCCGATGCCGGTATCGCCTCGGACCACAGGTGCCCTTGGGCCAGGTCGCAGCCGAAGTCTCGCAGCTCCTGGAGCTGCCCGGCCTCCTCGACGCCCTCCGCGCACGCCCGCATGTCGAGGGAGTGGGCCAGGTCGATGGTGGCCCGCACGATGGCCCGGTCGGCACCGTTGTGGCCGAGCCCGGCGACGAAGGACCGGTCGAGCTTGACGACGCTTATGGGGAACCGGCGGAGGTACAGCAGGGACGAGTAGCCGGTGCCGAAGTCGTCCACGGCGAAGGTGACACCCAGCCGGTGAAGGGCCCCGATGGTCACCGCCGCCCGGTCGGTGTCCTCCATCAGCGCCGTCTCGGTGATCTCCAGGCACAGAGCCGACGACGGCACCCCGCTCTCGGCGAGCAGGGCGGCGACCTCGTCGACCAGGCCGCCGTCGAGGAGCTGGCGTCCGGAGACGTTGACCGACAGCTCCAGGTCGCAGGCGCCTTGTCGGCGCCAGGCGGCCAGATCCCGGAGGGCCTGGCGAAGGACCCAGCGGCCGACGACCAGGATCAGACCCGTCTCCTCCGCTACTGGGATGAATTCTGCCGGCGGGATCCGGCCGAGGGTGGGGCGGTCCCACCGTAGGAGTGCTTCAGCGCCGATGATGGCGCCGGTGGCGGGGTCGACGACCGGCTGGTAGTGCAGCGCCAGATCGCCGGCGTCCACCGCCCCCCGCAATGCCTCCTCCATCTCCAGGCGGGCCACCGCCCGCCGGCGGGTCGGCTCGTCGAAGAGCTCGGCGCAGCCCCGACCGCGTTCCTTGGCGCGAAACAGGGCGGCGTCGGCGTCGCGCAGGAGCGATTCGGCGTCGGCCTCCGGGTCGGCCGTCACCGCGATGCCGACACTGACCGAGGCGGACAGCTCGCGGGCGTCGACCGTATAGGCCTCGGAGGCGACCGCGAGGAGCCGCTGCGCGGTGGCGACCGCCTCACGCTCCTCCATGTCCTCGCAGATCACGACGAAAGAGTCGGCGCCGAAGCGGCCCACGGTGTCGTGGGGCCGCACCGAATCGGCCAACCGGGCGGCGAGCTGGCGCAGTATCTCGTCACCGGTCCCGTGGCCGAGGGAGTCGTTGATCACCTTCAGGCGGTCGACGTCGATGAACAGGACGGAGATGGCTGAGCTCCCCCGCGACAGTCGCTTCAAGGCGAGAGCCAGGTGATCCTCCACCACGGCCCGGTTGGCGACACCCGTCAGCTGGTCGGTCACCCCCTGGCGGCGCAGGGCCGCTTCCATCTCCTTGCGGGCGGAGATGTCACGGGCGAACGCCCGGAACACGACCTTCTGCCCGACCGGCACGGTGGCCATGCGCAGCTCGATCGGGACCTCCGTGCCGTCGGCCCGCCGGGCGGTGACCTCGATGGGCTCGTGGACGCGGGCAGCCACGGGCTCGTCCGCCACGACCCGCTGCAGCCCCGCCAGGTGCTGCTGGCGGTGACGCCGCGGCACGATCAGGTCGCTCGCCATGGCACCGACGGCTTCATCGCTGCGATAGCCGAAGATCGTCTCGGCCGCCGGGTTCCACTCGGTCACCCGGCCTTCGGAGTCCATACCGATGTAGGCATCCGATGACAGCCCGACGACGGTGGTGTACGCCCGTTCCGCCTCGTGCCGGTCGGTGACGTCGGTCGCCACCCCCAGCATCACCGATGGCTGCCCCAACATGTCGGCGATGACCTGGATCCGGCACCGGTAGAGGCGCACCTCTCCCTCGGCGGTGATGGTCCGGAGATCCTCTTCGACCATGCGGCCCGGCGGCGTGGCCCGGATGCGGTCCAGGTCGGCCTTGTGGCGGTCGTCGGGATGGATGCGCGACTGGAAGTCGGCGTAGGTCACCGTGCGGTCGCCGGGGGTGCGCTCCAACGCCGCCCAGGCGTTGTTCGACGTCATGGTACGACCGCTGCCCAGGTCGGTGCGGAAGGCGATGGTCTGGGTCGCTTCCAGGGCCAGCTGCAAGCTGGCGTGGCTGGCGGCCAGATCCGAGGCGCTCCGCATGCGGGCGGTGACATCCTCGAGCTTGACGACGGAGGCGATGCGCCCCTCGGAGGCGGAGAGGGGGACCACCTCGTACGACACCCACACCGGGGAACCGTCGCGGTGCCACAGCAGCTCCTCGCCCCGCCACGCCTCCCGGCCCGTTACCGCCGACTGGATGAGGCACGATCCCGGCGCTACGGGCGACCCGTCCGGACCGGTGCCGTGGACCAGCCGGTGGATGTCGGCGCCCAGCATCTCGTCCTGGGTGTAGCCGAACAGCTCTGCGGCCCGGCGGTTGGCGAACACGCACAGGCCGACGCCGTCCATGGCGAACATCGCATCCGGGGAGGAGTTCAGCGCCTCGCCCTGGCGGGCCAGCCGTATCAGCTCCGACGTGTCGCTCAGGCCCAGCCGGTTGGCGATGCCCCGCAGCCGCGACGGCATGGCGCTCGGGCTGATGCCCGCCAGCTGGGCCGCTTCGCCCATCGTGTCCCCGATACCCACCGCCGTTACGACGCATCGCTGGCGAGGCGTCAGGCCCGCCAGGCCCACTGTCAGCACCAGGCACGCCAGATCCGACAAGCCGGCGTCGGCCAGCTTGCGTTGATCCTCCCCAGTCATGTACACGCCATCACTATCGGCGCGTCGAGGCGATGATCGTCTAGGCGAAAAGTCACCTTTAGGGGGGCGGAGTGTCCTACTGCGCCTCCTTCGGCCCGTCGCCGGGCCGTAGCAGGCGGAGAAGCTCCTCCTGCGACCGCACTCCCACCTTGCGGAAGATGTCGGTCAGATGGTTGCGCACCGTGCTCTGGCTGATGAACAGCTGCCCGGCGATCCCCGGCACCCGCTCGCCCTGCAGCAGCCGGGTGAGCACCTCCCACTGGCGGGGCGACAGCTCCTCCAAGCCGGGCACGTCCTCGAGTACCGGCGTGGCGTGGAAGCCGGCCGCCACCCCGGAGGCGGCCACCTCGCCGGCGATCCGCCACATGTGCCTCTCCAGCACCGCCGCCCGCGCCGCCGCCGATGATGCCGATCCTTCCCTGTCCGCCCAGGCGGCCGAGAACGCGAAGCCGAGCCTCAGCCGGTCGTCCGGCACCGGCGTGATTACGCCGCGCACTTCCACCCAGTCCCCGCTGCGGTGCCGCAGCCGGCGCCTGGTGGTCACCGCCGGCCTGGCTGCTCAGGGCGGCGGCCACGCTGGCGAACAGACCGGGCAGGTCGTCGGGGTGCACCACGTCGATCATCTGCCGGCCGATCAGCTCCTCGGCGCGGTAGCCGAGCACCGCCTGCACGTCGGTGCTGATGCGGGCGATACGCCACTCGTCGTCGAAGCTGCCCACGACCAGCCCGGCCGCCTGGTCGGGCCAGCCAACTGCTGGGGGCGGCGGCGGCTCCGGGACGGCCTGCTCGGCCACCGGGGTCACCAGCCAGAGCGCCCGCCGCCGGTGCTCGGCATCGCAGACCACCGTCCACGTCTCCGCTTCCAGCGGCTCGCGTCCCGGTCGGCGGAGCCCCCGCGTGACGCCGTAGGCGTCCATCGCCCCCGACGCCATCAGGGCCGACAACGGGGCCAGCTGGCCGGGGTCGTCCACCATCACCGAGGGGTCGACCTGCTGGGCCGGGGTGGCCGGCGGCTGGCCGAGCATCTCGACGAGCGACGGCGTCATGAGCACGAACTGCCCCTCCACCAGGTCCACCAGGGCGACCGGGAACGGGCAGCTCGACAAGAGGGCGTCGTGGTCCTCCCCGGGATCGTCCAGGTAGCTGATGGCCGCCAACAGCCAGAGCCACCCCGGGAGCGACAGCTGGCCGACCGGACGCGCCGCCATTGGTACAAACTACCTGCCCGCCCGCTCCCGTACCGCCAGGACCGGCTGGTCCGGTGGCAGATCTGGTGCCACCGGACGCTAACCGGCCCTCGCCGGGCCCCTACTAGTAGGACGGGGTCACGGTGTAGGTCACGGTGTAGGTGATGGTGTCGCTGTAGGCGCCGGCTGGCGTCGAGTAGTCGACCTGCACCTTGTTCGCCAGGGCCAGCGAGACGCCGGCGTTGCCGGTCGGACCGCTCGTGGTGAGGAGGTTCTCACCGGCCGTGGTGTAGCCGGCGTAGTCACCGGAGGTGGCCAGGGAACCTCCGAGCACCGGGCTGCCCCCGCTGCCGGTGACGGTGGCCGCGTATCCGAAGTGGTTCGCTCCCGGCCATGTGGACGCGGTGGACATCCCGCTGGACGCCGCCGCCATCTGGTAGGTGGTGGCGCCCGATGTGGCCTTCAGGCCGGCGTCTTTGACCGAGAGGGTGTACCCGTTGGCGGCATTGGAGGTGACGGCGAGGTTCACGGTCTTCGATTGGGTGGCCAACGCCGGCAGGGACGGGTCCATGTTGAACGTGAACGAGCTGGTGTCGGTGGAGAAGCTGGTCGACTCGGCCACGTTCACGGCCACGGCGGTGTCGTCCGCTCCGATGCTCACCGACGGGGTGGTCACCGTGTCCACCGCGGCCGAAGCAGTGGTCAGGGTGGTGACGGTGGAGGTGTAGGACCCGGCGGTGGTCGTGTTGGTTAGGCCGCCGACGGCCAGCTCGATCGGGATCCCGGCGGCCACCGACACCGGGGTGGTGACGGTGTAGGTGAGGGTGGTGCCCGACAGGGCGATGGTGCCTGCGCCGATGCCGACGGTCTGGACCACGCTAGGAGCGCCCGCCGTCCCGGTCGGCACGGTCTCGGTGATCGAGTCGATGGTCGTGGCGGTGGCAGTGGTGAAGTTGTAGGTGTACTGAACCCCGGTGGCGCCGACCTGGTTGTTCGACACCGACCAGCTGGCGTTGGTCATGGTGGCGGCCACGGCGGTCCCGGCGGTGAGGGCCATGCTGGCCGCTACCGCTGCGGATGCCCCGACCGCCACGCGGCGAGTGAATCGTTTCATGATGCTCCTTGTTCTTCAGTGGTTGGATGGGCCGTTGTGGCTCCGGTCCGACCGTTCACGGCCGGGCCAGGGCTGGCGCCATTTGCTGCCGCCTCGCCCGGCGGCGACCCAGCCGCCAGGCCACACCCGCGGCCGCTATCCCGAAGGGGATCAGCGGCAGGTAAGAGGGATCGATCCACCAGACCGTCGCTGTCCGGGAGATTTCGGCTACCGCCGAGGGCGTCCGGTTGTAGAACACGATGGAGTCGATGTGCACCGGGCCGGCGCCGAGGCCGGGGTGGACGGTGACGGCCAGGGTGCGCTGCCGCCCCGGCGCCACGACGAACCGGCCGGGGAACGCCGCCACCTTCTCGGCCCCGAACAGGCTGCGGTAGTGGATCTCTCCCCACACCGTGGCGAAGGACCGGCCGGCGTTCTCGACGGTCATGCTGACCGGCACGTCGCCGCCCAGCACCCACGCAGGCAGATGCACCCCCCGCAGGCGGATCAGGGAATGGCGGGGGCCGGGAACGTCCAAATCGATCAGAGCGGCCAGGCGGGTCACCACCTTGACCGCCCCGCTCCCCGTGGCCCGCGGGGTCACCACCAGGCCGAGGTAGTAGTCGTCAGGGGCGGTTCCCGCCGGGAACGACACGGCTACCGGATCTTGCACGTACGACCCGGCCGGCACGGTCAGGGTCGTCTCTCCGAGATGGACCCGTCCCGCCAAC
Source organism: Acidimicrobiales bacterium (assembly GCA_035702985.1). Taxonomy (GTDB): domain Bacteria; phylum Actinomycetota; class Acidimicrobiia; order Acidimicrobiales; family Palsa-688; genus JAKAXG01. The sequence goes on from DASSZD010000076.1 coordinate 5,908, forward strand.
GACGGATCGGGCTGGTCCGACACCGTGGCCCGACCGTCGTCACCGAAGCCGACCCGCCCTATCGATACCGCCACGGTCAGAGGACGCGACGACGCATTCCCGACGCGCACGTAGGTGCTCACCGGGGCCGCTCCCGGCGCCGCGTTGACGGGACCCGCCGGTGTGGAGACGACCAGATCACCCGAGGGGGCCGCCTCCGCGGCGCCGGCCGAAGCCCACGCACAGGCCACCGTCATCCCTGCGGCCGCCAGCGAGCGCCCCACCCACCTGCGGAGCTTGCCGGGGACGGGGCGGCTCGACTGGCCGAGCGGGGGAGTAACCGAGCAGGTATGTCTCACACCGCCTTCATCGCCCGACGAAACCGGGTTCAGGAGAGCCATTCCGGTCTTTGACTACCGCGGGCCGTGACGCCCACCGCCGGACGGCGGGTCGCTACACCACCCGAAGGGGCCAGTCACCGCGATCACACCCACGGTTGGCCCGGCCCCGGCAGTAGCTTGACCTGATGGGTGACGCCGCCGGCTCGGGGATCGACCGGCGGTGATCGAGCCGCCGCCCCTGCCCGACGAGCTGCGCCGCTTGAGCACCCTGCACGCCCTCGGTCTGCTCGACACGCCCGCCGAGGAGCGCTTCGATCGCATCACCCGCATGGCCCAGCGCCTCTTCGACGCCCCCATCGCCCTGATCAGCCTCGTCGACGAGCACCGCCAGTGGTTCAAGTCCCGCCAGGGCCTCGAAGCGACCGAGACCCCGAGGAACGTGTCGTTCTGCGGGCACGCCATCCACGGCGACGATCCCATGGTCGTCCTCGACGCCACCG
>DASSZD010000143.1:0-8220 GCA_035702985.1 Acidimicrobiales bacterium
GGCGGCCGACCTCACCAAGCAGTTCGACGAGGCGCTGCGCGGCGGCGGCATCCCGCTCTACCGGGGCAGCGTCGGCGACGGCCGGTTCCTCGACGGGCAGGACACCTCGGCCTACGTGGCGCCCGCCTGCGTGCTGCAGCCCCCGGCCAGCTGGTCACTGCACCACGCCGAGCCGTTCGGTCCGCTCGACTCGGTGGTGGTGGTGGACACCGAGTCGGAGCTGCTGGCGGCCATGAACGCCTCCAACGGGTCCCTCGTCGCCTCCATAGCGACCGACGACCTCGACTTCGCCGACCGGGTGGCCGAGCAGCTGCAGTCGTTCAAGGTCGGGATCAACCGGCCCCGCAGCCGCGGCGACCGCGAGGAGGTCTTCGGCGGCCTGGGCCACTCATGGAAGGGCGCCTTCGTCGGCGGCGACCTCCTCGTCCAGGCGGTGACCTACGGCCCCGAGGGGACCGACGAGCGGCTGTACGGCAACTTCCCGGACTACTCGCTGCTCCCGGAACGCTGACGGCCCCGGGCTGACGGTCATCCCCGCGCTGACGGTCATCCCCGGGAGCCGGAGCGGGCGATGGCGGTCTCGTCGGTACCGAGGTACGACGCGACCACCGCCGGGTGGGCCAGGACCGCCGCCGGTGGCCCCTCGGCGATGACCGCCCCCAGCTCCAGCGCGACGAGCCGGTCGCACAGGCCCGACAGCAGCGGCATGTCGTGCTCTATGACCAGGATCGAGCACCCGGTCCGCTCCTGGATGCGCCGGAGCAGCGGCCCGAGCGCCTCGGTCTCCTTCTGGGCGACGCCGCCCGAGGGTTCGTCGAGCATCAGGACCTTGGGGTCCTGGGCCAGGATGCAGGCCAGGTCGACGATCCGCCTGGTGCCCGTCGACAGCTCTCCTGTCAGCTTCTGGCGGTAGGCCTGCAGGCCCATCAGCTCGATCAGGCCCTCCACCACGGCCGCCACGGCCAGCTCGGACTCGTAGCTGGCCGGCAGCTGCAGGGCTGCGGCCAGCATGTCCCGGGACTGGACGTGGCGCTCCCGGGCGACGGAGACGGTCTCGGCGACGGTGAGGGACGGGAACAGGCGGGCGTCCTGGAAGGACCGGCCCATGGCGCCCCGGGCCCGCTGGTGCGGCGTCCACGACGTCACGTCGACCCCCCGCAGGCGGATTCGGCCCCCTTCGACGGGCAGGAAGCCCGAGATGCAGTCCATGAGCGTGGTCTTCCCGGCCCCGTTGTGCCCGATCAGGCCCACGATCTCGCCCGGCCGCACCGCCAGGTCGACGTGGTCGACGGCGGTGATGCCGCCGAAGCGCTTGACCACGTCCACGCACTCGAGGACCGGCTTGGCGTCGGGGTCGATGCCGGGCCGTTCCGGCTCCTTCCTCCGCCGGGACCGGGTCCGGGCCGGCCGGGGCGACGGCCCGGCCGCCCCGGCGTCGTGGGCGCCGGCGCCGGCGATGAACACGGAGCGGAGGATGTCGGGGCGCTCGAGCAGCTCGGCCGCCGGCCCCTCGAAGCGGACCTCGCCCTTCTCCATGAACACGGCCCGTTCGGCCAGGTCGAGCGCCACGTTGACCGACTGCTCCACGATGACGATGGTCGAACCCCGGCGGTGGACCTCCCGGACCACCTCGAGCAGCTGGCCCACGATGGTGGGGGCCAGGCCCAGCGACAGCTCGTCGATCATGAGCAGCTCCGGGCGGGTCATCAGCGCCGACCCCAGGGCCAGCATCTGCTGCTCCCCACCGGAGAGGTTGCCGGCCATCTGGTTGTGCCTGGCGGCCAGCACCGGGAACAGGTCGAGCACCTCCTCGCGCGCCGCCTCGATGCGCTCCCGGTCGTCCCGGATCAACCAGGTGGCCAGCCGCAGGTTCTCGGCCACGGTCAGGGTCGGGAACACCCCCTTGCCGCCCGGCATCAGCGAGACACCCCGCCGGGTGGTGACGTCGGCGGGCAGATCGGTGATGTCCTCGCCTCCGAAGTGCACCGTCCCCCGCCTGGGCCTGACCAGGCCGCATATGCCCTTGAGCAGGGTCGACTTGCCGGCGCCGTTGGTGCCGAGCAGTGCGACGATCTCGTGGCGGGACACGTCGAAGTCGACTCCGAAGAGGATCTGCACCGGGCCGTAGCTGATGTCGATACCCCGGCACGAAAGCAGTACGTCGCCCGGCGGGGCGGCCGTCACCCCCGCCAGGGCCGGGATCTCGGCGGTGGCGTCGGCGGTGGGGGCTTCACTCCACGGTGGCCGGCCCCGCCGTACCGCTCCCAGGCGCCCGGTCACGGTCACACGCCCACCTCCTCCTCGGATCGGCGCCGCCCGGGGGGGGACGGCGCGTCGGCGGCGGCGGCTCCGGCCCCGCCCGCGCCACCGGTGGACATCGCCGTGGTGAGCAGCCCGGCCTCGGCCCCGGCCGGCTGGCGCTTGTCGGCGACCAGGCTCGGCACCAGGATCCCCCGCCGGTCGGCGACCATCCTGAGCAGCCGGTCCCGGGCCGAGAACACCAGCTGGCCGAGGCCGCCCGGCAGGAAGAGGAGCACCAGCAGCAGGGCGGCCCCGCTCACCGTCTCGCGGTACGTGCCGAGCCACGTCAGGGTCTCGAGGTACTTGAAGGAGAGGATTCCGATCAGGGTGCCCGAGACCGACCCGAGGCCGCCGATGACGCTGTAACAGAACACCGTGATGCTGTCGATCGCCGGGAAGCTGCCCGGGTTGAGCGCCCCGAGCAGGAGGACGTCCATGGCCCCGGCGACCCCGGCGATGACGCCGGCGGTGACGAAGCCGGACAGCTTGACCCCGGTCGTCGGCACCGAGGCCGACGCCGCCGCCCGCTCGTTGTCATTGGTGGCGATCAGGACCCGCCCGGCCCGCGACTTGCGCAGGCCGTGGACGGCGAGGATCGACAGGCCCAGGAGCACCAGGCAGACGACGTACATCTGGTAGTAGTCGTTGAGGTCGAAGCGTTGCAGCAGCAGCGGCCGGGGGACCCCGTCGGCGGGGATGAAGCTCGGGAACGTGTCGGTGTTGAGGAAGTACTGGTCGAGGGCCACGCCCATGGCCAGGGTGGTGGCGGCGAGGAACAGGCCCTTGATCCGCAGGGCCGGCAGGCCGATCAGCAGGGCGGTCACCGCACCGGTCAGCCCGGCGGCCACCAGGACGAAGAGGAAGTCCACGTTCCAGCGGGCCACCATGTTGCCGGCGACCATCCCGGCCACGCCGGCGAAGCCGAACTGGCCCAGGCTGATCTGGCCGCCCCACCCGGTCAGCACCACCAGTGACACGCCGACCATGGCCCACACCACGGCGAAGCCGGCCAGCAGCTGGCTGCTCGGAGTCCACGAGTGCGGGACCAGCACCATCGCCGCCACCAGCCCGGCTCCGAGCAGCCGCCTGGACCAGGTCACCTCCGGCAGGTGGCGCAGCTCGTCGGGCACCGGCTTGGTGACCGCCACCGCGGCCCAGGAGGAGTCACCCGACTCCTTGGCCCGGCTGAGCTTCCCCGACTGGACCAGCAGGGCCAGCAGGATGACGACCAGGTACACGGCCCAGATGAGGGACGGGTCGTTCTGGTTGTTCCACCGGACCAGCTGCTCGATGATCCCCAGCCCGACGGCGGCGCCGAAGGCCAGCGGCAGCGACTCCATGCGGGCCACCACGGCCGCGGCCAGCATCGGCACCAGGACGGTGGGGCCGTTGGAGATGGCGCCCGGCTTCACCCCCTCGAACGGGGCCTGCAGCATGTAGGTGAGCGCGGCCAGCCCGCCGGCGATGACCCACACGATGGTCGACAGCCGGTTGACCGGGATGCCGAGCAGCAGCGCCCGGTCGCTGTTCTCGGCCGCCGCCCGGACGGCCACGCCGGCCGCCGTGCGCAGGAGGAACCAGGCCAGGAAGCCGATGACGAGCGGGACGACCAGGACGATCATCACCGCGTTGCTCTGGAAGGTGTAGACGTCCACCCGGACGCTCAGGTTGAACGGCGGGGAGAAGGAGCCGAGCAGCGAGACGAAGTGGATGGCCTTCGAGCCGGCCAGTTCGAGGCCGCCGAACACCTGGGCCAGGCCGATGCTGGCCACCAGCAGGATGAGGCGGGGCGACCCCCGGAAGCGGCGGATGGCCAGGACCTCGGTGAGGCCTCCCACCCCGGCGCCGACCGCGGTGGCCAGCGGGAGGGCGATCCAGTAGTCCAGACCGTGCACCTGCACCAGGCCGATGGCGATGACCCCGACCATGCTGCCGAGGGCGCCGTGGGCGAAGTTGATGAAACGGTTGGCCCGGTACACCAGGATCAGGCCCATGGCGCCCAGGGCGGTCGCCGAGCCGTACACCACCCCGAGCAGCACGATCCCGATCGGCGCCCGCCGGTGCATCCAGCCGTGGCTGCCGGTGACCAGGGTGACCGCCACGTACAGCACGACCAGGCCGCCGATCACCGCCACGGCGCGGCCCCGGGCGGAGAGGCCCTGCCAGCGGGCGGCCAGGCCGGTCACGAGGGGATCGGGCATCCGGGCGGTCCCTTCGGGATGTCGTCCTTGGTCCAGCGGGCGTTGGAGGTGCCGAGATAGGCGCCGGCCTTGCCGTTGTAGGGGGAGATGGCGGTGGGGCTGTAACAGATCTCCCGCACGTCGTTGGGGATCGTGTGCTGGGTGGGGCTGAATCCCCAGAGGCCCATCGGGCCCTGGCGGGACGGGTAGTTGTACATGCCCTGCTGGAAGGTGAGCGGGGTCAGGTGGGGCCCGGCCATCTGGATGCCGATCGCCAGCTGGTCCATCTGGGCGTAGATCAGGTTGACGAAGAAGGCGGGCTCGTCGCTGCGCACCGTCTTGTAGGCGGCGTAGCCGATGGTCTGGGTGTAGGCGACGGTCGGGGCGTTGGGGCTCACGCCGAAGGCGTGGGCGGCGAAGTTCTGGTTCCAGAGCTGAGCCGTGTAGTCCTGGTCGGTGAGGGCGGTGCCAGTGATGACGAACTCGGGCAGGTAGTTCTGCTGATTGCCCTGCCCGGACATGTAGACCGGGAAGATGGGATCGCAGCCGCACAGCACCGTGGTGTAGCCACCGGCCTTCAGCTTGGCGATCAGGTTGGAGGCCTGCTGCGACATGGTGCCGAGATCGAGGCTGTAGGTGAAGATGTCGGCGGGGCAGCCGTGGGAGGCCATGATCTGCTGGGCCACTGCCACCGACTCCTGGTACCAGGAGTTCTCGGGGGCCAGCAGGGCGAACTTGCGGTGGACCCCCTTGAGGTTGCCGCCGGCGTAGGCGGCGGTGCCGCCGCACAGCTTGTTGACCGCGTAGTTGGCGGCGATGGTGGCCACGTCGGTGCCGTCGGTTGCGATCGACCAGGCGTAGGGGGCGTGCTGGGCGTGCCAGTTCTCCGACATGTACGGGTCACCGAAGGCCATCACCCCCTGGCGCGACAGGGCGTCGGCGTAGGGCTCGGACTCCGCCGACAGGTCGGCGAACGCGTTCATCGACTTGACCGTCAGGGCGTCGGCCTCGGCCTGGGCCTGGCCGGTTCCCAGCAGTTCGTTGGAGAGCGACCCCTGGCCGTTGTAGAAGTGGATCACCAGCTTGCGGCCGTAGAACTGGAAGTGGGCGTTGAAGTACTGCGCCAGCGCCAGCACCGTGCGCTCGGTGTCTGCGTTGGTGTCCTTGAGCGACGCCCCGGCCAGCTGGGCGAGGGTCTGCTGGAAGCTCTGGTCGCTCGTCAGCCGGAACGCCACGTTGATGGTGGTCGGCGTGACCCCCATGGCGGTGGCCCCCCCGTTGGAGCCGCTGAAGAGGAGGCAGGGCGGTGAGTACGGATCACCGGGGACCTGGTCGCCCTTGCAGGACACGACCCGGGCCGAGGCGCTGGTCGTGGCGGTACGGCCGTTGCCGCTCGGGGTGGCGCCCCCGCCGGACCGGCCGGAGACCGCGCTGGCCGCCCCGCCGGCGTTGGCCCCGGCGCCCGGGGCCGCACCGCCGCCTGCGGACGTGGCCCCGCCCGACGAGGCCCCGGTCGCTCCTGCGCCGGCCCCGCTCGATCCGGTCGAGTAGCTGCCGGTGTTGCCGGCGGTCAGCGTCGCGGTCTTCGGCACCCGGCTGGGCACGGCCAGGGCGACGACCACCAGCACGGCGACCAGCACCGCCATCGGCCCGTAGCCGCGCAGGATGCGTTGGAAGATGCTGAAACTACCGGGCGGTGGGCTGGAGAGGCCCGACGGCCCCCCACCCCCCGCCCCCCTGACAGGGGCGGTCATGGTCTACTCCTCGAATTGGACGGTGTGCTGGGCCCGGCGCATCATCCGCCGGTCCCCCTCGGCCAGGGCGCCGATCAGGGCCAGGCCGGCCAGGCCGATGGCCAGGAGTGGGCCGCCGGCGGCGTAGCGGGTCGAGGCCGGGATGAGCGGCACCGACGACCCGCCGGCCGGCCGGGCGGTCGTGGGGGTCGTCGCGGTCGCCGCCGGGGTGGCTGCGATCGGCGCTGACGGGGTGGCGGCGCCGCTCGTCGCCACCGGTGCCGATCCGCTCCCGCCCCCCACCGGGGGCGCTCCGAACGAACCGGCGGACCCGGCCGGGGTCGGGCCCCCGGGCGCCCCGAGGCCACCGCTGAAGGACAGGCCGGCGAAGCCGAGCGAGAACGGGTTCTGCGGCACGTCACCGGACGACGAGTCGACCCCGCCCAGGGCGACGGAGAGGTAGCCGCCCCCGTTGACCGAGGCCAGCGCCACCTGGGCCACGGTGATGGGCGTGTCCGACTGGCACAGGGCCTGGGCCACCTGGGCCGGCTCGCCCGGGAACCCGTTCTCCAGGCCGCCGAGGACGGTCTGCTGCTGGCTCTCGGTGGCGTTGAGCGCCGGGTTGACCAGGCCGTCACGGGTCTGGTTGGGGACGACCTCGATCTGCAGCGGGGTGACCGTCTCGGTGCCCTGCCGGGTGGACGCCACCGGCAGCAGCACCTCCAGGCCGACCTGGCCGAGGGCGGAGTTGATGACGTCCTGCAGCGCCTGCAGGCTCTGGTGGACCGGCACCACCTGCCCGGCAACGGTCAGGGACCCCATGTCGAACGAGCCCTGCGGGCGGGCCGAGCCTCCCGAGGGGTAGACCGACTGCCAGTGCAGGCCGTCGATGTGCACGACGCCGGCGATGTCGAGCGATGCGATGTCCGACGAGGCGCCGGCGGCCCGCTGGCCGTTCTGCAGCCCCGACCACGCCCTCGACTTCATCCCGGTCACCGCGACCGGGCCCTCGGAGACCGGCCCGAAGGCGGTGTCGGCCTCGCCGTAGGGAGCCGCCGTCGCCTGGACGTGCTCGTAGGTGCCGTAGGACGGCTGGTTGGTGCCCTGGGACGGGTCGAAGGTCTGCGTCTCGCCCTGGGCCGCACCGGGCTGGCCGGTCTCGGTCGAGTACGCCTGGGGGATCTGGTCCGGCTGGAGGGACTGGCTGCCGCAGTTGTACCCGGTCGCCGCGGTGCCGATGGCCCCCAGGTCGATGCCCTGGGACTGGGCCCGGGCGATGCTGTTGGTGTGGCCGGCCAGGGCCTCGCCCAGCGTCACGCCCACCGCCAGGGACCCGTCGTGGGGCGCGGCGGCGAGCGACTGGGCGTAGGAGGACCCTTCGCCCGGGCTCACCGCGGCGTGGGCGGCCGGGGCGGTGGCCATGGTGATCAGCCCGGTCGCGGCCGCCGCCGTGGACGCCGCCGCCAGGGCCAGCCTCGCTCTTCCACCGATTTCCAGCACCCGATCGTTCCCCCCCGGAACTCACGCCTGCGCACCGGGCGCCCGACCGGGGGCCCGTGGTAGTCAGATTCCACCCGACGGCCACGATTCCTGCCGGACATTTCAGACTTTCCGGTCACGAGGCCCGCGCCCGGCGGGACGTGGGCCGGGGCCGGTCGGCGCGGCCCGGCGCCGGCGGATCAGGACGCCGATGGAGCCCGGCGCAGGCGGGCCAGGCGTACCACCCCGATGCCCTTGAGCCGGTGGGCCCGGATGGCCTGCACGTGGTAGCGGGGGTCGCCGCCGAGGGCCTCGGCCAGGGCCGGCGACACCAGCACCGAGCCGGGGCGGGCGGCCATGGTGGCCCGCGACGCCAGGTTGACCACCGGCCCGAACAGGTCCCCGCCCTGGCTCACCACCAGACCCGAGGCGGCCCCCACCCGCACCGAGGGCAGTTCCGGCGAGTCGAAGGTCTCGGCCAGCGACAGGGCTATGCCGCCGATCTGGCCCGGGTCGGCGCTGAACAT
>DASSZD010000169.1:0-13019 GCA_035702985.1 Acidimicrobiales bacterium
CGATGACGTGATCGTCACGGCGGATGGCGCCTTCGACGACCGCGACGTCGACGACGTCTTCGTGATCGGCCCGGCCGGCGAGTTCCCCGACATGGCGCGCCTGGGTGGCGGTCATCTCCTCGACGTCGCAGCCGGCCAGCAGGCGGGCCAGGCTGGCTTGGCGAGAACCGCCTCGCCACGCCTCGGCTACTACGGGGGCTGGGACGGTCGGTACGACCTCTTCGGCGATGAAGCCGATATGGAGGGCCCACATGCGCCGGTCATTGCGATCGCCGGCAATCAGAGCCCCGGTGTCGTAGGTGACGCCGGCCACTATGCGGATCGCTTGGCAGTGGTTCGCCCAAGCAACTCCCGTGCTCGGGCCAACCCTTCTGCGAGTTCCTGCTCCGATAGCGGCCCGTGGTCCGACTCCCACTCGGCTACTGCCCGCCGCCCCGCTTCCAAGCGCAGCCGGTGGGAGGCCGTTTCGGCGATCCACGCGCTGAATGAGGTACCTGAAGCCTCAGCCGCGGCGTCGATCGCCTTGGCCAGATCGGGCGGGAACGACACGGAACGCTTGTCTCGCTGCGCCATACGTCGATGGTAGCACAGCTAGTAGGACAGTGGGCGCAGAATGTCCGGCAGTACGAGACCGGCAATCCATCGACCGACGCTCTTGACAGATGCCGAATCGGCATGGAGATGTGGGTGGTCGGGAAATGCGGGCCAAGTGTCGGCGTCCCGGCGCAGTTTGTTCCTCAGTCCGGGATTCTGAAGTCCCCTCGCATCGCGACTCTGAGCGCGGGGTCCAGACCACGCTCGGCCTCGGCCTTCCGAACCGCTTGGAGGTCAGGGCCGATCTGGCCTTGACCGCCCCTCCCACCTGCGGACGATTCAGCGGAATCGCGCCAGCGGCGTTGACAGGTGCCCCGACACCCGCACCGTCACTGCGCGCGCCCACAAGGCCAGCGGTCACTGGCCACCTCACATTCCACGGGCGACCCCACGGGCGGCCGACCTGCCGGCAACGGCCGGAGCACCGGTCCGGGCGGCTGCTGGTAGCCTGCCCCGGCCCGGTTTCGGCCGACGGACCGGCTACCCGGGCATCCGACCAGCGACGCGGGTGCACGGCCAATGAACATCGACAACCTCCTGCACACCTACGGTTACGCCGCCGTCTTCGTGCTGGTCGGAGCCGAGAGCCTGGGCATCCCCCTGCCGGGCGAGACCATCCTCATCGCGGCCGGCATCTACGCCGGCACCACCCACAAGCTCAATATCTGGCTGATATTCGCCGTCGCCGCGGCGGCAGCCGTCATCGGCGACAACATCGGTTTCTGGATCGGGGACAAGGGCGGCTACCGGCTCCTGCGCCGCTACGGCCGCTACGTACGGGCCGACGAGACCAAGATCAAGATCGGCCGGCTGGTCTTCGACCGCCACGGCGGCAAGGTGGTGTTCTTCGGCCGGTTCGTCTCGGTGCTGCGAACCTACGCCGCGTTCCTCGCCGGGACGCTGAAGATGCGCTGGCGCCGGTTCCTGCCGTTCAACGCCGCCGGCGGGATCGTGTGGGCCGCCATCTACAGCTTCGTGCCCTACCAGGTGGGCAGCGCCATCAGCCGGGCCTCCCACGGCGTCGACATCGCCCTCGGCGTGGCCGCGGTGGCGATCGTGGCCGCTTCGATCGTGCTGGTCCGCCGCAGGGCCGGCCAGCTGGCCGAGGACGCCGAGAAGGCCTACCCGGGTCCCCTGCCCGACCACTGATCCGCCTGCGCGCCCCTTCGGGCCCGGACCGTCCGGCGACCGGACATTTTTGAGCTTTCGGCTCTTGCCCCCCCTGGGGCGGTGGCGGATGCTTCTGACATGGATCAGGGACCAGCAGCCCCGGTGCCCCAGGGCCGGGGGAGGCCCTCGCGGAGCGGCGCGGGGCGGAAGCTGGGAATGCTGGTACCCCACCCTCCCCGCCGGCGGCCCTGGCAGGGGGCGGCCCTGCTGGCCCTGTTCACGGTGGTATTCGCCATCCGCCTCCTGGACCGCTCCCGCTCGGATCCCCTCGGCGAGCTGTACGTGGTCCCGATCCTCGCCGCCGCGTGGTGGTTCGGGGCCGTCGGCGCCCTCCTCGGCGTCGCCACCGGCCTCGGGCTGATACTGCTGTGGGAGGAGCTCCTCGGCGGTCATGTCACCGCCGCCGGGTTCGCCATCCGGGCCACCATCCTGATCTCGGTGGGGGTGACCGCCGGGGCCATGGTGGACCGGGTGGCGGCTGCGGTGCGGACCTGGGACGCCCTGCTGCGGGCCTCACCCGACGCCGTGGTGGCGGTGGACGAGAACGGACGCGTCATCGAGATGAGCGACCGGGCCACCAAGCTGTTCGGTTACCGGGAGGAGGAGATGCTCGGCCGCCCGCTCGACGTGATCCTCCCCGACACCGTCAGCGGTCGTGACAGCGGCGCCGCCGGCCACTGGACCGAGCCCCGGCTGCGCCCGGTGCTGTGGGGCCGGACCATGACCGCCCGGCTGGCCTCCGGCGAGGACCTGCCGGTGGAGGTCAACGTGGCACCGGTCGTCCGTCGCGGACACCTGGGCGCGCTGGCCACCGTCCGCGACATCTCCGCCCGCATCAGGGCGGAGGAGGACGTCCGCCGGTCCGAAGCCCGGTTCCGGGGCGCCCTGGACACCATGCTCGACCCGTTCCTCATCCTCGGCGCCCTCCGCGACACCCGGGGCGTGATCGTCGACTTCCTGTACGACTACGTCAACGCCGCGGCGGCCGTCGACCACCACCTCCCGGCGGCCGAGCTGATGGGACGGACACTGCTGGACCTCCGACCCAACCTGGCCGGGTCCCCCGTCTTCGACGCCTACGTGGCGGTGGTGACCACCGGCAAACCACTGGTGCTGCAGGAGCTCCCCTACGAGGACACCGTAGGGCCATCGCAGCGGAGGTTCTTCGACGTGCACTCCACCCGCCTGGGTGACGGCGTGGCGTGCACCTGGCGGGACGTGACAGCCGGGGTGGAGGCCCGGGCCCAGCTCCGCCAGGCCGCCCGCCGCTTCGAGGCGGCCTTCGACCGGGCTCCGGCGGGCGTGGCGCTGATCGGTCTCGACCTGGTGATCCGCCAGGCGAACCCGGCCTTCGCCGACATGCTCGGGCTCTCGCCCGACGCCCTGACCGGCCACTCCCTGCTGGAGCTGACCGACTCCCCCACCAGCACCGAGGCCATCGCCACGCTGGCCGACCTCGGCGCCCGTTACGAGGCGGCCCAGCGGACGGACCTGCGCCTGACCGGCTCCTACGGCCAGCCGGTGTGGGTTTCGCTCAGCGCCGGCCGGGTCCCCGACGAGATGGACCTGCCCGGCTATCTCGTGGTGCACGCCGAGAACGTCAGCGCCCGCCGGGAGTACGAGGAGAGACTGGTCTACATGGCCAGCCACGACGGGCTGACCGGCCTGCTCAACCGCCGGCAGTTCGTCGATGACCTCGACCGCCACCTGTCCATGGTCAACCGTTATGGGGGCGGCGGGGCGCTGGTGCTCCTGGACCTGGACAACTTCAAGTACGTCAACGACACCCTCGGTCACGCCGCCGGCGACGAGGTCATCCGGGGTATCGCCACGACCCTGCGGGGGCGCCTCCGTGACACCGACCTCCTGGCCCGGCTGGGAGGCGACGAGTTCGCGGTCCTGGTTCCCGTCGCCGATGAGACCTCCGCCCGGCACCTGGCCGACTCGCTGCTGGAGGCGACCCGGGGCGGGGTCGGGTCGGGTACGGTGACCGGCCGCATCCGCACATCGGCCAGCGCCGGGGTGGTGGTGCTCGGGCCGGACAGCGGCTCGGCCACCGAGGTGCTGGCCCTCGCCGACGTGGCCATGTACGCAGCCAAGGACGAGGGCCGCGACTGCGTCGTGGTCTACGACCCGCACAGCCCCCATCTGGCCCGCTGGCACGCCCGTTTCCGCTGGATCGACCGGATACGCGAGGCGCTCGAGAAGGACGAGTTCACCCTCTACGCCCAACCGATACTCAGGCTGCACGGCAGCGAGATAACCCACTACGAGCTGCTCCTGCGCATGCGCACCGACGGCGAGCTGGTCGGTCCGGGCCACTTCTTGTACATCGCCGAGCAGCACGGGCTGGCCCGCCCCATCGACCGCTGGGTGGTGCAGGAAGCCATCCGCCTGGCGGCGCAGTATCCCGGCCCGCCCGGGCGCCGCTTCGAGGTCAACCTGTCCGCCGAGTCCCTGGGCGACCCGGATCTACCCGACCTCGTGGCCGCCACGCTCCGCCACCACGAGGTCGACCCGCGCCGCTTGATCTTCGAGATCACCGAGACCGCGGCCATATCCAACTTCGGGGCGGCCCGGGCTTTCGTCCAGCGGATCACCGACCTGGGCTGTGGCTTCGCCCTCGACGATTTCGGAGCCGGGTACGGCTCGTTCTACAACCTCAAGCACCTCCCGCTTCAGTACCTGAAGATCGACGGGGAGTTCATCCGGCAGCTGCCGGCCAGCCGGACCGACCAGCTGATCGTGCAGGCCGTGGTGGAGGCCGCTCACGGCCTGGGCAAGCAGACGATCGCCGAATATGTCACTGATCAAGCCACTTTGGACGTGCTTCGGGAGTACGGGGTGGACTTCGCCCAGGGATACCACGTGGGCCGGCCGGTCGACCCGGCCACGGCCTTCGGCGGCCGGCGCTGACCGTGAGGTCCTGCCGTCCCTTCAGCCGGCGTAGAGGTCGTCGATCACCGCCGCGTAGCGCTCGTAGACCACCGCCCGTTTGACCTTCATGGTGGGGGTGAGTTCACCGGCAGCCGCCGTCAGCTCGTGCGGGAGGATCCGGAACTTCCGGATCCCCTCGGCGTGCGACCGGCGGGCGTTGACCCGGTTCACCACCGCCTCGATACGGGCCTCCAGGTCCGGATCGACCGACAGCGCCTCGTAGTCCTCGAGCTTGCGGTGCCGCCGGGCCCAGCGGCTCAGCTCGTCGGGGTCCAGGGCGATCAGGGCGGCGAGGTAACGCCTGCCGTCGCCCACCACCACGGCCTCGGAGATGAGCGGGTCGTTGCACAGGTCCGTCTCGATGTCCTGCGGGGCGATGTTCTGACCTGCCGCGGTGATGATGAGGTCCTTCTTGCGGCCCGATATCCGCAGCGTTCCGTCGGGTTCCAGGGTTCCGGTGTCGCCTGAGTGCATCCAGCCGTCGGCGTCGATGAGCTCCTGCGTGGCCTGCGGGTCGTCCAGGTAGCCGAGGCAGACGTTGCCCCCCTTCACCAGGATCTCCGAGTCCGGGCCCAGCTTGACGGTGATGCCGGGCAGCGGCTTGCCGACCGTGCCTATGCGGTTGTCGTCCATCCGGTTGGCGGTGGTCGGCCCGCACACCTCGGTCTGGCCGTAGATCTGGATCATCGGTAGGCCGATGGCGTGGAACCACCTGATCAGGTCGGGATGGGCGGGAGCGGCCGCGGAGGCGACCACCCTGACCCGGTCCAGTCCGATCTGGCGCCGTATCACCGACCCTACCGTCCGCTCCAGCACCTCGCGCAGGCCGGCGTCGGCCCAGTTGAGCGGCCGGTTCGCCTGCTCGGCGTCGACCTTCTCCAGGCCCAGCTGCACATAGCGCTCGATGACCCGCCGGATCGGGAACGGCTGCCCGCCCACGTTCTCCTCCACCGCCTCCCGCAGCTTCTCCCAGACCCGGGGCACGGCCAGGAACGCGGTGGGACGGCAGGCCGGGAGATCCTCGGCCACGGTGGCCAGGCTTCGGGCGAACCACGTCTCCCCGCCCACCGCGATGGGCAGGAACTCGCTCATCATCCGCTCGGCGATGTGGCTCAGCGGCAGGAACGACAGCAGGCGCTCCCCCTGGCCGATCCCCAGGGCGGGGGTCACGCTGCGCAGCGTCCACATGATGTTGCCGTGGGTGATCATGGTTCCCTTGGGGGGGCCGGTCGTTCCGCTGGTGTAGACGACGGTGGCCAGATCCCCGGCCGTCACCGCTCCCGCCCGCCGCCCCGTCTCGGCGGGCTCCCGTTCCAGGCTGTCGGCACCCAGCGATCGCAGCTCGTCCAGGCCCATCACCGCGGAGTCCGTCGACCGGCGGGTGCCGTCGGCGATGACCAGTTGCTGCAGGGAAGGCACCCGTTCCCGGTTCTCGAGCACCTTTCCCAGCTGGCCGTGGCCGTCCACGAAGCAGACGACCGACCGGGAGTGGGCCAGCGCGTAGGCGACCTGCTCGCTGGAGCTGGTCGGGTAGAGCGGTACCGTGACGCAGCCGGCGGTCAGGGCCCCCAGGTCGGCGAGATGCCATTCCGGCCGGTTCCCGGACAGGACGGCTACCCGCTGGCCCGGCTCCACCCCCAGCGCGGCCAGACCGGCGGCGATCTCTCGAGCCCCCCGCTGGTAGTCCGACCAGGTGGTGATCTCCCAGTTACCGCCCGAGCCGCGGGCCCGCATGGCCGGCTGGTCGGGCCGGCGGGCCGCATTGGACGCCATGGCTTCGATCAGGGTCGATCCCTGCTCGACCGGCACGCCGAGGACCGCCGGCGCCGGGGGCCGGGCCGGGCGCACCCGGGGGATGGGGATGGTGGGTGCTGACCTGACCACGGCTGGCGCCTCCTGCTGATCGGGGCTTGTGGCTCCACCCTCTCGGCGCCGGCCGGGCGGATCCAGGGCCGAACGGCCCGGGGATCGGCCGTTCAGGCCCGGTACACCACCGCACCGGCGGTGACCCCGGCACCACCGGCGACCAGCAGCACGGTGGTCCCGGGGGCGATCCGGTTCCGGCGGCGGGCGGCGTCGAACACCGCTATGGGGGCGACCGTGTGCAGCCCCTCGGCGGCCGCCACGAACCTGTCGGCAGCTATGCCGGTCCGGGCGGCCAGCCCCGTCACCAGTTCGGGCAGTCCCGGCGAGACCAGCACCACGTCCACGTCCCCAGCTGCCAGTTCCTCGTCCTCCATCACCGCCGCCACCGCGACCGACGAGGCGTCGGTCAGCCTGTCGGCGTACCCGGGGACGCGGTCCACCACCAGCACGTTCCTCCCGCTGCGCATCCCGACCGTGGTGCGGAAGCTGTCGCCGCCGTCGGGCCGGTTGCACCAGCGGGCCCGGCCCACCCCGCCCGGCCCGTCGCGGCGACGGCAGACCAGGGCTCCGCCTGCGGGGGAGAACGGAAAGCCGGGAGCCAGGCCGTGCCCCGGATCGGCGTCGCTGGCGACGATCAGTGCGGTGGCGACGGTGCCGGCCCGCACGAAGCCGTCGACCACCTGCAGGGCGCTGAGCACACCGGCCGACCCGTTGGCCACGTCGAAGGAGAAGGTGCCGGCCCCTCCCGGGTACGGATCCGAGGGGTTGGCGCCGATGTCCTCCTGGATCAGCGGAGCCAGCGCCGGCTCGCCCATGTTGCGGTCGTGGTACAGGCCGGCGTTGACCAGCAGGTCGACTTCGGGGGCGCCCCCGCCGCACTCCTGCAGGGCCGCCCGGCCCGCCGCGTCGGCCAGCCGCCGCGCCGAGCGGCGGGTGTGCCACCCGCCGGTGACGACCGCCATCCCGTCAATCGTGGTGGGCATGACCGGCCACCAGTCCCTCGTCGGCAACGAACAGCACCACCCCGATGACGATGCCCGACGCCAGCGCCACCAGGGCCACCCGGTCGCCGGCCCGTATCCGTCCGGCCTGGATCTCCTCGACCAGTGCCACCGTGTGGGTGGTGGAGGCGGTGTTCCCGAACTGCTCGACGGTCCTGACCGCCGGGTGGGCCGGTTCCCCGCCGAGGGACGCGGTCACCTCCGCCATACCCTTGCGGATGGCCCGGGCCGAGGTCTGGTGCGGGATGACGTGGTCGATGTCGCCGATCTTCAGCCCGGCCTCGTCCAGAGCCTCCCCGAGCAGCTGCGGGGTGGACCTTATGGCCGCCTTCTGCAGCGGCCGGGACTGGGTGAACATCCTGGCCCCCGGCTCGTGCGTCGCCGGCCAGGCCAGGCAGAGCCGGCTGTGGTCGGCGACCGTCGTGAACCCGGACAGGGTTATTCCCTCCTCGTCGGCGCTCGACCGTTCGACGATCAGCGCCGCTCCCGCGTCACCGAGCGTCAGCGAGGCCAGCTCGCGGCTCATGACGTTGCGCACGTGGCGGGCGGCGTTGCGACCGATCTGGGAGATGTACTCACCGCTCACCACCATCCCCCGCTCGATGGCCCCGCGGCGGATCCAGTTGTTGAGGATGAAGACGCCGGTGAGCATCCCGGCGCAGGCGTTGGACACATCGAAGGTCATGGCCCGGGTCGCTCCGACGGCCTCGGCGACCGCCATGCTGGTCGGCGGCTCCAGCCACTGGACCAGACCGCCCCGGTACTTGGTGATGCTGCAGTTGATGACCACGTCGAGGTCGGCGCCCCGGCGGTGGCTCGACCGCAGGCAGTCGAGGGCGGCTCCGGTGGCCAGGCTCAGTGAGTCGTGCTCGCCGCTCGAGACCCGCCTGTCGTAGATGCCGGTGAGGCGTTCCAGGTCGATCCCGGTCCGGTGCCGGGTCGACTTCATCAGCTCGGCGGTCGGCAGGTGGGTGTCGGGCAGGCACCGCCCGGCCCCGGCGATCCGGGCCACGTTGGGGGCCTCCGTGCCGTCCGGGCTGCGCTCGATGAGGAGCCATCCAGGATGCCGGCGGCCGTTCACCCCATCCACGGTGGTCGGCCCGGGCCGGCCCGGCCAGTGTCGAAAGACCCTCCCTTCCGGCTCCGGCCCGTTCGCGGTGACGTTGGGCTCTACCCCCTCCGGCGCCGGGCCTGCAGTGTGGGACACATGGCAGGAGGGTCACCGGAACCTCAGCGGCCGGACCGGCCGGGCGCCCCGGAGGACGCCCAGCGGGATCCGCTGGAGGCGGCGCCGCAGGTTCCGCCGGGGATCCTCCTGGGGCCGCCGTCGGGCTCCCGGCGGCCCCGGGAGGCCAACGGAGCGGTCACGCCCGGCGGCGCCCGGCGGCCCGGCCCGGTGCTGGCCGCACCGGCCGCCTGACCCCGGCCAGATGCAGTCCGCGGGGCTGCGCTCCTGGCAGGACCGGGCGGTGGTGGCCGTGGCGTTGGCCTCGCTCATGGCCGGCGTGGGCGAGTTCGGGGCGGTGGCCGCCCTCGGGGACGTGTCCCGGGCGTTCGGATCGCACAACCCGGGCACCACCATCGCCGACCAGGCCGGGCTGTCGGGGACCAGCTTGGGCGCCGGCCTGGCCGTCATCCGGCTGGCCTCGGTCGGCGGGCTGCTGGTCGCCGGGCTGGCCGACCGGTTCGGCCGGCGCCGGACCATCCTGCTCACCGTCACGGCCGGCCTGGTGCTCACCGCCGCCACCGCCACCAGCCCGGGGTACTGGTGGTTCGTGGCGGTGTTCGCCGCCGGTCGCCCCTTCCTGTCTGCGACCAACTCTGTGAGCGCCGTCAGCGCCGCCGAGCACACCGGGTCGGACTCCCGGTCCAAGGCCCTGGCGCTCGTGGCCGCCGGGTACGGGATCGGGGCCGGCCTGACCGCCATCGTGCACGGACTGGCCGGATCGCAGCTGGGCTTCCGCGGGGTCTTCGCGTTCGCGGCGTTGCCGCTGGTGCTCCTGCCGCTGATCCGCCGGTGGGCCAAGGAGCCCGACCGGTTCGCGCTGGCAGCCGCGGCCCACCCGGCGGAGCTGCCCGTGATCGCCGCCGTGAGCGGCCCGTTCCGCAGGCGGCTGGCGGTCGTGGCGGTGATCGCCTTCGCCCTGTCCATGATCACCGGGCCGGGCACGGGCTTCGTGTTCCTCTACGCCCAGAACGTGCGGCACGTGCCGGGCTACCTGACCGCCTCCATGGTGGTCGCGGCGGGGGCGTCCGGCCTGGCCGGCCTGCTGGCTGGTCGCTGGATGGCCGACCGCCTGGGGCGCCGGGTCACATCGGCGGTGGGCATGTGCGGGTTGGCCGGCCTGGGCCTGGTCACTTACGCCGGAAGCGGGTGGACCCTCGTCGCCGGCTACGTCCTGGGCGTGGGGGCCGGATCGATGATCGCGCCCGCCACCGGTCCGTTGATCACCGAGGTCTTCCCCACCCCGATACGGGCGTCGGTCATGGGGTGGTGGACGGCGGCCGGTGTGGTGGGGGCGGCCGCCGGGCTGCTGCTCTTCGGGGCGGTGGCCGACGCGGGCGGGATGTTCTGGGCGGCGGCCGCCGCCACCTTCCTACCCGCCACCCTGGCCGTACCGCTGTTCTGGCTCCTGCCCGAACCGGTGGGCCGGGAACCCGAGGACCTGTGCCCCGAGCCCATCCGGGCCGAGCCGTTCGCCTCTAACCGGTCGACCGTACGGGAATACAGGGTGGACCCGTGAACGGCCCCGGCTTCTTCCACGCCGTCGCCTTGGACTACGACGGCACCCTGGTCGAGGCGGAGACGCCGGGAGAGGAACTCCTGGCCGCCATCGAGGCGACCCGCCGGGCCGGCCGGAAAGCCGTGCTGGTCACCGGACGGATCCTCAGCGAACTGCGCGGCGTGTTCCCCGATGTCGACACCACGTTCGACCTGCTCGTCGGGGAGAACGGGGCGGTGATCTCCGTGGGCGGCCGGGACCGACCGGTGGCACCTCCGGTGCCAGTCGAGCTGGACGACCAGCTGAGAGCCCGCAACGTGGAATTCCAGCGGGGGCAGGCGCTGCTCGCCTGCCGGGGTGAGGACGAGCAGCAGGTGCTGGCCGCGGTGCGCGAGCTGGGCCTGGAACTGCAGCTGACCCGGAACCGGGGCGCCCTGATGGTCCTCCCGGCGGGGGTGACCAAGGGCACCGGGCTGTTCGAGGGTCTGGCCTTCCTGGGCATCTCCCACCACAACGTGGTGGCGGTCGGCGACGCCGAGAACGATCACTCCCTGCTCGACGGGGCGGAGCTGGGCGTGGCCGTGGCCAACGCGGTGGGTTCGCTCAAGGCGCACGCCGACCTGGTCCTGGAACGGCCCGACGGGGCGGGGGCGGCGGCGCTCCTGCGGGGCCCGGTCCTGGCCGGGCAGGAGCGGGTGCACTCCCGGCGCTGGCAGGTCGACCTGGGTGAGACCCCCGACGGGCTGCGAGTCACCATCCCGGCCTCTCAGATCAACCTGCTGATCACCGGGCCACCGAGGTGGGGCAAGTCCTATCTGGCCGGCTCCATCGCCGAGAAACTGGTCGGGCTGAGGTACTCGGTGCTGGTCCTCGATCCGGAGGGGGACCACACCGCCCTCGGCCACCTCCGGGGGGTGCTGGTGGTCGGGGGGCGGGATCGCCTTCCGTCGCCGGGCGAGCTGGACCGGCTCATCGCCCACCGCTTCAGCAGCGTGGTGCTGGACATGTCGGGACTGGCCCCGGCCGAGCGGGCCGTGTACATGCGGGAGATCCCACGGATGATCGAGGCCGAACGGGCGGCCACCGGCCTACCCCACTGGCTGATCCTGGACGAGGCGCAGGACGCGCTGGGCCGGGACAGCGGCCCGGCGGCCTTTCCCGGGCCGGAGACCACGGGTTTCTGCCTGGTGACCCACCTTCCCGGCGAGTTGTGCCCGGACGCCCTGCGGGCGGTGGACGCGCTGATCAGCCTCGGCGGTTCCGCCGACGTCGAGCGCTCGGCCGCCCTCATCTCGGCGGCCGGAGGACTGCCGGGCGTCGCCGCCCGGCGCCTCGCCGGCTCGGCCGGCGCCGGCCTGGCGGTCCTGGCCGACCGGGCCGGGCACGCCACGGTGTTCCGGATGGCCGGGCGCGGCACCCGCCACCTGCGTCACTGGCACAAGTACTCGACCGGCGGCTTGATCTGGGAGCGTCGCTTCCACTTCCGCAGCGATCCCGACACCCTCACCGGATCGACGGCGGCGAACATCGAGGACCTGGAGCGGGAGCTGCGCGGCTGCCCCGACTCCGTGGTCGTCCACCACTGCCGGCACGCCGACCTGTCGCGCTGGGTGGCCGAGGTCCTCGGCGATCCCGTCCTGGCAGCGGCGGTGGCCGGGATCGAGTCCGACCTGAACGCCGGCCGGGTCCCGGTGCACCAGGCCCGGGAGAAGCTGATCTCCGCCGTGGAGGAGCGCTATCCGGGCTGATCGGGGCGGTCAGGTCGTGACCGGGACCGGGCTGTCCCGCTGGGCGGAGGCCGCCTCACCGGCGATGGGCCGGCACAGGTCGGCGAGCTGCGCGGCCAGCAGGGGAAGCAGATCGTCGATGCTCACCATGCCGACGAACCGCCCCGCTCTCGTCACCGCCAGGCGCCTCACCGCGTGGGAGCGGAACAGCCGGTAGGCGTCCTGCACGTCATCGTCGGCGTCCAGGGTGGCAACCGGGGTGCTCATCACGCCGTCGATCCTGGCGTCGGGCGGCAGGCCCCTGGCCATGACCCGCCGTACCAGATCCCGGTCCGTGACGATCCCGACCAGTCTCCCGTCGGCATCCACGACGGCCAGGCTCCCCACCCCCGCCTGCTCCATCAGCCCGGCGGATTCGGCCACCGTCTGCTCCGGATGGACACCGACGGCGGAACGGCGCACCAACTCAGCAATTCGCATGTCGTCTCCCTTCCGCTCCATTCGAACGCCGGCTGCGGCGACGGCGCCAGGGCCCAACGGCCCGGCCCGGACGGCCCCGGCGCGACCCTGCGGGTATCGGGCCACGGCACCGACCGGCGACCCGGCGGTGGGGCCGGCGGGCCGGGGCCGTATGCTGGGGCGGTGAGCGACCTGGCCGACCTCCTCCGCCCCCTCGCGGAGGATGGCCTGGGGAGCCTGGGAGTGCTCCTGGACCAGCTGGACGACGGCATCGCTGTGTTCGACTCCGACTGGAACGTGGTGTGGCTGAACCGGACCGGCGCCCGGCTCCTTCAGAGGCCGGCGTCGGAGCTGATCGGACGGAACCTGTGGGCCACCTTCCCGGGCTCGGAGGAGACCCAGGTCTACCGGGAGTACCACCGGGCCGTGGCCGAGCAGCGCGAGATCGAGTTCGAGGTCCTGTACGGCCCGCTGGGCGGGTGGTTCGAGGTGCGGGCCATACCCACCCCGGGTGGCCTGCTGGCCCTCTACCGCAACGTGAC
>DASSZD010000202.1:0-8890 GCA_035702985.1 Acidimicrobiales bacterium
TGGCCGGCAGGGAGGAACCCCGGTGGTGAGTCGACGTAGCGTGGGCGGCCGGCGCCGTGATGGCCGCCGCCGCCGCGATCAGACCCAGCGCCCCCACCGCGTGCAGGACCCTACGTGACATCCCCGACCTCCCCAGCCCGAACCGTCAGATGTGCATACGTTCTATCCCAGAACGGGACTCAACGGTACATCGGGCTACGAACCGTCCCGGATCGGGCCCTCCCGCTCCAACCGCTCCCGCTGGGGTTGGACCGTGTACTTCGGATCCTCGGCGGACTGCACGCCGGCGTGGAAGATACCGAAGCGGGTGAGCGCGGAGCCGGCCAGGAGGAGCGCCCCAGACGCCGCCGACACCAACCGGTTCCGCCGCCCGGCCAGAGCCCCGATGGCCCCGGCGGCGGTGGCCGCCTCGGCCGCCTTCATGAGCTTCCCGGCCCGACCCTCCTCGTAGGCCTCGGAGGCCAGGCCCATGCGGGCACGCATCCAGCGACCGGCGGCCAGCTCCACGAGGGCGGCGACCGGGCCCAGCCGGCGGGCCGGTCCGGCCTGCGCCACCGGCGCGGCCAGCAGGCCCAGCCCGGCGCCGGCGCTGCACGCCGAGCCGGCGAAGAGAAACGGCATCTCCCGGTAGCCGCCGTGCCAGGCCGGTACCGCGGTGTCGGCCACCAGGGCGGCGGTGTAGGTGGTGACGGCGGGGCCGGTGGCGGCCGCCACCAGGGTGGAAGCCACGGACAGCCGGTGGGCCGCCGTCTTGGGCAGCACCCAGCGCAGCGGGGCGGGCAGCGCCGACCCCAGCAGCTCCAGCCCGGCGGCGGCGAAGGCGGCCGGGCTGTACACCGACAGGATCCACGTGCCCATGCTCATGGGCGAGCTGGGCTTGAACACCCGCAGCATGTTGTAGAACCGGGCCGGCCGGCCCAGATCGTGCACCAACGCCACCAGGGACAGCCCGATGGCCCCGGCCGCACCGAGCTTGAGGGGCCGGGCCAGAGCCGGGCGGCCGGTCAGCTGGGCGGCCCCGGCCAGGACCGACGACGAACCGGCCAGGCCGCCGAGAAACAGGTAGCCGGCGATGTCGCGGGCCTCCCAGGTCGGCTTGTTGAGCACCGGCAGCCCGTAATACGAATGGAACTCCGGCTCGGGTACGACCGATTCGGCGGGCCGGCGCCGCTTGGGCCGGGACCCGTTGCGGGGGCCGGCGCCGATCAGGGCCTCCCGCTCCGGGCGGACATTGACCAGCCCCTGCTTGGTGACATCGGAGCGACCCACGACTACCTGCCTCCCAGAACCGACAGCACCACGCCCGCCACCACCCCGGCCGCGGCCAGCGCGGCCCGCCGGTACATCGACGACAGGTCCCGGGTGGTGACGACCGGATCCGGCGGCAGCCCGTACACCTCCGGCTCGTCGAGCAGGAGGAAGAACGCCCCGGTCCCGCCCACCCCGTCGCTGGGATCGTGGCCGTACAGTCGGGCGTCGGTGACGCCGCTGCCGTGGAGCTGGTCGACCCGCCGGTCGGCCCGCTCCCGCAACTCGTCGAGCGGTCCGAACTGGATGGAGTTGGTGGGGCAGGCCTTGGCGCAGGCCGGCTCCATACCCTCCTGGAGCCGGTCGTAGCAGAGGGTGCACTTCCACACCCGGCCGTCGTCCTTGCGCTGGTCGATCACCCCGTAGGGGCAGGCCGGCACGCAGTAGCCGCACCCGTTGCACACATCGGACTGGACCACGACGGTGGAGAACTCGGTGCGGAACAGCGCCCCGGTGGGGCACACGTCCAGGCAGGCGGCGTCGGTGCAGTGCTTGCACACGTCGGACGCCATCAACCAGCGGAGGTCGGTGCCGCCCGTCCCCTCGTGATCCATCCCGGACTCCTGGCCGCCGAACGGCTTGCGCTGCTCTATGAACGCCACGTGCCGCCACGTGTCGGCGCCCAGCCCCACGGTGTTGTCGAAGGACATGCCGGTGAAGTTGAGGCCGTCGTCGGGGACCTGGTTCCACTCCTTGCAGGCCACCTCGCACGCCTTGCAGCCGATGCAGATGGAGGTGTCGGTGAAGAACCCCATGCGGGGCGGGTGATCCTCCCACCCGGCGGATGCGGCCGGCTGGCCGGTGGTCGTCAGGGCCATCTACAGCTCCGTTCCGGTCGAGGCGCCGGCCCCGGCCCACTAGCGATACGACTCCTGGGCGCTGATGTCATCGTCCCCGCCCCTACTCGCCGGCGGGGGGAGTCGGCGGCCCGAGGTCGCCCCGGGCCCGGCCCCGCACCCAGGCCAGCACCTCGGGGTTCTCCTCCGGCCGGTTGGGATTCTCGTGGGGTACGCCCAGCAGGGCCTGGGTCCCTCCGAGCTGGACGCCTTCGCGGTCCTGCTCCTCGGGGGCGAGGCTGTCGCTCCCATCGGCCGGGATCCCGGTGGCGATCATGTAGGCCCGGCCGGCCGGGATGCCCAGCTGGCGGCCCACCGAGGCGTAGTCGCCTCCCTGCCGCCACCTCTGCAGCACCTCATGGCGTGAAACCATCACCCGTCCTCCGTGTTACCCCGGGTCGCGGCCGCTGCCCGTGCACGGGCAGGTCTATACCCTGCGCCGAGCCTACGACACCGGGCGGCGTCCGGCGGCTGGCGGCCCCAGTTTGCAGCCCGGCCGGGGCGGGTATCAGGCCGCCGTGAACCGCGCTCGGACGCGCGCCGCCGTCGCAGCGGCTGCCTGGCTGGTGGTCCTGGGGCTCATCTTCATCCTGCTCAGCGGCGAGACCACCGCCGCCGACTGGGTCGGCGCCGGGGCGTGCGCGGTGGTGGCCGCCGTGGTGACGGTGCCCATGACCCGCATGCGGCTGTTCGACCTGCGGTTCCGGGTGGGATGGCTGCGCCACATCCCGGCCGCGGCCTGGCAGGTGGTGGTGGATTTCGGGGTGGTGACGGCGTTCCTGCTGCGGGCCCTGGTCCGCCGGGAGCGGGGGTCCGGGGCGTTCGTCGCCCGGCGGGACTTCCCGGCGGGGGCCGCCGACGCCGAGGGAACGGCCTGGCGGGGCTTCGTGAGCATGACCTCCACCCTGTCGCCCAACTCGTACGTGGTGGACATCGATCACGAGGACCGGCACCGCCTGTCCCATGACCTGGTGCCGAGCCGCCGGTCGGAGCAGCCGGCGTGACGATCACGTCGTGGTTGATCAGCGCCGCCGTTCTCCTGTCCGGGGTGGTGGTGTGCGGGCTGGCGGCCTGGCGCCGGCCCACGTTCGAGGGTCTGGTAGCCCTGGAACTGGGCGGCACGCTGGCCACCGTGACCCTGGTGTGCCTCACGGTCGGCTTCCAGCAGTCGAGCTACGGGGACGTGCCGATCATGGCCGCCGTGCTCAACGCGGTGGGGTCCCTGGTGTACGTCCGTTTCCTGGACCGGAGCCGGGCGTGAGCCGGCCGGCGGACCGGTCCCGCCGGCCCCGGGCCGGGGGATGCACATGAGCCACGACGCCGTCATCGCCCTGCTCGTCGCCGGATGCGCCTGCCAGATGATCTGCGTGGCCGGCGTTCTGTGGATGCGCAGCGGTTTCGACCAGCTCCACTATTCCGGCGCGGCGTCCACGCTGGGCCCGCTGCTGATCGGGGTGGCGGTCGTCCTTCAGGGTTTCAACTCGGTGTCGGGCACCGTCGACTGCGTGGCCGCCCTGGCCATCACGGCCATCCTCGGGCCGGTGATGGTCATGGCCACCGCCCGGGCCGGCCGCCGCATGCGCTACGACACCCTCGAGCCGCTCGAGCAGGAGTTCCAGCAGCAGCCGTGACCGCGGTGCAGATAGTGGCTTTCACCGCCGTCATGGTGCTCGGCGTGCTGGTGGTGCTGTGCCGGGAGCCGCTGCGGCAGTCCCTGGTCAACGGGGTGTTCGGCCTCAGCCTGGTCATCCTGTTCATGGTGCTGCAGGCCCCCGACGTGGCCCTGAGCGAGATCGTGGTCGGCACCGTGGCCTTCCCCCTGGTGCTGCTGGCGACCATCGCCCGGACCCGGGAGAAGCAACGCCCCGAATGACCCCCACCGCAACGCCGATGAGCCGCCCTGCCGGCGCTCCCGCCTCCTCCGGCCGGGCGCCGGCGCGGCCGGGCGGCCGCCGGTTGCGGGTGGGGGTGTTCGCCGGCGCCGCCGGGGCGCTGGGCGGGTTCCTCCTGTGGGCCCTGGCCGGGCTGCCCTCGTTCGGTGACTACCACGGGACCTACGGCCGGCTGCTCAACCAGGTGGGGGTGGCCCAGCGCCACGCCAGCAACGTGGTCGGTGCCATCGTGTTCGACTACCGGGGGTTCGACACGCTGGGCGAGGAGTTCATCCTGTTCTCATCGGTCATGGGCGTGGCTTTCATCCTCCGGGGCAACCTCAAGATCAAGGACCAGGCGCCGCTGGACCCCACCACCAACGACGCCATGCGGGTGGTGGGGGTGCTCGCCACCCCGGTGGTCGTCCTGCTGGGACTGTGGCTGGCCGCCTACGGATATGTCACCCCCGGCGGCGGGTTCCAGGGGGGTGTGGCGGTGGCGGCCGCCGGAGCGCTGCTGTGGGTGTCGACCACCTACCGGGACTACAACCGGCTCACCCCGGCCCGCCTGTTCGACGCCATCGAGGGGTTCGGGGCGGCGTCCTACGTCATCGTCGGGCTGGTCGGGCTGGCCCTGGACGGGGCGTTCCTGGCCAACTTCCTGCCGCTGGGGACGTCGGGCAGCCTGGCCTCAGCGGGCAGCATCGGCCTGCTCAACTGGGCCGCGGCCCTGGAGGTGGCCGCCGCCAACCTGCTGCTGTACCGGGAGTTCTTCCAGGAGTACATCCAGACCTTCCCCGGCGTGGAGAAGGAGGACTGATGTCGTTCTATCCGTTCGTGGTGGCGGCGGTGCTGTTCGTGGCCGGGCTCTACGGGGTGGTGACCAGCCGGAACTACGTCCACCTGGCCGTGTGCCTGACGGTCATGCAGTCCTCGACCTACATCGTCCTGCTGTCGATCGGCTACGTGCACGGGGGCACCGCCCCCATCTTCAAGGGGCCGGCCAAGGCTCCGCCGGTCGACCCCGTGGTCCAGTCGCTGACCCTCACCGACGTGGTGGTGAGCGTGGTGGTCCTGGCCCTGATCCTGGCCCTGGCCATCCAGGCCCACAAGCGGGCCGGCACCGTCGACCCGGACAAGATGACCGACCTGCACGGCTGACCGCCCGCCGTCAACCGAAACCAGCCGACACCAGCCGACACCGATGCCCCTCCTTCCCCCACTGACGGTCGCCGTTCCCCTGGCCTGCGCCGCCTTCGTCGCCGCCTTCGGCAGCCTGATCCCCCGCCGGGCGGTGACGCTCACCGCCATCGCCGCCGCGGTGGCCACCACGGCGCTGCAGTTCGCCCAGCTGCTGCAGTCCCTGCCGCGCGATCTCAATCACTGGTTCGGCGGCTGGACCCCCCAGCACCACTTCGCCCTCGGGATCCTCTTCACCGTCGATCCCATCGACGGGATCCTGGCCTGCGTGGCCGGGGTGCTGGTGGTGGCGTCCCTGACCTTCTCGTGGTGGGGGCTGCGGGAGGTCAGCCACCTGTACTACGCCCTGATGCTGGCGTTCCTGGGCGGCATGGCGGGATTCGCGATCAGCGCCGACCTGTTCGACATCTTCGTCTTCTTCGAGCTCATGAGCGTCACCGGCTACGGGCTGTGCAGCTTCCGCCAGACCAGCAGCTCGGTGATGCAGGGGGCCCTCAACTTCGCCATCATCAACTCGATCGGGGCCTTCTTCATCCTCATGGGGATAGCCCTGGTCTACGGGCGCACCGGGGCTCTCAACCTGGCCCAGATCGGCGCCGCGCTGAGGGGGCAGCATCCGGACGCCCTGGTGGTGGTGTCGTTCGTGTTCATCCTGGTCGGTTTCCTGACCAAGGCCGGGGCGGTGCCGTTCCATTTCTGGATGTCCGACGCCTACGCGGTGGCCGCCGCTCCGGTGGGGGCCCTCTACGCCGGCATCATGAGCGACCTCGGCTACCACGCCATCGCCCGCATCTACGCCGACGGTTTCGCCGGATCCCTCGGGGCGGTCGAACCGGCGGTGCGGGACATGCTGGTGGGGGTGGGGGTGGCCACGGTCGTGGTGGGGGCGGTGATGTGCTTCATCCAGGCCGACCTCAAACGCCAGATCGCCTTCCTGGTCATCTGCCACGGGGGGATCTTCCTGTGCGGGATCGGCCTGCTGAACCCGGCCGGCATGGCCGGATCGACCCTGTACGTGGCCGCCGACGCCATGATCAAGGCGGCGGTCTTCCTGACCATGGGCTACATCATCGTCAGCCTGGGCACCAGCGACGAGTTCGCCCTGCGGGGCCGGGGCCGGCGGCGCAGGCACGCCCTGGCCGGGGTGGTGTTCGGCCTGGCCGGCCTCGGGTTCGCGGTGGTCCCCGGTTCCGGTCCGTGGCTGTCGGCCAGCCTGATCCAGCAGGCGGCCGTCGCCGCCGGCTTCGCCTGGCTACCGCCGGTCCTGGCCGCCGGTACGGCGGTGACCGCAGCCGCCGTGCTGCGATCAGGGGCCCGCATATTCCTGGGTTGGGGGGCCGACCACGACCCGCTGATCAGCTCCGCCCAGCCCGACGAGCCTCAAGAGGGCGAACCGCAGGAGGAGGAGGGGATCTCCATCGTCAGCCTGGCCCCGGCCGGGGTGCTCCTGGTAGCCGGGTTCGGCATGGGGTTCGCCCCCCACCTGGCCGGGTGGGCCACGGCGGCCGGCAGGCAGTTCCTGGACCTGCCCGGGTACATCCACGAGGTCCTGGGCGGTCAGTACCCGCCGCCGCTGCGGCCCGGCCCGGCCTTCCACCCCGGCGCCGGGTCGTGGGCGTACGGGGCCGCCACCGCGGCCGGGGCGCTGGCCCTGGCCGCCGCCAGCCTGCGCTGGTCGGCGTCCGGCCTGGGGCAGGTGGTGGCCAGGCTGCTGGGTCCACCGCTGCGGGGCGTGCGGGCCGTCCACTCCGGGCGGGTCGGGGACATGGCCACGTGGATGACAGTGGGGGCGGTGGCCCTGTGCGCGGCCGGGGCCATCGGCTTCCGCTGAACCCCTGACGCCGGGCCGAGGGTAGGCGTCACGGCTTCACGCTTCGCTGCCGGCTCCGCCGGGGGGCCGCCGCGGGGTGCCGGGCCGGCGCCGGCCCCGGTCAGGCCGCCGGTACGGATTCGACCAGGCGCAGCCGGCGGGCCGGAACCGGGCCCGGGCCCCGGCGGCCGAGGGCGGGGCGGCCCCGGTCGCCACCGCCCCGGCGCAGTTCGAGAACCTCCAGATCGCGCAGCGCCCACCACCCGGTGAGGGCCACCGCCGCCCCCGTCATACCCGCCGAGATCAACACTTCCAGACCCATCTGCTCTGCCCTCTCTTCCGGCCAGGTAACTACCCGCAGTGGGACCCGCCGTCACCACCGGTGGCTCCGATTTCGTGTACTTCCCGGTCCCGGCCGGGCGCCGGCGCCCCCGCTCGGACCAGGCGAAGGCGGGAGCGGTTCGGCCATGCTCTTGGGGCGGGACCGTTCGTGGCCGGACCGTTCGTGGCCGGGCCGCCACCACGGAGCGCACCCGCGGGTATGACCCCATCTGATCGGCCCAACGAAAGGGAGGAAGAGATTTGCGTGCCGCCATCTACCGGACAACCGGATCGGCCAGGGAGGTCCTCTCCGTGGAGGAGGTCGACACCCCCCAGCCGGGCCCGGGCCAGGTTCGGGTGCGGGTCGCCCTGTCGGGCGTCAACCCCACCGACGTCAAGAGCCGGGCCGGCCTCACCCCCCGGCCCATAGACGGCTTCCAGGTGACCCACCAGGACGGCGCCGGCGTCATCGACGCGGTGGGTGAGGGGGTCCCGGCCGACCGGGTGGGAGAGCGGGTCTGGGTGTGGATGGCCGCCGTCGGCAGGTACGGCACCGCCGCCGAGTGGAGCGTGGTCCCGGCCGACCAGGCCTGGCCGCTGGCCGGGTCGGCTTCCGACGGCCTGGGCGCGTCGCTGGGGGTGCCGGCCATGACCGCCCACCGCTGCCTGTTCGCCGACGGCCCCGTCGACGGGGCCGCCGTGCTGGTGGCCGGGGGGGCCGGCGCCGTCGGCCACTACGCGGTGGAGCTGGCCCGGCGGGCCGGGGCCCGGGTCGCAGCCACCGTGAGCAGCCCGGAGAAGGCCGACCTGGCCCGGGCGGCCGGCGCCGACCTGGTGGTCAACTACCGCGATGCCGACGCCCTCGACCAGCTACGGGACTTCGCGCCGGTCATGGACCGGATCGTCGAGGTCAACCTGGCCGCCAACCTGGACCTGGACCTCAACCTGGCCGGACCGGCCACCACCGTGGTCACCTACGCGGCCACCGGCGACGATCCGGTACTACCGGTGCGGCGGTGCATGTCCTCCAACGCCACGTTCCGGTTCATGCTCCTGTACGGCGTGCCCCGCCCGGCCCTGCTGGCAGCCGCCCGGGACGTGACCGACGCGGTGGCGGCGGGCGCTCTGAGTGAGCTTCCGCTGCTCCGATTCCCCCTGGACGACGTCGTCGCCGCCCACGAGGCGGTGGAGGCGTCCGCCGTCGGCAAGGTGGTCGTGGACCCGCGGCCGTAGTCATCGGCGCCCGACGCCCCGGGTCACATCCTGCCGGGGCGCGTCCTGCCCCGGGTCACCCTCCGGCATCGGCGGATCGGCACGTTGAAACACCGCCCAATTGGGGAATATCTCACCCTGACATCGCATCGGCCTGGGCTCGGTCCGCCGCTGTGATGGGAGGTCCCGCCCCCCGGAGGGACCGAGAAGTCATCGGACCCTCAGGACGGTCAGTTGTACAGACAGCTCAGGAATATGTTGCTCGCGCTCGCCGCCGGCGCGTTCGGCGCGGTGGTCAGCTGGTTGGCAGTGGCAGTGGCGTGGGGCCCCCC
>DASSZD010000043.1:0-23702 GCA_035702985.1 Acidimicrobiales bacterium
GCCGGCTTCATCACCGGCGTGGTTCTACCCGTGGATGGCGGGCAGGCCGCTCGCATCGGCTGAACGAGCACCACCCCGAGGCTCCGGGCCCACGGCGACCGGCGGTGCGGGGGAACACGGGCTCCTCGCCGGATCGTGGGCGGGCCGGACCTGTCCGCCCCCTGGGGGCTAGCGTTGCCCACCGTGCTTGCGGGCCTCGGTGGGTTGGGCGTGACGTTGCCCGTGCTGGCGGCGCCGATGGCCGGCGGCCCGACAACGCCGGAGCTGGTGGTTGCCGCCGCCCGGGCCGGCGGTATGGGCTTCATCGCCGGCGGCTACAGGACCCCCGATGCGCTGACTGAGCATCTCCGGGTGGTGCGGGCCGGGACGGCCACGTTCGGGGTGAACCTGTTCGCCCCCAACCCGGTGCCGGTGGACCCGGCCGCCTACGCCCGTTACCGGGATGAGGTGCGCCCGGAGGCCGAACGGTTGGGGGCGACGGTGCCCGAGCACCCTCTCGAGGACGACGACCACTGGCAGGACAAGATCGACCTCCTGACCTCCGATCCGGTGCCGGTGGTGTCGTTCACGTTCGGCATCCCCGACCGCTCGGCCCTGGCCGCTCTGCGGGCCGCCGGCAGCCTCCTCATGCAGACGGTGACCTCGCCTGACGAGGCGGCCCACGCCGCCGACGCCGGCGTCGATGCCCTTGTCGTGCAGGGATGCGATGCGGGCGGCCACTCCGCCACCCTCACCCCGGCGATCATCCCTCCCGGGCGGCCGCTGCCGGAGCTGGTGGCCGCTGTCCGAGCCCGGGTGGACCTGCCCGTGATCGCCGCCGGCGGCGTGGACACCTCGGCTCGTGCCGCCGAGGCGATCGGGGCCCGTGCCGAGGCCACCGTGGTGGGCACGGCCCTGCTGCGCGCTCCCGAAGCCGGCACCTCCGCCGCCCACCGGGCCGCGCTGAGCGGGCCGGACCGGGGACCCACGATCATGACCCTGGCCTTCAGCGGACGACCGGCCCGGGCGCTACGCAACAGCTTCCTCACCGCCCACCACGAGCATGCGCCCCTGGGCTACCCGGCACTGCACCACCTCACGTCGCCCATGAGGCGGATGGCGGCAGCCGTCGATGACCCCGAGCACGTCAACCTGTGGGCCGGCGTGGGCTACCGTTCGAGCGCCGAGCGGCCCGCCGCGGCGATCCTGGAGGACCTCGCCAGCGGGCTCTGAGGCGGGGCCGCCGGCAACGGGACCTTGGCCCCTGTCCGGGAGGATCGGCACCGCCTCGACTGGAGGTCGTGACCCGCGCCCCGCTCCTGTCCTTCCTCGGCGCTGCCGGTACCGTCACCGGCAGCCGGTTCCTTCTGCGGAGTGGGGACGCCACGGTCCTGGTCGACTGTGGGATGTTCCAGGGCACCAGGGATCTGAGAGACCTCAACTGGGCCCGATTCCCAACCGACCCGGGGTCCATCGACGCGGTGGTCCTGACCCACGCCCACCTCGACCACGTCGGGTACCTGCCGGTGCTGGTGCGCGAGGGATTCACCGGCCCGGTGTTCGCCCCCCAGTGGACCCCGGAACTGGCGCGGATCGTGCTCACCGACTCCGGCCATCTGCAGGAGGAGGAGGCGGAGTTCGCCAACCGGAAGGGCTACTCCAAGCACCATCCGGCGCTGCCCCTCTACACAGAGTCAGAGGCGGCGGGGGCGGCGGCGGCGATCGCCGGCGTCGAGGTGGGGACGCGGTTCGAAGTCGTCGCCGGCGTTCACGCCACCTTCCACCCGGCCGGTCACATCCTGGGTTCGGCCTCCGTGCTCATGGAAGTCCCCGGTGGGCGGAGCGTCCTGTTCACCGGCGACCTGGGACGCCCGGTGCACCCCCTGCTGGCCCCGCCGGCCGCCCCGGTCGCGGCCGACGTGTTGGTGACCGAGTCGACCTACGGCAACCGCCGCCACGAGGACACCGCCAGCGCCCTGCAGAGACTGGCCGACGCCGTGGTACGAACGGCGGAGCGCGGCGGAACCGTGGTGATACCGGCCTTCGCGGTCGACCGGACGGAGGTCATACTCTCCGCCCTCACCGACCTGCTGGCCGCCGGAGCGGTACCGGACATTCCCATATACGTGGACAGCCCCATGGCCATGGCCGTCCTGGGCGTCTACCGGGAGGCGATCGACCGGAGCGACCCTTGCATCCGCGCCGACGTCGACGCGGCCCGCCTGCTGGAGGTCGGCGGCCGGGTGAAGGAGTGCTTCAGCCGGGAGGACTCGATGGCCATAGACGCGCTCGAATCGCCGAGTGTCGTCATATCGGCGTCCGGGATGGCCAGCGGCGGGCGGGTGCTCCACCACCTGGTTCGCCGCCTGCCGGACCGGCGGAGCACCGTCATCCTGGCCGGCTATCAGGCCGAGGGGACCCGGGGCCGGTCGCTCGCCGACGGCGCCGACGCGCTCAAGCTCCTGGGGCGCTACGTGGCGGTCCGGTCGGAGGTCGTGACGATCGACGCGTTCTCGGTCCACGCCGATTCCGAGGAGCTCATCGGGTGGATGAAGCTCGCACCCCGGGCGCCGGATGTCACCTACGCCGTCCACGGCGAACCGGCGTCGGCGAACGCTCTCAAGACCCGGATGAGCACCGAACTGGGACGCACCGCTGTGGTTCCCCGGTGGAAGGAGACGGTACGGCTGGATTGACGACCTACTGGGCGTCGCCCTTGTACCCGCTCAGATGGGCCAGGTCCGACGGGTCCATGTCCTTGACCCGGCCCTCCAGCACCCCAGTGACGTAGCCCACGGCTCGTCCCGAGGGTCGGCCCGGGTGGCCGGAAGCGCCGAGTCGGCGGTGTGCCCACCGGTTGCGGTCGGGGTGATCCGACCCCGCCGCCGGGTCCCGCCCGGGGGCCCGATGGGTATCCTCGGCCCCCCGGTCATGTCGGGCGCTCCTCCCGGCCACCCGCCGCCCGGTCGCCCCGGGTGACTCCGGGGGCGATGAGCTCGTCCCGGTATCCCGGTCCCCGCTCCACCCGGAAGTCGCGAGCCGCCACCGGTTCTCCGCACTCGCTGCAGACGAGGACGGCCTGGCAGGCTCGGCCGCAGCCTCTGTGCACCACCTCGATCGGGGGGCCGTCGGGGGCTGCGTACCGGTCACCCCACTGCCGCATGGCCGTGACCACCGGCCAGAGGTCCCGTCCCTTGTCGGTCAAGCGGTAGTCGTAGCGAACGGGTCGATCGCTGTAGGGCACCTTGACCATGATCCCTTCCTCGACCAGGCGGGTCAGCCGCTGATTGAGGATGTTGCGGGATATGCCCAGACGTTCCTGGAACTGGTCGAAGCGGGTCACCCCCAAGAAGGCGTCACGCAGGATGAGCATCGACCACCACTCCCCCACGATCTCCAAACACTGCGCCACCGAGCAGTGCATGTCGGCGAAGCTCTTCCTTTCCACACCCCCAGAATAGTCAGTTGCATAACAGAACTCAACCTTGTAGGGTCAGTTCCGTGACGGCACTGACCGGTGGAAGCGAGCCCCCTCCGAACCCTCCATCTCCCGCTCCCGCCCGGCGCACCGCGGTGTTCGCCGTGACCGCGGTGGCCGCGTTCATGGCTTCGCTGGACCTGTCGATCGTCAACGTGGCCTTCCCCGCCCTCGAGCGGTCATTCGTCCGGGCCGGACAGGCGGAGCTGGCGTGGGTGATCACCGCGTACGCCATCGTGTTCGCGTCGCTGCTCGTGACCGCCGGGCGCACCGCCGATCGCCTCGGCCGGCGCCGGTTGTTCTTCATCGGCCTGGCCGTCTTCACCGCCGGATCGGCCCTGTGCGGCCTGGCCCCGGACCTCCCGGTCCTGGTATCGGGCCGGGCCGTCCAGGGGTCCGGTGCCGCTCTGCTCCTGCCGGCCTCGCTGGGGCTGCTGCTCGACGCCTTCCCGCAGGAGTCCCGGTCCCAGGCCGTGGCCCTGTGGGCCGGGGTGGGGGCCCTGGCGGTGGCGACCGGCCCGTCCCTCGGGGCGGCGCTGATAAGCGCGGGAGGCTGGCGCTGGGCGTTCTTCGTCAACCTCCCCGTAGGGGCCGCCGCCGCCCTGCTCGGACGCCGGGTGCTGCCCCCCGGTGCCCCCCGCCAGGCTCCCGCTTCTCCCGACTACCCGGGGGTGGTGCTCGTCAGCGCCGCCCTGGCCGGGGTGGTGCTGGCGATATCCCAAGGATCGGACTGGGGCTGGACCGACCCGAGAGTCCTGGCGGCGGGTATCGCGGCGGTGGCGCTCGGAATCGCATTCATCCGCCGGTGCGCCACCCATCCCGAGCCGGTGCTGGATCTCCGGCTGTTCCGGCACCGCTCCTTCGCGGTGGCCAACCTCGCCACCCTGGTCTACGCGATGGGTTTCTTCTCCATGCTGCTGGGCAACATCCTGTTCCTGACCGGGCAGTGGAATTACTCGATCCTCCGGGCCGGCCTGGCCGTCACGCCCGGTCCGTTGGTGGTGGCGGCGGTGTCCGGGCCGGCCGGGAAGCTGGCCGCCCGGCGCGGCTTCCGGCCCGTGCTCGTCGCCGGCTTCGCCGTGTTCGCCCTCGGGCTGTCCCTCTACGCTCTGCGGGTCGGAACCCACCCCGACTACCTGGGAAGCTGGCTACCCGCCACGCTGGTCAGCGGTCTCGGGATCGGCCTCACCTTCCCGGTACTCGGAGCGGCAGCGGTGGCCAGCCTCCACCCCGACCGGTTCGCCGTAGGCAGCGCCGTCAACCAGACGGCCAGGCAGGTCGGTGGGGCTCTCGGTGTGGCCGTACTGGTGGTCATCCTGGGGCCGGCCGGATCCCCGATGGCGGCTCTTGGCCACTTTCGGCACCTCTGGGCGTTCTCAGCGGGCATGGCTGTACTGGCCGGGATCACATCCCTGCTGCTCACGCCCACGCCCGAGCCCGTCCGGGCGCCGCCCCTGCCACAGTCCGCCACTGACGCCGCCGTCATCGGCAACTCCTGGCCCGAGACGTCCACGGCGCCGGCTCCCGGCTCGTGATCGCCGACAGGCGACCGTCCGTGACCGCCACATGGCCGGCCGGGCTAGCCTCCAACCGGGTAGCGGGAACCGATCGTCGGCGCGTCCGGGAGATGCCATGACCTACACCGTGGACTTCAACACCGTCTCGACCGTGGGGCTGGAATCGTCGCCTGTCGCCGGTGCGCTCGCCGGTCTGCGGGCCAACGAGGCCCGCTACTTCAAGAACAAGTACGACCATGTCTTCACGGTGGAGCCCGCGAGCGACGCCCGGACCACGGTCGACTGGGTGCACCGCATCCTCGCCGAGGAACGCGACATCGTCATCTCTTCCCGCCCTCTCGAGGCCACGGCCTTCGAGGTGGAGAACATCCGGATGGCCTACGTCTTCTACGAGAGCGGGCTGTCGGTCAATGTGATGTACAGCGTCGATGACTCCAAGAAGAGGGCGGTCGGGTTCAAGCTCTCGGAGGGGATGGAGGTCCCTGCGGAGCTCGCTTCGCAGTTCAAGTTCGCCAGGCAGAAGTCCAAACTGGCCGGCACCATCCGGGGCTCCTTTTTCGTGATCAAGAACGAGTACTGACCAGGGTCCGCACCAGCGGCTGTGCCAGCATTGAGGATGGTCGCGATCCACGGCTGGGTGGCTCCCGGATTGGACCGGGTCAGGGAGGAGTTCGAGACCAACTTCGCCGCGCGGGGCGAGGTCGGGGCATCGGTCTGCGTCAAGCTCGCCGGTCAGACGGTCGTGGACCTGTGGGGCGGCCTGGCCGACCCCGGTACGGGCCGGCCGTGGCAGCGAGACACGCTGGTGGACTTCTATTCGGCGGGAAAGCCGCTGGTGGCGACGCTGGTGCTGCGTCTGGTCGACGCCGGCCTGATCCGCCTGGACGATCCGGTGGCGTCCCTGTGGCCGGAGTTCGCCGTGGGGGGCAAGGGGTCGGCCACCATCCGTCACGCCCTCAGCCACCGGGCCGGTGTCCCGGCCATCTCCGCCCCCCTGACCAACGACGATCTGTGGTCGTGGGAGGCCATGACCGCGGCCCTGGCCGCCACCCCGGCCTGGTTCGAGCCGGGAAGCCGGTTGGTGTACCACACCAACACCTATGGCCATCTGGCCGGCGAGATCGCCCGGCGCGTCACCGGCCAGATGCCCGGCACGCTGCTGGCCGTAATCGCCGCCGACCTGGGAGCGGACGTGCACTTCGGGGTCCCCGAAGGGGATCTGGACCGTTGCGCCACCGTCATCTTCGGCGCGGCGCGCTCCCCGGCCAGCCGCGATGCGGCGGTCGAGCCCCGGGACCGCCCCGATGCGCCGATCGGGCCGCAAGAGCGGACCGAGGCGTCCATGATCCGCCTGGGCTATTTCAATCCGCCCGGCTACTCGTCGTTCGGGGTGGTCAACACCGTGGAGTGGCGTCGCGCCGAGGTCCCGTCCACCAACGGGCACGGCTCGGCGGCCGGCCTGGCCGCCTTCTACGACGGGATGCTGGAACCGGGCCGGATCCTGAGCGCGCCCCTCACCGAGGAGGCCACCCGGGTCCAGTCCGAGGGGGACTGCCCGGTGCTGGGGGAGCCTGCCGCGTTCGGGCTGGGCTTCGTACCCACCTCGCCGCGGCGCCGGTTCGGTCCCAACCCCGGGGCGTTCGGGCACTTCGGGACCGGTGGAGCAGTGGGTTTCGCCGACCCGGCCCGGTCGGTGGCTTTCGGCTATGTCATGAACGACGTGATCCCCCGGTGGCAGAGCACCCGCAACCGGGCCCTTGTCGACGCCCTGTACGCCGGCCTCGCGGGCGGGCGATCACCCCATTGATCACCGGGCAGCGTGACCGCCCGATGGGCCTGGCAGACCAGGCGCATCCCGATCACGGGGGGCTCGAGCCGCTGGTCGACAGCCCCCGATGGTGCCGGGAACGGCTCTGAGCGGTCCTGTCCGTCGGGTCGGTTCCCTGCTCGTAGATGGCCAGAACGGTGGGCGAGCTGGCCAGGGCGAGCAGTCCGGAGGCTGCCACCGCGGCCGCGATCAGTTCCACGGCCAGAGCTCCGCCGCTGAGACGCGCCTGCTCGTGGAAGGCGGTGTCCCCGATGATCACGGCCACGGTCGGCTCGAGGAGGGCGATGGCAGGCATGGACAGCGCCAACGGGCCCGCCTGGTACGCGCTCTGGGAGATGACGAGGGCGGCGATGCCCAGACCGACGAGGAGGTAGATCTCCCAGTTGGCGAAGGTCGATCCGACACTGACGCTCAAATTGTGTGTGACGGCCTTGGTAAGGATGGCCAGTAGGGAAAAAGCCAGGCCGGCTGCGGCTCCGAGCAGGACGGCGCGACGGGGACCCTTTATCCGGAGCGAGACCGTCAGCAGGGCGGCGATCACGGTGCCGACGGGTACCAGGCACAGAAGCCAGTCCAGCCGGCTGGGCTGCGCCGATCCGCTGACGGGTGAGGCGATCCACAGGAGGGCGGACACACCCACCAGCACGGCGGCGATCCCGGTCCACTCCCGCCGGCCGGCCCGCCTGTGCCCACGCCAGATGCCGAGAGGTATGGCGAAGGCCAGCTCGGTCGCCACCACAGGCTGCACGACCGCCACCGGCCCAGCCGACAGGGCCAGAGCCTGCAGCCCGTATCCGCACAGGAGCAGACCCACTCCAGCCAGCCACTTGGGGCGGTGCAGGAGTATGAGCAGCAGCCGGGGTGTGAGTGAAGCTCCGGGGTCGGCGCCGCGTGCCGCCTCCTGCTGGAACACGGCGGCCAGGGCGAAGCTCAGCGCCGCGCCCAGAGCCACGAAGATAGAGAACAGGAACATCGAACCTCGACACGATCCTCCAACCGGGACCGCCAGACGAACAGAGCCGATGGGCCCGGGCCCGTTTCCCGTCGCCGGATGGTTCCGTCCGGTGCCACCTGCACACGAGCCGGAGGTACCGGACCGGAGGGACATTCGCCTCTGGTAGCAGCCAGCCGGCAGCGGGATGGTCGGGGTTGACCCGGAAGGTGGTGATGCAGTTGAGCGACGCAGCACCCGTTGGCCCGGGTGGCGCGTCGGCCGCGCCGGGCCGGTCGGGGAGGACGGCCGGCGTTCCCGGTGACTTCGTGATGTTGACGGCCACGCTGCTCGGCCTGGCGGCTGGAGGAGCGGCCCGCCTCGGCGGTCAGGTCGAGGTGGCGCACATCCTGTGGGCCCTGACCACAGCCGGCGCGGTGATCCCGGCCGCGTGGTGGGTGGTGGCCGCCGCCCGCCGCCGTCATCTCGGGGTGGATGTGCTGGCGCTTCTGGCCCTCATCGGAACGCTGGTCGTGGGCGAATACCTGGCCGGTGCGGTGATCGCGGTGATGCTGGCCAGCGGGCGGTCCCTGGAGGCGTGGGCCGCCGGCCGGGCGACCCGGGACCTGCACAAGCTGGTGGAGCGGGCACCGCGCACCGCCCACCTCCGTTCCGGGGACGAGGTGGTCGACGTCCCGGTGGGCGAGGTGACCGTAGGCGAACTGCTGCTCGTGAAACCGGGAGAGGTCATACCGGTCGACGGCCGGGTGGAGTCGGGAACCGCGGTGGTCGACGAGTCGGCGCTCACCGGCGAGCCGATGCCGGTGGAACGGATCACGGGTGAGGAGGTCCGTAGCGGGACGGTGAACGTGGGAGGACCGCTCGACATGCGGGCCACGACAGCGGCCGGCGAGAGCACCTATGCCGGGATCGTCAGGCTGGTGGAGGCCGCTCAGAGCGAGGCCGCGCCGGCCGTCCGGCTGGCCGACCGCTACGCGGTGTGGTTCCTGGCCGTCAGCCTGGCGTTGGCGGCCATCGCCGGGCTGGTCGCCGGGGAACTGGGGCGCGCGGTCGCGGTGCTGGTGGTGGCCACGCCGTGCCCCCTGATCCTCGGCGTGCCGGTGGCACTGGTGTCCGGGCTGTCGCTGACGGCTCGCCGGGGGGTGATCGTCAAGGGAGGCGGGGTCCTGGAGCGGTTGGCGGGGGCCCGGGTGCTGCTGTTCGACAAGACGGGAACGCTGACCGTCGGCCAACCGGTGCTGGTCGACGTGGCCACCCGGACCGGTTACGACGCAGCCGAGGCGCTCCGGCTGGCCGCCTCGCTCGACCAGGTGTCGCCGCACGTCCTGGCGGCGGCCGTGGTGCGAGCGGCCGCCGACCGGCGCCTGGCCCTGACGCTCCCGCAGGGGGTCGAGGAGGTGCCCGGGCAGGGGGTCCGGGGGCAGGTCGGGACGCACACGGTGGCGGTCGGGAAGCGGACCTGGATCGGCGCAGGCGAGGCCGGCTGGCTGGCGGCGGTGCGCCGGCGGGCGGACCGCGACGGGCAGCTGACCGTCTTCGTGGCGGTCGACGGCGAGCCGGCAGCCGCCCTGCTGTTCGCCGACGAGATCCGTAGCGATGCGACCCGCACCATCCGCCGGCTCCGCCAGGACGGGGTGCGGAGGATCCTGATGGTGACCGGGGACCGGGCCGACGTCGCCGAGACCGTAGGCGCCGTGATAGGC
Source organism: Acidimicrobiales bacterium (assembly GCA_035702985.1). Lineage (GTDB taxonomy): Bacteria > Actinomycetota > Acidimicrobiia > Acidimicrobiales > Palsa-688 > JAKAXG01. The sequence goes on from DASSZD010000043.1 coordinate 9,458, forward strand.
GTGGACGAGGTACTGGCCGAGCGCACCCCCGACGAGAAGCTCGAGGCTGTGGCCGTCGCCCGGGCCGAGGGCCCGACCGTGATGGTGGGCGACGGCATCAACGACGCCCCGGCGCTGGCGCTGGCCGACGTGGGCGTGGCCATCGGGGCGAGGGGGGCCACGGCCTCGTCGGAGGCGGCCGATGTGGTGCTCGGGGTCGACCGGCTGGACCGGGTGGGCGAAGCCATCGTCATAGCCCGCCGCAGCCTTCGCCTGGCCACCGAGAGCGTGCTGGCCGGCATCGGAATGTCGCTGGCCGCCATGGCGGTGGCGGCGGTCGGGCTGCTTCCGGCCACCTGGGGGGCGATCACGCAAGAGGCGATCGACGTCGCCGTCATCCTGAACGCCCTACGGGCGTTGAGGCCCGTGGCGGCAGCGGGGGAGCTCGCCACCCCCGACGCCGCCCTCACCAGCCGGTTCGCCGCCGAGCACCGGACGCTGCGCCCCGAACTGGAGCGGATCCGGGCCGCCGCCGATGCCGTCGGGACCCTCCCCGACGACCAGGCCGTGGCGCAGGCGGCCGCCACCCACCAGTGGCTGACGCAGGAACTGCTCCCCCACGAGCAGGCGGAGGACACCCAGCTCTACCCCATGCTGGCCCGGGTCCTGGGCGGCGCCGACCGGACCGCCACCATGAGCCGGGCCCACGTCGAGATCGCCCATCTGGTGCGCCGCCTGGGCAAGCTGCTCGATGAGCTGCACGAGGGGGTCGACCAGCAGGACCTGGCCGAGTTGCGACGCCTCCTGTACGGGCTGCACGCCGTCCTCCGTCTGCACTTCGCCCAGGAGGACGAGAGCTATCTGTCCCTGTCCGAGGCCGGGCCGCCGCTCGTTCACGGCAGGCAGGCCGTCGGGTCCACGACCGGAACTGCCGACAAGACCCCTGCGAGGAAAGCCGATGGGTAGCTACTTCAAGCTGGTCGCAGCCGGTCCGGCGTTCTTCCTGAGCGCGTGGCTGCTGATGCTCTTCGCCGGAGCGATCAGCCCGGACGTCGGCATCCGGCCCTTCGGATACACCACGTCGATGATCGCCACCATCGCCCTGTGGCTGGCGCTGGCCCCGGCCATCGGAGCGATCTCCGGCCGGGCGGGAGGGCCGCGCCGCCGGGCCCCGGGCCGTCCGAGCGCGCCGTGACCGGCCCGGTCATCCTTCTGGACGGGTTGACCAAGCACTACGGGCCGCACCGCGCCCTGGAGCATGTCGACCTGACGGTCGAGCAGGGCGAGGTCTTCGGGTACCTGGGCCCCAACGGTGCCGGCAAGACCACCACCATCCGGCTGCTGGTCGGTCTGCTGCGTCCGACCGCCGGACGGGCCCAGATCCTGGGACTGGACGCCTGGTCCGACAGCGTCCGCATCCACGCCCGGACCGGCTACGTCCCGGGCGACGCTGCCTTCAATGACCGGCTGACGGGGCGGGAGGTCGTCGCCTTCTTCGCCGGCCTGCGGGGCCGGCCCGCCGATGTCGCCACCGCCGGTGTACTGGCGGAGCGACTGGATCTGGATCTCGACCGGCGCATCCGGGCGCTATCGCGGGGTAACCGTCAGAAGCTGGCGATCGTCCAGGCGTTCATGTCGGAGCCGGACCTGCTGGTGCTCGACGAACCAACCAGCGGCCTGGACCCCATCGTGCAAGTGGAGTTCCAGGCGTTGCTGCGCTCCACCGTCGAGCGGGGCGGCACCGTGCTGCTCTCATCCCACGTGCTCGACGAGGTGCAACGTACCGCCGACCGGGTCGGGATGATCCGGGCCGGGCGCCTGGTCGCCGTGGAGCAGCTCGAAGAGCTGCGCGCCAAGGCTCTGCACCGGGTGGTGGCCAGACTCGCCGGGCCCGCCGACCCGGGCGCCGCAGCCCGCATCCCCGGCGTCCGCAACCTGGCATTCGAGGATGGGGTTCTGCGGTGCGCAGTGCCGGAGGCGTCGCTGGACCCACTGGTCAAGGTCCTGGCCCGCGGCACCGTGAGCGACCTGTCGGTCACCGAGCCGGACCTCGAGGAGATGTTCCTCACCTTCTACACCGAGCCCGCCTCCGATGCTGCCTAGCGTCATCGTCCGGGCCGCACGCGACCAGCGCCGTTCCATCCTGGTGTGGACGGCTGCGCTGGTCGCACTTGTCGCCATGTACGCCGCCGTCTACCCGAGCCTGAAGGGCAATGCCACCTACAGCAAGCTCATCGACGAGATGCCCAAGGCGTACCGGGCGCTGTTCAGCGTGGCGTCAGGGGCGGACTTCACGACGGGCGCCGGGTACCTCAACACCGAGTTGATGAGCTTCATGGGGCCCTTGCTGGTGCTGCTCTACGCCGTGGGTGCCGGCTCTGGCGCGGTGGCCGGGGAGGAGGACCGCCACACCATGGACATGGTTCTGGCCAACCCGATCGGCCGGGGAAGCCTGGTCGTGGGCCGTTACATGGTGCTCGCCGGGGGTGTGATCGCCCTCATGGCCGTGCTGTGGGCGGCGCTCCTGACGGCCGGTGCGGCGGCGGGCATGGGACTGCCGGTCGGGCGCAGCGCCGCCGCCGTCGGCCACCTGGGCGCGCTCGGCATGCTCTTCGGCGCCCTGGCCATGCTCACCGGTGCCGCGACCGGTCGACTGGGCCTGAGTCGGGCGGTGGCCGCGTTCGGCGCAGTGGCGGCGTACCTGCTCAACGGCTTCGGGCAGCTGGTCGGCTGGATCCGACCGCTACGCCCGCTGTCCCCCTTCTACCTCTACAACGGGCACGACCCGCTGCGAACCGGCTTCTGGATGCCGGGGATCCTCGTCTCGCTGGCCCTGACCGCACTGATGGTCACCGCCGCGGTGTGGGCCTTCCGCCGCCGCGACGTCGTGGCCTGAGGGGCACGCATTCCGGCGGCCGGCCGTGTTCCGGGTGGAGTCCATCGACCTGTCCAGCCCGTGGGCCTTTGTGGTGGTGTTCCTGCTGGCGCTCGTCGACGGGGTGATACCGCTGGTCCCGGCCCGCACTGCGCTCATCGCTCTGGGAGTCGTGGCCGGAACCGGAGACGTTCGGGCGTATCCACTGCTGGCATTGGCGACGGCGGCGGCGTTCGTGAGCGACAACGTGGCCTACTGGATAGGGGCGCGCTACTGGTCGCGCATAAGCCGGGCGCTGTTCCGCGGGGCGCGCAGCCGCAGGGGATGGGCCTGGGTGGAGGACCGGCTCCGCAGGCACGGAACCGGCCTGGTCGCCCTGGCCCGGGTGATACCAGGCGGCCCGACACCGATCACCCTCACGGCCGGGCTGGTCGGGATCCCCAAGCGGAGCTTCCGGTTGGCGGCCGCCTGCAGCGCCGTGCTCTGGTCCCTGTACGCCTTCGGGATGGGGATGCTCGGTGATGCCGTCACCACCGACCCGTTGGTTGCGCTGCTCGTGGCGGTGGGAATCGCCGCCTGCCTCAATCTGGCGGCCCGGGGGTGGGTCCGGTACCGGCGCACCCGGTCCGCTCCGGGGCCGCCTCCGGGGCCGGGCGGGTCACGCACTCCTGTCCGGTCCCCGCCCGGAGCGACCGGTCCATGACCGGAGGGAGGGGGACGTCCCCGTGGACGGATCGCCTGACACGGGCGGCGACATATCCCCTGCGGTTGACTCCCGCAGACGGCGGGTGGCAGTCAACGCCCTTCGGGCGGCTGGCCATGGTGAACCTGACGTCGTCGGCCGGCGATGCGCTGGTGCTGATCGCACTGGCCGGGTCGGTGTTCGTGAGCGTCCCCCTCCATGCCGCCCGGGGGCGCACGGCCCTGGGGTTGCTGTGCACGTTGCTGCCATTCGCCGTCGTCGCCCCGGTCATCGGCCCGGCCGCGGACCGGTCCCGGCGAGGAAAGCGGTTCGTCCTGTTCCTGGCCGCGGCCGGCCGGACGGCCGCGGCGGTGATGATGGTGGCCTGGCTCCACAGCCTGCTGCTGTTCCCGGCCGCTTTCCTCAGCCTGGTCTGTTCCAAGACCCACGCCGTGGCCCGATCCGCCCTCGTGCCGGGCTACATTCCCGGCCCCCCGGAGTTCGTCAGAGCCAATTCCAGGTTGGTCGTGGGCTCGGGGCTGGCCGCCGCGGGAGCCGCCGCCGTGGGCAGCGCCATCTACGCGCTGTTCGGATCGGGTCGGCTGCTCGAGGTGGACGCCTTCGTCTTCGCTTCCACCGCGGCGCTGTCTCTGATGCTGCCCGCACCGAGCGAGCCCGGCGCGGGGTTGACCGCCGAGGCCACCGGGCCGGACCGCGGACGCCGCCCGGCGCACGACCTGGGCCGCTCGTCGCTGGTCATGGGCGGAACACGGGCCATGACCGGCTTCATCACGGCGCTCATCGCCTTCGGGTTCCGGGCGACGGGGACGTCGCTGATCTGGTACGGCTTGGCGGCGGCGGCCGCCGTGGTCGGCAATCTGTCCGGGGCGGTCGCCGCCCCGCGGGCGCGACGGCTGGTGAGATCGGAGGCCTGGATGGTCGCGCTGTCCTCCGTTGCCATCGCCGCGGCCGCCGCCGCGCTGGTCGTGTCCGGCGCTGCTCGCCATCCGTACGGCGCAGTGATGCTGGCTGCAGGAGCCGGGCTTGCAGCCACGGTGGCGAAGAACGCGTTCGACGCCCAGGTCCAAGCGGACGTCGAGGCGGCCAACCGGGCCCGGGCCTTCGGCCGCTTCGATGCTGGATTCCAGTGCGGGTGGGTGCTCGCCGCCCTCGTCCCGACGCTCATCGCCGTCCCCATGACAGCCGGGTTCACGACGGTCGGCACCGTGCAACTCATCCTGGGGGCAGGCCTGATGGTGCATCTGCTCAGGAGACGGGATTACCGGGGTTGAGAGTGGAAGCATCCCGCGCCGGTCGGGTCGAGCCCACCGGACCCCGGCGGACGCCCCGAACCCGGCTGCAAGGCACCATGGGGACGCCGACCGGCCCCGTCGACTCCCGTGCCGGCATGTCTCGTGCCGTGGCGGCAGTCGGGGTGAGGGGGTAGAGACGGGTGAACTGGGTGGACGGAATCCTCATCGCCGTCGTTGTGCTCTCAGCGTTGAGCGGATTCCACGCCGGAGCGGTGGCGCAGACCCTGACCGCGGCGGGGGTATGGGTGGGCCTGATAACCGGTCTCCTTCTGGTCCCGCCGCTGGCCGGCCTGGCGTCGGGCGCAGCCAGGGCGCCGGTCGCCATGCTCGTGATCCTCGTCTGCACGTTGGGTCTCGGAACGGTCGGCGAACTGGTCGGCGTTCGAGTCCGCCGGACGCTCGAGCGGCGCCACCTGGGGACAGCCGATGCCCTGATCGGTGTGGCGGTGGGCGCCGTCGCCGCCCTGTTCGCGTCCTGGGTGATCGGAACGGTGCTGTCAGTCAGCCGTTACCCCAGCCTGAACCGGGCGCTGCAGGACTCCAGCGTTCTACGAGCCGTTGACGGCGTGCTCCCCCCGCTGCCGGACCTGTTCGCCCGGGTCGAGACCTACCTGTCCAGCAGAGGCTTTCCGGTCGTGTTCGCCGACCTGCCCCCCGGGCTGGTCGCACCGGCCGTGCTTCCCGACGACGCCACGATCCAGGCCGCTTTCAAGACGGCACAGCAGTCGACGGTCAAGATCCTGGGACGGGCCTGCGATCTCGTCGAGAGCGGATCCGGTTTCGTCGCCGCCCCCGGAATGGTCGTGACCAACGCCCACGTCGTCGCAGGGGAAGCCCGCACCCAGGTGATCGACAGCTCCGGTACCCACCGGGGTGACGTCGTCGTCTTCGATCCCGCTCTGGACGTGGCCGTCCTGCGCGTCCCCGGTCTCGCCGACCCGCCCCTGGCCATCCGCGAGCGGCCGGTGGCGCGCGACACCACCGGCGCCATCATGGGCTACCCGCAAGGCGGTCCCCTCCAGGCCACGCCGGCGGCGGTCAACGCCCGCATACTGGCGACCGAGTTCGACATCTACGGAAAGGCCGTCACCACGCGGAGCGTCTACGAACTCCACGGCGACGTGCGGCCCGGCAACTCCGGCGGGCCGCTCGTGGCCAGCGGGCAGCCCATCGGGACCACGGGTCTGACGCCCGGCACGGTCATCGGACTGGTCTTCGCCAACTCCACGACCACCGCCCACGTCGGCTACGCCCTCACCATGGACGCCGTCTCCGCGGACATCGCCCGCGCGGAGCGAACCAGTGCCACCACCAGCACGGGGAGCTGCCTGCCCTGAGTCACCCGGTTCCCCGGCCGGGTCCGGCGGGGCCGGACAGGGCGGCCAGGGCGGCCAGCCGGCAGGGCGGAGATCACGACATGCTGATGGAGCGCCACCTTCGTGCAGACCGATGTTCGTCCCGGTGGCTGGAGTCCTCCCGTGCAGCGGCTACAGCAGGTGCGGGACGCTACGGATCGCCGTGTACAGCGCGATCACCACGAGTAGAGCGGTGAAGGCCCTGCTCAGCACCGCCGGGTTCACCCTGGAGGCCACCCGGTTGCCCAGAACACTGCCGGCGATGGCCGCGACGGTGAAGACCGCCAGGAGCGACCAGTCGAGATGGGTGTGACCTCCCAGCCGGACGGCCAGGGCCGCAGCACTGTTGATGGCTATGACCAGCAGGGACGTGCCGACGGCGACAGGCATGGTGAAGCCGAGCGCCAGCACCAGCGCCGGTACGATCACGAACCCGCCGCCTACGCCGAAGAACCCGGTGAGCAGACCGACTCCGCTCGCCGCCGCCACGATCCGCAGGAGGGATCCGGTCCGGGTCGCCCTCAGCGTGGCGGTGACCCCGCCGGCACGGTCGGCCTCCCCGTCGGGGACCACCGGGACGGCGGCCGTCCCTCGACGACGGTGCATGGCAACGGCAGCTACCACCATCAGGCCGGCGAAGGCAGTGAGCAGCACATTCGGGCTCACCCCGGACGACAGTCGGGTCCCCACGTACGAGCCGGCAACACCCAGCAGACCGAACGTGACACCGGGGCCCAGGCGCACGCGCCCGGCGAGGTAGTGCGAGACCGTCCCGGCCAGGGCGGTGATGCCGACGATCAGCAGCGACCCCGTCGTGGCGGAGCGGGGGCTCTGGCCGAGCAGGTACACCAGAGCGGGCACTGTGAGGATCGACCCGCCCCCACCCAGGGCGCCCAGGCTCAGCCCGATGAGAGCGCCGACGGCGACCCCGATGATCAACATGGTGGCCCCTACCGGGCCTGGAGGCCCCGGATGCCCGGTCGCGCCGCCACCAGGGCCCACCGCCCTGCGGTCGGGCTGGCGGGATCGGCGACACGGGGGCCGACGGCCGGCACCCGCCATCCGGCACTCATGCCGCCACCTGCTCCGCGACCACCGGCAGACCGGCCCCGCGGGCGTTGTCGAACTCGTCGTCGACCGCCACCACCGTCCGTCCCTCGCGGGCCAGCACGGCGGCGGCCAGGGACGCTCGGTACCCGGACCGGCAGTGCACCCACACCTCGCCCTCGGGAATCTCGCCGAGCCGGTCCAGCAGGTCGTGGAGGGGGATGTGGACGGCGCCGGCGATGTGATCTTCGGCCCACTCGAGGCGGCGCCGGACGTCCAGGACCACCACCTCAGGCACGCCCGCCGCGGCCAGATCGGCGAATCCGGCCCTCCGGTACCTGGCCAGGGTGGCACCCCCGGACCAGTCCCGGGGTTCTCCGGTGGCGGACGCCGCAGGACGGTCGATGCCGATCCGGGCGAGCTCGCGTTGGGCCTCGGCGACCTGCTCGGGGCTCTCGCCGAGCAGGGTTACCGGGGTACCCCAGGGGATCATCCAGCCGAGGTAGGTGGCGAAGCTGCCGTCCAGGCCGAAGTTGAGGCTGCCGGCCAGGTGCCCGGCGGCGAACGCGGTGCGGTTCCTCAGATCGACGACCCACTCGCCGGCGTCGATCCGGCGGCGGAGCTCCGCCGCATCGGCGACCGTCGGGCTGGTCAGGTCGGCGGCCGACGGTCCAGCCAGGTTGGCCGCGCCCATATGGGCGTAATAGGCCGGCCAGGCGTCCAGACCGGCCAGCAGTGCCGCCACGTATTCGTCCTCGGCCAAGCGCAGCGCCGGATTCCCGGACTTCTCCTGGGCGATGGTCGACGCCGTCCCCTCCGCTTGGGTGGAGGAGCAGAAGCTGCCGAACCCGTGGGTCGGAAAGACGCCGGCGGTCCCCGGCAACTCGGCTGCCAGCCGCTTGGCCGAGGCGTACTGGTGGTGGGCCAGGGTGTCGGTGTGGGTGGGGCCCAGCAGGTCGGGGCGGCCTGTTGACCCGTACAGGAGTGACCCGCCGGTGAAGACCCCGACCACCTCGCCGTCGGCCTCCAGAGCATAGGAAAGGTGGGTGTAGGTGTGTCCCGGGGTGGAGATCACCCGGACCCTCAGGGCCTCCGTGACCTCGACCACGTCGCCGTCTCTGACCGGTACCCGGCTGAAGTCAACCGGGTCGTCGGCGTTGACGTGATAGGCCGAACCGGTCATGTCTGCCAGGGCCAGGCCGCCGGTTACGTAATCGTTGTGCATGTGGGTCTCGAAGACGTGCGTGACGCGGACCCCCAGGGACCCGGCCAGGGCGAGCACCCGGTCGACGTCGCGCTGCGGGTCGATCACGAACGCCACCACCCCGTCGTGGACGAGGTAGCTGCGGTCGCCGAGAGTCGGCGTGTCAATGGCGATGATCTCGTACATCGATCGTCGTCCTCCTACGCCGCGTTCTCACGGCTGCCCGGTACCACCGGGAAGCCCGCCTGGGCCCATTCCGCCGTGCCGCCCGCCACCGAGCGGGCATCGATGCCCGCTCGGGCCAGCCACAGGGCTGCGGTGCGGCTGCGGTTGCCGCTCGCACAGATCACGTAGACCGGTCGACCGGTCGGCAGGTCCGGCGCGGCTTGCGCCACCGACCCCAACGGCACGAGCCTGGCGCCGGGCACGTGGCCCGCCATGTACTCGAAGGGCTCTCGCACGTCTATCACGTGGGCGCCGTCGGCATGTGCTGCGGCGAACGTGCGAACGTCAACTTCTCGAACCACGAATAACCTCCCGTCGGGTCCGGCCGATACCCCCCTGGGTATCTATGAAGACCCAACGCCGGAAACCGGACGTCCTATTCCTATACCCCCAGGGGTATGTAGAGCTACGGAGCCGACCCTCGAGGACCGGGCCCGTGCGGGGCGGGCAGGTACTCAGGCGCCCGCGGAACGGAGGCGAACCTGGACGGCGTGAACCACTCCGGCACAGCCCGGCGCAGGGTGGCGGGGCCGTGCAGAGCCATGGCGCCGGAGCCGACGGCATCGGACCAGCTGAGATCGCCTCGCCAGATCCGGGTCATGCACCGGAGGTCGACGGTGACGGTAACGCTGACCTCGTGGCCGGGGTCCGTGTCGCATACGTCGACTTCGGCGTCGGTGATGACCAGCCACCACCGCTGGGACCGGGCGGCCACGTCGGGGAACTGGAAGTGCAGGACGGTGCGCCCTCTCGGCACGGAAGCACGGTCGACGTATCTGTGCATGTCCCATAACAACAGGCTGGGATCGAGGTCCTCTTCGCCGAGATTCCCGATCCAGCGCACACCCCAGGCGCCGAGAGCCTCGACTATGGGTTGCAGTTCCTCACCGGCCGGCGTCAGGACATACTGCACTTCGCTCCCGTCGACCTGACGCTCGACGAGCCCGGCCCGGGTCAGCTGGCTGAGCCGCTTGGACAGCAGCGTGGGCGACATCCGGGGAAGCCCGCGCCGCAGATCGTTGAAGCGGTGGCTGCCCGTCACCAGCTCCCGGACCACCAGCATGGTCCAGCGCTCGTCCAGCAGCTCCATGGCTTTCGAGACTGGGCAGAACTGATGGTAGGACGACCCCACCCCACGGACCTCCCGGGCTGCTGCAGCTGGTACAGAGATTGTACTAGCCGGGGGGCCCCGCCGTCTCTACCCTCCCGGGTGGAACCGACAGCCCCGCCGCCCAGGGGCGTCGAACAGGCAAATGCGTCGAACAGGCAAATGGGAAGAGAGGGAGCGCGAGATGACTGCTGTGGAAGAAGTCGCGGGTGCCGACCGGGCCCTGAAGGCCAGACACCGGGCCATGTGGGCGCTGGGCGACTATCCCCGGGTCGCGGCCGACGTCATTCCCGACCTGGGGACGGTGCTGGTGGAGGCCTGTGCGATCGGAGCCGGGCAGCGCGTGCTCGACGTGGCGGCAGGATCGGGCAACGTGGCGATCCCCGCGGCAGCGGCCGGGGCCCAGGTGGTGGCCAGCGACCTGACCCCGGAGCTGCTCCAGGCCGGACGCGACCAGGCTGCCCGGCTCGGGGTGACACTCGAATGGCGGGAGGCCGACGCCGAGGCCCTGCCGTTCGGAGACGGCGAGTTCGATGTGGTGGTCTCCTGCGTAGGAGTGATGTTCGCCCCCCGCCATCAGGTCTGCGCAGATGAACTGCTGCGGGTGTGCCGCCCCGGTGGCACCGTGGGGTTGATCAGCTGGACACCTGAGGGATTCATCGGCGAGATGTTCACCACCATGCGGCCCTACTCCCCTCCTCCGCCGCCGGGCGCCCAGCCACCCCCTCTGTGGGGCTCGGAGAGCCATCTGCTCGGCCTGTTCGGTGACCGGGTCGAGGAGGTGACGACCCGTCGCCATGCGGTGACCGTGGACCGGTTCGCCACCCCCGAGGAGTTCCGGGACTACTTCAAGAACTGCTACGGCCCGACCGTGGCCGCCTACCGGGCCATCGGCGCCGACGCCGAGCGGGTCGCCGCCCTCGACCGGGACCTGGACCAGTTGGCCCGCCGCCACGACCGGGGAGACGGGGCGACGGTCATGGACTGGGAGTATCTCCTGGCGACGGCCCGGAAGCGCCCGGTCGGCTGAGCCCCGGCCGGCGTCGTGGGCCGCGCCCGCTGCGTCAGGTGATGACCACCGTATAGCCGTCGATCTCGGTCAGGCGGTCGGAGGCGGGCCGGCCCGGCAGGTCGCGGCCGAGATCGTCGCGACGGACCTCACCGATCCACTGGTCGTGCTGGTACTCGTGGTTGATCAGCGCGATCAGCAGGTTACGCCCGACAACTCGGAGCTGGCTGGGAGCGCCCACCCGGCCCTCGTCGATGTCGCGCAGGCGAACGCGGACCCGCTCGGCGACGGCGGCCCGGTAACGGGCGATCCGGTCCGGGCTCGGCAGGGCTCCCCGCTGCGCTTCGGGGGTGGCGGAGTCCATCAAGGGCTCGACGCCGGCGTCCGGGCTGGGCTCGGCCGCCGTCAGGTTGCGGACCATGAAGTGGGCCACTGCGGCCTGGTGGCCCAGGTGCCACCCGATGGGGCTGAAATCCGGGCGGGGGCGCCACCCCACCATCTCATCCGGCAGGTCCCGCCAGAGCGATTCGGTGTAGGCCAGCGCCCGGTCGTACTCGTCCAACAACTCGGCTATCTCGAACATGGTCTGATCACCCGGCCTTTCCGGTCTGCGCCGCCCGGGTGCCCGGCGGCGGGGACTGTCCGAACTCTCTGAGCACGGCGGAGGCGGTCCGCTCGGCTGCTTCCAGCGCCCCCTCCACATGGCCGGGATACCCGGCGGCGGTCTCGGTCGAAGCCCAGTGCACCCGGCCCTGAAGGGTCGGTCCCTGGTAGAGCGGGTGCCCGAACAGCTGGAAGGCGCCCGAAGGGCTCACCCCCGGGGGAGATGTCCAGCGCTCACGCGACCAGTCCGCCACGACCACCTCCGTCGGAGCGGCCGCAGACGGCCCGAACAGCCGCACGAGTTGGTCGACCACCTGCTCGGCTCGAAGACCGGAGGCGTTCGGCGCCGACGGCCCGAAGACGTGCGGCGCCGCCGGCCCGGAGGCGTTCGGCGCCGACGACCCGAAGCCGAAGAGGGCCGCCGGGTCATCTCCTTCGGGACCGGACAGATCATGGATCTCCCGCAGAGGGCCAACTTCGCTGAAGACGGCGCCGGACAGCCCGGCGTCTCTCCAGAAGGGGTCCCGATACACGGCCACGACCTTGACCGTGGACCCCATCCAGATCGGGGTCAGCCGGGCCAGACCCTGCACCTCGGGCGGGAGGGCCGGCTGGAAGGCCACCGTCTCCGCGACCAGCGCCGGCGGAGCGGCTACCACCACCTGCCGGGCGGCGAGCTCGCAGCCGGCAGCCACCACCCGGGCGCCGCCGGCGTCGACCGATACGGAGCTGACGGGCGAGCGGGTCCGGACGGAGCCGGGGGGCAGTCCAGAAGCCAGAGCATCCGTCACGCTTTGCGCCCCGCGCGTGTACCGGTAGGCCGCTACGTCGATCGGGTTGCCGTCCAGTCGCCGCGGCCCGCCTTCGGCGTCGTACAGGGCGTCGCCGGCGATGTGCTGGGCGTGGAATGCGATACCTGACTCGGCCACCAACCGCTGGACCCGCTCCTCGCCGGGCCAGAACCATGACGCTCCCAGATCCAGCGGTCCCTGCTCGGACCCGATCGTGTGCAGCCGTCCGCCGATCCGGTCCCGGGCATCCAGACACACCACGTCGAGGCCGTGATCGGTGAGGGCGGCGGTCACGGCCAGCCCGGAGACGCCGGCTCCGATCACCACCACGTCGCAATCGATCGCCGTCATCGGTCGGCCCCGCTTCCGGTGCGCCCCTCTGGGCACCAGGAGGATCGGGGGTGGCTCGGACCCGTCGCCTGCATCCCCCAAGTATCGGTCGAGGCGGTCCCTTTCGGGCGGCACCGTGGCAGCCTGCCCCTCTTCGGCCGTTCGGCTCTCGTCGGGCCGGCACCGCAGTGGTGACGACCGGTGACGTTCGCCTCTATGGACGCGCCGGGTCCCAGATGCACCCTTGGTCCGCAGAAGGCGAGGATCGCGGTATCCCCGGACATGAACGAACCAGGAGCGTAAGGGCGTCATGCAACCAGAGATTGCCTCCACAGACGGAACCCGTGAGGGGTCGGAACCGACGCTGGCCGAGCTGGCCGGAGCAGTGGCGCAGCACGTGGGGGTCAACGGGGGCGTCCGTCCGGGAGTAGCCGCCGAACTCGCCGCGGAGAAGGGGTGGTACGGCCGGTTGATGGACGTCCTGGGGATCCTCACCGAGGACCGGGCCCGGATGGGATACCTGGCGGGCGGGATCAGACCTGACGAGGTGATGACCTGGCTCCCGGTCTGGGCCGACTCACCGTTCACCATCGAGCAGATCCGCACCATCGTGGCGAACGGCGGGTGGGATCCCGAACCGTTCGGAGTGGTGGTCCGCCACGGTCTCCTGGGACTTCTGGTCCACCGCCCCGACGGGTCCCCACGCCGGGTCAAGGGGGAGCTGGCCGGCGCCTGGCTCAGTGACCAGTTCCCGCTGGCGGAAGACGACGAGATCCTGCGCGAGGTGATCCGGGTGATCGAGGAGGACCGGTCTCCCGCCTAGGAACCCTCCAGCCGTCGCAAGAGCACAACGAGGAGAGGTAAAGGAGCAGACATGCTGGCAGTGGAAGGCAAGGTAGCGGTGGTCACCGGAGCCGGAGCAGGCATAGGACGGGCCACGGCGGCCCGCTTCGCCAGATACGGCGCCAAGGTCGTGGTCACCGACGTGAAGGCGGCCGAGGGCGAAGAGACCGCCGGCAAGATCGTCGCCGACGGCGGAAACGCCATCTTCCTCGCCCACGACGTGGCGTCCGAGGACGGGTGGAAGCAGGTGCTGGCCCAGACCAAGGACCACTTCGGGGGCATCGACGTCCTGGTCAACAACGCCGGCATCTACTTCATCTCCCCCGTCACCGAAACGACCGTCGAGCAGTGGAACAGGCTGTTTGCCATCAACGTGACCGGGGTGTTCCTCGGGGCCAAGCACGTGATCCCCTATCTGGTGGAGCGGGGCGGCGGGTCCATCATCAACCTGTCGTCGGTGGCGGGCCTGCTGGGTGCGGCCGGCCACGCCTGCTACGGCGCCAGCAAGGGGGCGGTGCGCATCCTCACCAAGGACCTGGCCGCCGAACTCGGCGACCGGAACATCCGGGTCAACTCCATCCATCCCACGTACGTCAAGACCGCCATGGCTGACTACGGCGCGGCGCAGGCCGGAAAGACCCTCGAGGAGCTGGGACGCGACATGTCGGCACTCGGCCGCCTGGCCGAGCCCGAGGACGTGGCCAACGTGGTCGTCTTCCTCGCCGCCGACGAGTCGCGGTATCTGACGGGGGCCGAGTTCGTCGTCGACGGCGGCGGAGGTGCGTCCGTCCTGTCGGTGTGACGAACCCGGTTCCCCGGGGCCCGGGCTCGGGTCAGGGTCAGGGTCAGGGGCGGTGGCGGGCGGGCCGGCCGGCCGGCCG
>DASSZD010000210.1:0-4919 GCA_035702985.1 Acidimicrobiales bacterium
CAGATCCTCCAGCGGGGTGACGACCCCACCCCGGTGCTCGCCGCCGTCGGGGTGATGCAGTTCGAGGTACTGGCCCACCGCATGGAGCACGAGTTCGGGGCCGCCATCTCGCTGTCCGGACCCCACGAGCGCATCGTCCGGCGCACCGACGAGCCCACCGCGGCCTCCCTGACCACCATCGGCGGAGTGGACATCCTGCGCCGCCGGGACGGGGTCCTGCTGGCCGTGTTCCAGAGCCCGTACTGGCTGGCCCGCATCCAGTCCGACCATCCGGACTGGACCCTGGAGCAGATAGTCAATACGTAGGGCACGCCGGCCCGGCGGGCCACCAGAGCGCAGCCGACCCCGCTGGTACGCGCCGGCACCTCCGGCGGATCGGCTCGGGTCACGCCCGAAGCCATGCCCCGGTCCCGGCCTCGGCGGGGACCCCTCCGGTAGGCCTCAGAAGCTGAACGAGGTGCCGGCCAGCACGGGGGGCAGACGGTCGATGCGGCAGGAGATCCGGAGAGCCCCCGGCTGAATGAGGACCCGGCCCTGGCACGGGAAGACGTCGAGAGGCGGCAGCGTCAGGCTGAAGCTCAGCTGGCCGGGGACGGTGACGGTGATCTGTCGGGAGCCGACCCCGATCTGGGCGGGCAGGCTGAGCCCGCCGAGGCCAACGGTGCCGTGCCCGAGCGTCACCGGTAAGCCGACGCTCTTGTCCAGCGAACCCTGCAGCAGGGTGGCCGTCACCGTGGCTCCCCGGAGACCGGCGATCACCACCTTGCGGTGGAGGAGATCGCGGCGTCTCAGGCGGAGGGCGGCGACCCGGATGTCCACGTCGTCGAAGGTGGCCGGCGCCACGTACACGCCGTTGTACCTGAACGGCCCCGCCGACAGCCGCTTCAGATGGGCTGACATCTGCCCGATGGTCCCGGACGTGCCGAGACGGACCAGGAACGGGAACGACGAGATCCCGACCGCCGGGTCCGAGCCGGGGACCTGCTGCTCGATCCGCTGCGCCAGCGTGTCCTCCACCCGGGAGCGCACCCACCAGCCGGCCCCGATGACGGCGGTGACGAGGATGGCCACCACTGCCACCGCCACCGCGGTCAGGCGCCGGAGGCGGGATGGCGCGCCGGGGGACCCGACGGGGACGGGGCGGGCTGACTCCATCTCGACGTTTTCAGGGTAGATGGACGGGGTGGGCACCGCGGAGCGACCGCCGACGCGGCTCGCGCGGCGCGGGCCGTGGTGGCTGTGGATGTCGGTCGGCCTGGCCGTCGCCGTCGGCCTGTCCGCCTGGCTCACCTCCGTACCGGAGGCCACCGGGCGGGCCGCCACCACCACCCAGGGTTCGCCCGTGACCGCCGTGCCGGCCACCACCCCGCCGCCATCCCCGTGGGATTCGGTGGCGGGCGCGGGCCGGAGCTCCCGGCTGGGGCGGTGGGTCCTGCGCGACCGGTTCCTGGTCCTGGCCCAGCTGGCCGATCAGGGTCTGGCGACGGTGTCCCGGCACGGGAAGCCGCCGATGCTCGTGTTCCGGGGAGAGCTGTCGGTCCCGGCCACGCTGCGCGAGCAGGGATGGGTGCACGTGGGGGACCCGGGCGGGTACGGCGGATACCTGTTCGACGCCTACCAGGCCGCTCCGGCAACGGGGGAGAAGCTGTTCGTGGTGACGGCCCCGGACGGGACCGTCCACCGCTTCGTCCACCGCCTGGTCCCCGGGGAGGAGTACAACGATTCCTTCGCCGCCATCAGCCCCGGCGGCCAGTGGATGGTGTCGGGGGAGTGGGGTCGGATGGACCGCCTCCTCGTCTTCGCCACCCCGCTGATCAACCCGGCGGCCGCCGGCCTCGAACATGACCTGCCCATGACCACCACCATCCGGCTGGACCATCCCGTTCGCAACGTGCAGGGTTGCGCCTTCGCCTCGGCCCTGCAGATCCTCTGCGCCAGCGACGACCCCGGCCGGGACCTGTGGCCGACCCCGGACCAGCTGCTCAGCCTGGCCCTGCCCCACCCCCTCGACGGCCGCCCGGTGGCGGCCCACGTGACCTCGCTCGGCCAGCTGCCGCTCATGAGCACGTGCCAGGGGCCCTACGAGGTGGAAGGTATCGACTACGAGCCGTCCACCTCCACCCTCCGGGTGGAGGTGAGGCCGCCCGGGAGCTGCGGTTTGTCCATCGCCGTCTACGACTACCGGCGCACGGCCGCTCACTAGTAGGCCCGCACCGGCCCGCCGGCGTCGCGCACCCGCTCCCGCCACTCCGCCACGACGGGGCGGTGCTCCTCGGTGGCCGTCGAGCCCAGATCGTCGAGCATGGCCATCAGCCGCCCCGGTATCTGAGCCGCTTCGGCGCCGTAGCGCCACAGCTCCCCGACGGCGAACTCGACGCAGTCGGCGAAGCTGTACTGGCTGACGATGAGCCGCGGCCGCCCGTCACCGTCCCGGTGCACCCCGTCGGGGTCGGGCCGGCCGGACAGGCGGCGCAGGATGTCATGTACCTGGTCGATCGACTGCGAGGCGGTGGTCGGGTCGTTGACCGAAGGGGAGAGAGCGCGCTCGGCGATGTCCACGAGCTGGCGCAGCCCGAAGGCTACGTCCTGCTCCATGGTTCGTTCCCGGTCGAAGGAGATGCCGCGCAGAACGTCCCCCCGGCACGAGTCGTCGATCGGCTGGGCGGCCCGGCCGGCCGGGTCGTGGACCGCGATGAGCGGCGCCCCGGCCGGTAGGAAGTCGCCCACCCGCGGAATGACCACCAGGACCCGGTCGATCCGCTCGGCCAGGTCGACCAACCGCACCTGGTTGACCGATACGACGACCCCGCTGGTCGGCGAGCCGAGGATCTGCGGGGAACCGCCCGGATCGGGGGGTGTTCCCCGCGGGGCTGCCGGGTCCTGGCGGGCCTCGATCAGCCGGCGGGTCTCGTCCCCGATGGACCCGATCACCGTGGCCACCCGAATCTGGTTGGTCACGTGGGAGAGGTACAGGATGAACATGGCCACGCTGGCCAGCACCAGGACCAGGGAGCCGGACACGGCGATGCGCGGCACGAACCCGCTGGTCTGGCCGCCCTTCACCTCCCGCAGGACCACCATCGAGTACACGAAGGTGGCCACGAACACCCCGAGGGTGGACTGGATCACCCGGTCCTGCAGGAAACGCCGGAGGATCCGGGGGGAGAACTGCCCGCTCGACAACTGCAGCACCACGACGGTCACCGAGAACACCACGCCGGTGAAAGAGATCATGGCCTGGGTGATGGCCGACAGGAATGACCGGGCCCCGGCCGGGGGCCCCGGGAACAGCACGCTGGTACGGCTGACGTTGATGGCCTTGTCGACCGCGGTGAGCCCGATGGCCAGTGCAGTGGCGGCCACCACGAAGGCTGCGGGCAGCAGCCATATCTGGGCCCGCAGCACATCCCTGATACGGCTCCACGAACCCAGGAAGTCGCGGAGCGACCCGGGCAGGACGTTCCCGATCCGCCGGAGGGGACGGCCCTCGTCGGTCTGATGCGGGGCTTCGAGGCTTATAGGAAGCTCAGGTACCCCGGCGTCGGGTTACGTAACCTCCCCGCCATGCACGCACAGGGCCATGCCGAGCGACGGTTCGCGACGGTACGCGACGCGTTCGAAGCCAACTTCACCGAGCGGGGCGACCTGGGGGCGGCGTTCTGCCTCTACGCCGGCGGCCGCAAGGTGGTGGACCTCTGGGGCGGCACCGCAGATGCCAGAACCGGCCGGCCATGGCAGGAGGACACCCTCGCCCTCGTGTACTCGACCACCAAGGGGGTGTCCGCCATCTGCACCCACCTCATGGCCCAGCGCCAGGAGCTGGACCTCGACGCCCCCGTCGTGCAGTACTGGCCGGAGTACGGCGTCGAGGGCAAGGCGGCCACCACCGTCGCGGACCTGCTTTCCCACCGGGCCGGGCTGCCCGTGCTCGAGCCGCGCCTGCCCGCCGATCAGGCGCTGGCCTGGGATCCGGCGGTGCAGACCCTGGCCGCCCAGCGGCCGCTCTGGGAGCCCGGGACCCGTCACGGATATCACGCCGTGACCTTCGGATGGCTGGTGGGGGAGGTGGTGCGCCGGGCCACGGGGCGCAGCCTGGGCCGCTATCTCGCCGAAGAGGTGGCCGGGCCGCTCGGCCTGGACCTGTGGATCGGCCTGCCCGAACCGGAGGAGGGCCGGGTGTCCCGGCTGCGGGCGTCTCCGCCGCCCCGGCTCAGCCGCGACGAGCTGGCCGCACTGCCTCCCGAGCGGGTCGAGCAGCTCCGGGCCATGGCCAGCCCCGCCTCGCTCACGTCGCGGGCTCTCAACCCCACCGATCCGCCCTTTAACTTCAACCAACGCGCCGTGCACGCCGCCGAGCTGCCGGCGGCCAATGGCATCGCCACCGCCAGGGCGCTGGCCAAGCTCTATGCCACCACCGTCGGGGAGGTGGACGGGGTGCGGCTGCTGCGACCCGACACGGTGGCGGCGGCCACCGTCGAGCGGTCCGCCGGCCCCGACGCCGTGCTGCTGCTCGACAACCGCTTCGGGGCGGGCTTCTTCCTGCCGTCACCGTTCTCGCCCCTCCTCGGGCCCCGGTCCTTCGGCCACTCCGGCGCCGGCGGGTCCCTCGCCTTCGCCGATCCCGACGCCGGGATCGGCTTCGCCTACGTGATGAACCAGATGCAGCAGAATCTGGCCGCCGATCCCCGCCCCGCCGCCCTCATCGACGCCGTGCGCCGCTGCCTCGACCAGGGAGGGCTCGACTAGAGAGGGCCCGACTTGCAGAGCATGGTGCCTGGCCGCCTTGACCCGGCCCAGAAAATAGCGCGTATTATGTTACTCAGAGTACGCCGCTAGCCCCGGGGAGGCTGTGATGACCGCGACCCATCCGAACGACGTCGACAGCATCGTCATCGAGCGATCGGACCCCGACGAGATCG
>DASSZD010000102.1:0-50898 GCA_035702985.1 Acidimicrobiales bacterium
GGGAGCGGCGCCTGGGTGCGCTCCTCGGAGGTGAGCACGCCGAGCTCGACCCGCTCCTCGTACGGCAGGTAGTCCACCGCCAGGCGCCGGAAGATGTAGTCGACCAAGGACTGGGCGATACGCAGGTCCGGGTCGTCGGTCATGCCGGCCGGCTCGAAGCGCATGTTGGTGTACTTGCGGACGAAGGTGGCCAGCGGCACGCCGTGCTGCAGGGAGATGGAGATGGCCACCGAGAAGGCGTCCATGATCCCGGCCAGGGTGGAGCCCTGCTTGGAGACCTTGATGAACACCTCGCCGGGACGGCCGTCGTCGTACTCGCCCACCGTCACGTAGCCCTCGCAGTCGGCCACCCGGAACTTGAACGTGCTCGACTTGCGCCGCCGGGGCAGCCGCTCGCGCACCGGCTGCTTGACCACCACGGTCTGGCGCTCGAGGGCCTTCTCCAGCTCGGCCACCTTCAACGCCAGTTCGGCGTCGTGGGCCTCCCCCGCCGACACGTTGGGATCGGCGACGGTCTTCTTGGCCGTGGCCAGGGGCTGGGCGACCTTGCAGTTGTCCCGGTAGATGGCCACCGCCTTGAGGCCGAGCTGCCACGCCTCGATGTGCAGCTGCGCCACGTCCTCGACGGTGACCTCCTCGGGGACGTTGACCGTCTTGGAGATGGCCCCGCTGATGAAGGGCTGCACCGCCCCCATCATCTTGATGTGGCCCCGGTAGTGGATGGTGTTGTCGCCCATGGAGCAGGCGAACACCGGCAGGTGCTCCGCCGACAGGTGCGGGGCGCCCACGATGGACTTGTGCTCGTCGATGTAGGCCACGACGTCGGCCACCTGGTCAGGCGTGTAGCCGAGGCGGGCCAGGGCCCGGGGCACCGTCTGGTTGACGATCGACATGGTGCCCCCGCCCACCAGCTTTTTCATCTTGACCAGACCCAGGTCCGGTTCGATACCGGTGGTGTCACAGTCCATGAGCAGGCCGATGGTGCCGGTGGGGGCCAGCACGCTGGCCTGGGCGTTGCGCACCCCGTGCTGCTCGGCGGTGTCGACGGCGGTGTCCCAGGCCTCTTGGGCCGCCGACAGCAGCTCCGGCGGGACCAGCTCCTCGTCGATGCGGGCGGCGGCGTCGCGGTGCATGCGCAGCACGTCGAGCATGGCGTCCCGGTTCTGCGAATAGCCGGCGAAGGGGCCCATGCGCGACGCCGTGCGGGCCGAGGTGGCGTAGGAGTGGCCGGTGAGCAGGGCGGTGATGGCCGCCGCCCAGGCCCGGCCCCCGTCGGAGTCGTAGGGCAGGCCCTCGGCCATCAGCAGGGCGCCCAGGTTGGCGTAGCCGATGCCCAGCTGGCGGAACCGCCGGGAGTTCTCCCCGATCTTCTCCGTGGGGTAGTCGGCGTTGCCGACGATGATCTCCTGGGCCGTGAACACCACCTCGGTGGCCGCCTTGAAGCCGGCCACGTCGAAGGCGCCGTCGGCACCCAGGAACGTCAACAGGTTGAGGCTGGCCAGGTTGCAGGCCGAGTTGTCGATGTGCATGTACTCGCTGCACGGGTTGCTGGCGTTGATCCGCCCGGAGTTGGGGGCGGTGTGCCACCGGTTGATGGTGGTGTCGAACTGCATGCCCGGATCGGCGCACTCCCACGCCGCCTTGGAGATCTGGTGGAACAGGTCCCGGGCCCTGACCGTGTCCACCGCCTCACCGGTGGTGACCGCCCTGAGCGCCCACTCGCCGTCGTCGAGCACGGCCTGCATGAACTCGTCGGTGACCCGCACCGAGTTGTTGGCGTTCTGGTACTGGATCGAGTAGCTGTCCTTGCCGTCGAGGTCCATGTCGAAGCCGGCGTCGCGCAGAGCCCGGGCCTTGCGCTCCTCGATGGCCTTGCACCACACGAAGTCCTCGATGTCGGGATGGTCCACGTCGAGGATGACCATCTTGGCCGCCCGGCGGGTCTTACCCCCGCTCTTGATGGTGCCGGCCGAGGCGTCGGCGCCGCGCATGAAGCTCACCGGGCCCGAGGCGGTCCCCCCGCCCCGCAGGCCCTCCTTGGACGAGCGGATCCGCGACAGGTTGACCCCCGCCCCGGAGCCGCCCTTGAAGATGATGCCCTCCTCGGTGTACCAGTTGAGGATCGAGTCCATGGAGTCCTCGACGGCCAGGATGAAGCAGGCCGATCCCTGCTGGGGCACCCCTTTGACCCCGATGTTGAACCACACCGGTGAGTTGAAGGCGGCCTTCTGGTGGATGATCAGGTACTTGAGCTCGTCGCTGAAGGCGTCGGCCTCTTCGTCGTCGACGAAGTAGCCCTCCTTGCGGCCCCATCCGGTGATGGTGTCCACCACCCGGTCCACCACCTGGCGCAGCGACCATTCCCGCTCGGGCTCACCCAGGGTGCCCCGGAAGTACTTCTGGGCCAGGATGTTGGTGGCGTTGAGGCTCCACCTGGCAGGCACCTCCACCCCGAGCTGCTCGAAGACCACGGCACCGGTGCCGTAGTGGACGATGCGGGCGTCGCGCCGCTCCCACTCGACGGAACTGTAGGGATCCTCGCCGGCCTTCGTGAAGTGCCGGGAGATCCCGATGCCCATCCGCTCGGGCGCTATTGCCATACCGGAAACCTCCTGGAGAGTGAACTTGGTCAGAACCACAAGCTGTTGTGGCTCTGACGCCCTGTGGACCCCGCATCCCACAACATGACGGTAATTACATCACCGTAATTTCATCCGTGTCAATGCCCACCGGTCCGGAAAACCCCTGGTCAGGCCGCGCTCGCGAAGGTTTGCAGTCTGGTCGGCCGGGCCGGTCCGGCCACCGTAGGGTCGGGCGCCTGTGGAGCGGTAGAGGGCAGAAGCTGTGAATCACCGGGGGATAACCGGGGTGCCGGCCGGCCCACCGAAAATATCCCGGGACGGAGTGTGTCAACTCCGGTGCAGAGGGGTACAGTCAAAATATCGCCGCCGAAGCTGCCCCCTCGGCGGCTCTACCCTGGCGACGGCCCCCCAGTCCCCGCCCCTTCGACGGGGGGCCGCGCCGGGGAACATCGCGACCCACACCGCAGGACGGGCCGGGCCCGGGCGCAGCTATGTTCCAGGGATGGGTGTGGTGGTGGCGATCGATGCCGGGACGACCGGTGTGCGTACGATGGCGATCGGTCCCGACGGTGAGGTGGTGGCGGCCGGGTACCGGGAGTTCCCCCAGTACTTCCCCCGACCGGGCTGGGTCGAGCACGACCCGGAGGAGATCTGGGACGCGGTCGTGGCCACCTTCGCCGAGGTGCTGGCCGCCGTGGACCAGCCGGTCGCCGCCATCGGCATCACCAACCAGCGGGAGACGGTCGTGCTGTGGGACCGCCGGGACGGCACCCCGCTGCACCGGGCGGTGGTGTGGCAGGACCGGCGCAGCGCCGACATATGCGAGAAGCTGGCTGCGGCGGGACACCTGGGCCGGGTGCGGGCCCGGACCGGGCTGGTCCTCGACCCGTACTTCTCGGCCACCAAGCTGGCGTGGCTGTTCGGCGAGGGCGCCGTCGAACCCACCCCGGACACGGCGTTCGGCACGGTGGACAGCTGGATCATCTGGCGCCTGACCGGGGGACGCACCCATGTCACCGACGCCACCAACGCGGCCCGGACGCTGTTGTTCGACATCGGGACCCTGGCGTGGGACGGGGAGCTGGCCGACCTGTTCGGGGTCCCGGCCGGGGTGCTGCCCGAGGTGGGTCCCTCCAGCGGACGGCTGGCCACCACGGCGCCGGGGGTGATCCCCGGTCTGGCCGCCGGGGTGCCCATCAGCGGGGTGGCCGGGGACCAGCAGGCGGCCCTGTTCGGCCAGGCGTGCTTCTCCCCCGGCATGACCAAGAACACCTACGGGACCGGCAGCTTCGTGCTCATGAACGTGGGCCCGGAACTGCCCCCACCGGTCGACGGTCTGCTGTCCACGGTCGCCTGGAGCCTCGGCGAGGTCGGCCCCGCCACCACGACCTACGCCCTGGAGGGGGCCATCTTCGTGACCGGAGCGGCGGTCCAGTGGCTGCGCGACGGGCTGGGGCTGATCGCCGCCGCCGCCGAGATCGGCCCGCTGGCCGAGACGGTGCCCGACTCGGGCGGCTGCTTCTTCGTGCCGGCCCTGACCGGCCTGGGCAGCCCCTGGTGGGATCCCCACGCCCGGGGCACCGTGGTCGGCCTGACTCGGGGGGTGGGTCGCCCCCAGCTGGCCCGGGCCGCGGTCGAGGCCATGGCCTTCCAGACCGCCGACGTGGTGCGGTCCATGACCGCGGCGGCCGGGCGGCCCCTGTCGGAGCTGCGGGTCGACGGCGGCGCTTCGGCCATGGACCTGCTCCTGCACCTCCAGGCCGACCTGCTGGGCGTGCCGGTACGGCGGACGTGCAGCAGCGAGACCACGGCCATCGGGGCGGCGTTCCTGGCCGGGCTGGCCGAAGGGGTGTGGGGATCGCTGGACGAGATCGCCTCGGTGTGGAGAGCTGACACCGCGGTGGAACCGGCGTCCACCGAGCAGCCGGTCCGGGCCGCCTTCGCCGACTGGCACCGAGCCGTCGAGCGGTCCCTGGCGTGGGATCCCCCCGAGGCCGACTGAGGGCCGGGGCGCGACCCTGGGGTCAGGCGAGGGCGCTGGGGTGGGCTATGCGACCCGGCCGGGAGGCCAGCTCGGCCCAGCGGGCGTCGACGATGCGGGCCAGGGCGGTGAGCTGACGGCGCTCGCGGATACGGAACGGGCGGCCCTGCCGGCCCAGGATCAGGACCAGGCCGGCGGCGTCCAGGTCGGCCCACGCCACGTCATCCGGCGCGGCCTCGCCGGGCCGCGGTGCCACCACCGCCCGGCTGCCGGCCAGGAACGCCCTCAGCCACGGCCCGGGAGGAACCGGTCCCACCGCCACGGCGTGGTCCACCCCGTCCAGCTCCACCACCGTGGCCCAGTCGCACTGGAAGTCGCGGAGGCTGCCACGGGCCAGGCTGGCGAGCAGCGGCTGGACCGCCTGCTGGGTCACCAGGGTGGCGGCCGTCTCCAGAGCGTCCAGGCGGGGATCGTTGAGGGCGTCGCTGGCCCGGCGCACGTCCTCCACGTCGACGCCGTCCACCTCGCCGATCTCGGATATGAGCAACTCGACCAGCGACTCCGAAGGTAGATCCACCACCAGCTCGTCGATGGCCCGCCCGGCGCCCCGCTCCAGGATGTCGATACCCACCAGGTCGCCCCGCACGGCGCCTATCCGGCTGGCCACCGCGCCGAGGGCACCGGGACGGTCGGGGACCCAGACGCGTACGGTGAAGAGAGGCACGCCCGCACGCTAACAGCCCTTTGTGAACCGTCTGTTACCGGCCGGCGCCGCCGGTGTTACACCAGAGCACGGGACGGCCCTGAGGCCTCCCGGGCGGCGGGCTGCCCACCCGACCGGAGCCGACGGACCGGGGCCGACGGACCGGGGCCGCCTACCCGACCGGAGCCGACGGACCGGTCGCCCCGCCCGCCGCCTGACCGGTCGGCGATACCGGCCGGGAGGCATCGGCACCGTCCGGCACCCGACCCGGCGCCTGACCCGTCGGTGACACGGCCGGGGTGAGCACCGCGCCGTCGACGGCGCCATCGCCTGTGGCGTGGTCCGGCTCGGCCTCGGATCCCGGGGCGGCCATGCGGCCCCGGTCCCGCTTGGCGTAGCGGTCGACCCGTTCCTGGCCGGACAACTCGGCGATGGCCGCCATGATGGAGTCGGTGCAGCGGCGCAGGTCCTCCGCGCTGATCGGCCCCTCCCCGTCAGCCAGGCAGGGCACGGTGATGGGCCGGCCCATCCGGACCCTGACCGGCTTGAAGATCCGGGGCCGGTTCACCCCGATCGGCTGGACGGCGGCGGTCCCGAACTGGGCGACCGGCACCACCGGCGCACCGCACTGCATGGCCAGCCGGGCCACCCCGGTGTGACCCCGGTACAGCCGGCCGTCGGGGGAACGGGTGCCCTCGGGGTAGATGCCGAGAACCCCCCCGGAGGTGAGCACGTCCCGAGCGGCGGCCAGCGCCCGCTCCGATGCCGAGCCCCCGTCCCGCTTGAGCGGGATCATGCCGACGGCCCGGAAGAACCAGGCCGTCCTGGGGTTCTCGAAGTACTCCGCCTTGGCCACGAAGGTGACCCGCCGGGGGACGCACAGGGGCAGGAAGATGCTGTCGATGAACGACTGATGGTTGCACGCCAGGATGACCGGGCCCTTTCTGGGCACGTTGCTGCGTCCCTCCACCCTGACCCGGTACAGGATCAGGAGTACGGGTGTCAGGACGACTTTCAGCACCCAGTAGGCCACGGCCTCACCCCAATTTCGTCAGTGCCTTACGCATGTTCCGGACCGCCTGCTGGATCCGCTGCTCGTTCTCGATGAGAGCGAATCGTACGAATCCTTCCCCACCTTTGCCGAAACCGATCCCCGGGGACGTGGCCACCTCGGCATCGGTGACGAGGAACTTGGCGAATTCCAGCGAACCCATCTCCAGATAGGGCTCGGGGATCGGCGCCCACACGAACATGGTTCCGCGGGGAGGCTCGACTTTCCACCCGATCCGGTTGAGCCCGTCGCACAGGGCGTTGCGGCGGGCGTGGTAGATGTCGTTGACCTCCTTCGGGTACTCCGAGGCCTCGTTGAGCGCCACGATGGAGGCGATCTGGATGGGCTGGAAGGTGCCGTAGTCGAGGTAGCTCTTGAGCTTGGTGAGGGCGGCCACGATCTGAGGGTTACCGACCATGAACGCCATCCGCCATCCGGCCATCGAGAAGCTCTTGGTCATGGTGTAGAACTCCACCGAGACGTCCTTGGCCCCCGGGACCTGCAACAGCGACGGGGGCTGGAACCCGTCGAAGGCGGTATCGGAATAGGCGAAGTCGTGCACCAGGATGACGTCGTGCTCCCGGGCGAAGTTCACCAGCCGCTCCATCCACGCCAGGTCCACGCACTCGGTGGTGGGATTGTGCGGGAAGGAGAAGACGATCACCCTCGGCCGGGGCCAGGTCGACTCCCAGCTGTCCATCAGGTTGGCGAAGAAATCCTGGTCCGGTCCCAGCTGGACCTGCTGCACGTCGGCCCCGGCGAACAGCGGGGCGTAGATGTGAATCGGGTAGCTGGGGGTGGGGACCAGCGCCGTGTCGCCGGGGCCGACCAGGGTCCACATGAGGTGCGACAGGCCCTCTTTGGCCCCGATGGTGGTTACCACCTCGGTGTCGGGGTCCAGCTCCACCCCGAAGCGCCGCATGTACAGGTTGGCCACGGCCAGCCTCAGCTTCGGTATCCCCCGCGACGCCGAGTAGCGGTGGTTACGGGGGTTACGGGCGGCTTCGGCCAGCTTCTCCACCGCGATGTCGGGGCTCGGGATGTCGGGATTCCCGAAGCCCATGTCGATGACGTCGCGCCCGGCCCGGCGGGCCTGGTCGCGCAGCTCGTTGATGATGGCGAAGACGTAGGGCGGCAGCCCGTTGATCCGGCGAAACTCCACAGCGAGAGGTTACCGGGCCGCCACCGGCCCGATCCCGCATTACGGCGGCGGTCACTCCCGGCGGCAACCCCGGCGGCAGCCGCCCGGATCCGGCTGGCCGGGCGCCACCGGGCCGGGCGCCTCCGGCATGGCTCGTGCCGGGCCGTCCCCGGCCGGCCGGGCCTCGGCTAGCAGGCCGCGGCCAGCAGGCCGGCCCCCACCGCCCCCGCCCTCGGCCCCAGGTGGGCGGCGACGATGGTCACCGGCGGCCGCACGCTGGCCGCCTCGACCAGATCCTGGAACGCCCGGCGGGTCGGTTCGAGCAGGATCTCCCCGGCTCCGACCAGGCCCCCGCCCAGGACGATCACCTCCGGGTCGAACAGGTTGGTGAGGTTGGCCAGGCCGACCGCCACCCACCATCCGAACAGGCGCATGATCTCCAGGGCGGAGGGGTCCCCGGCCTCGGCGGCGGCGGTGACATGCTCCCCCTTGACCGCCTCCGGATCCCCGCCGGCCATGCCCACCAGGTTCCCGGCTCCCCCCGCCACCGCCACCTCCCGGGCCAGCTTGCCCAACCCGGATCCCGAGGCGTAACGCTCCCAGCACCCTCTCTTGCCGCACGGGCACGGCGGCCCGTTGGGGTCGACCACCATGTGACCGAACTCGCCGGCGTAACGGTGGGCCCCCTCCACCAGCCGGCCGGCGCTGACGATCCCCCCGCCGATCCCGGTGCCCAGGGTGACCATGAGCATGTCGGAGGCGCCGGCCCCGGCGCCGCGCTCGTGCTCGGCCCAGCAGGCGGCGGTCCCGTCGTTGCCGATCCAGAACCGGCAGTCGGGCTGGGCCGCCCGCAGGGCGTCGGCCAGCCCGCCGCCGACCGCGCCCGGCAGGTTGGGCGCGAAGACCAGATTGCCGGCGTGGTCGACCAGGCCGGGCACGCCCACCCCGATGGATCCGGGGCGGCCGGCGGTCAGCCGGCTGGCGACGGTGAGCACCTCCTCCACCAGGTCTTCGGGGGACCGGGGGCTGGCCGACATGGCGTCGGATACCACGTCGCCGTCAGGTTCGAGGCGGACGGCCAGCAGCTTGGTGCCGCCGATGTCCACCCCCACCGCCCCGCCCTCGCCGGTGGTGCGGCCGCTGACCCGTTCGGTGGTGCTGGTGCCGGTCATTCAGCGGGCCACCCGGTTGAGGAGGCGGCGCATGCCGGCCAGCCAGCGGTCCCGGTCGGCGACCTTGGCCTGCTCGTAACCGGCGACCTGGGGGTGAGGCAGGATCAGGAACCGGTCGGCCCGGATGGCGGCGATCACCTCGTCGGCCACGGCCGACGGCTCCAGGATCTCCCCGCTGGCTTCCAGCTCGGCCCGGCCCGAGGTGTCGTTGCCGGTGACCATCGGGGTGCGGACCCCCTGGGGGCACAGGCAGTGGAACTGCACCCCGGACCCTCCGAAGTTGACGGCCAGCCACTCGGCGACGGCCACCGAGGCGTGCTTGGTGACCGTGTAGGGGGCGGACTGCATCATCATCAGCAGGCCGGCCGCCGACGCGGTGATGACCACCGCACCGCGGCCCCGGTCGGTCATGCCGGGCACCACCGACCGGGCGGCGTGGACGTGGGCCATGGCATGGACCTGCCAGCTCCTCTCCCAGTCGTCGTCGTCGCCCAGTCCGGCGCCGGTCGCGATACCGGCGTTCGAGCAGTAGATGTCGATGGGCCCGAGCCGGGCCTCCACGTCATCCGCCATGGCCCGCACCGCGGCCCGCTGCCCCACGTCGGCGGCCAACCCGATGGCTCCGGGGATCTCGGCGGCGGCCTTCTCGGCGGCCTCGAGGTCCAGGTCCACCACGGCCACCCGGCACCCCTCCGCCGCCAGTCGCTGAGCCAGAGCCCGGCCTATGCCGCCCGCCCCGCCCGTCACCACGGCCACCGCTCCGGAGAAGTCGAACTCGCTCATGATCGACACCCTAGGCGGGGCGGTCGGGGCCCACCTGCGCCGCGCCGGCGAAGCGGTGCAGCCCGATGGCCGCCGCGGTGGCCACGTTGAGCGAGTCGACCCCGGGGGCCATCGGGATGCGCACCGCCCGGCCGGCCCAAGACAGCGCCTGGGGGGTGAGCCCGTCCGCCTCCGACCCGACCATGACCGCCACCGGGCCGCCGACCGATCCGGCCGCCTGGTCCATGGCCACGTCGCCGGCCGGGGTGAGGGCGACGATGGTGAAGCCGGCGGCGGTCAGCGTCTCCAACCCCGAGGGCCACTCCCCCACCCGGGCGAAAGGCACCCGCAGGACCTGTCCCAGCGAGACCCGCACGCACCGCCGGTACAGAGGGTCGGCGGTGCGCGGGTCGAGGAGGACCGCCCCCGCCCCGAATGCCGCCGCGTTGCGGAACAACGCCCCCAGGTTCTCGAAGTCGTTGACGGCCTCGACCACCAGCACCAGGCGGGCGCCGGCGACGATCTCCCCGGGCCGGCGCTCCGGGGGTCGCTCGGCCAGGGCCAGTGCCCCCCGGTGCACCGGGTAGCCGGCGATCCCGTCGAACAGGTCCCGGGGGGCCACGAACACATCGACGCCGGCTGCTTCGGCGGCCTCCACCAGGTCCGGGCGGGCGGCCGCCCGCCGGTCGGACAGCAGCACGGACCGGGTCGGCCAGCCCTCCTCGAGCAGCCGGCCGATGGCCCTGGCCCCTTCCACCACGAAAGTGGCCGACCGGCGGTCGTGGCGGCTGCTCCGGTCCCCGGCGATCAGGTGCCGGTAGCCGGCCAGCCTCTCGTCGTCTCCCTCCGATACGGGTATCACGCCGGGCCCGGCGAGGGGTCCCGGCGGTTCAGGCGCCTGACGGCACGGCCGGGTCGGGCTGGCCGCCGGAGCCGGCCGGGGCCTCCACGACGGCCTTGAGCTCCCGGAGGGCGGTGCCCATGATCCGGCCCTCGGCCCGGCGCTTCACGAACCCGGGGAGGGGCACCTTGAGGTCCACCACCAGCTGGTACTCGATCTCGGTGTCGGCGTCGCCGGACGGCGACAGGTGGTAGGCGCCGTCCAGGCGGCGGGTGATGTCGCCGGCGGTCTGCACCCATGACAGCTCCTCCGGGGCTCCGCTGTAGTCGTAGCGGAGGGTGTAGGAGGTGCTCCTTCCGAAGGCCGCGGCCCGGAAGGTGACCACCCGGGCCCGTCCCTGCGGGTCGCGCTCGTCGACGTGGACGGCCTTGATGTCGGCCGCCCAGTCCGGGTAGCGCTCGAAGTCCACCAGCACCCGGTAGCACTCCTCGGGCGCCCCACGGATGATCATCCGCTCGGTTACCTGCTCCTCCACGTCCGGGAACCTCCTTGGCCACGCATTCCCGGCCCAGCAACGTAGTGCGCCGGACCTCCGGACCGCCCGCCACCACGCCGGACGGACCGGCGCCGGCTAGACGGCGCGCCCGGCCGCCACCCCGTCGAGCGCCACTCTCAACCGGTCGGCCAGCACGTCGTAGGCGAACTCGCCGACCGCCCGGTCCCGGGCCGCCCGGCCCTGGCGGCGCAGGGCGGCCGGGTCGTCCAGCATGCCGGAGAGGGCGGCGGCCACCGCCTCGGGGTCGGACGGGTCCTGCACCACCACGCCGGTGACCCCGTCGTCGACCGCCTCCGCCGCCCCTCCGCTGGCCCCGGCGACCGAGGGCACGCCGGCGGCGGCCGCCTCGAGGAACACGATGCCGAAGCCCTCCTGTTCCAGTCCGCCCCACCTGTTGCGGCAGCACAGGGCGAACACGTCGGCGCTGGCGTAGAGGGAGGGCAGGTCGGCGTCGCCCACCCGGCCCAGGAGCCGCACCGGGGCCTGGCGGGCGGCCACCAGGCGCTCCAGGCGGGACCGGTCCCGGCCGCTGCCGGCGATGGCCACGGTCACGTCCCGGAGACCCCGCTCGTGCAGGAGGGCGGCCGCCTCGATCAGCACGTCCATGCCCTTGCGGGGCACCAGGCGGCTGACCGACAGGATCAGGGGGCCCTCGGCCGGCAGCTGCAGCCGGGTGCGCACGCTGGCCCGCTCGATGGCCGGCAGGGGCACGAAGCGGGTGGTGTCCACCCCGGGGGGGATGCGGACCACCGGTGGCAGCCGGCTCTCGGCCCGGCGGGCCTCCGCCTCCGGATAGCCCCCCGCGCTGATCAGCAGCGAGGCGTGGCGCAGCACCCGGGCCAGCATCTGGCGGGTGAGCGGCAGCCGGCCGGGGACGGTGACCTCGGCCCCGTGCAGCACCGCCGCGTAGGGGATCCCCAGCTGCGGTCCTACCAGGCCCAGCGGGACGGCCGGGTCCAGGACCACCAGCTCGGCGTCCACCTCCCGGGCCAGCCTGCGGATGCGGCGCACCATCACCGGACTGGGTAGCAGGACCGGCTCGGGGGTGCGTTCCACCCGGAACGGCTGGGCCCGGTCGAACTCGGCGGCCCCGCTGTAGGGGCTGGTCAGGACGGTCACGTCCTCGGGCGGCAGCCGGCGCCACAGCTCCCACAGGTAGGACTGGATGCCACCCACCTTGGGCGGGAAGTCGTTGGTGACCAGCAGGTGGCGGATCACCGGCTCGACGCGGCCAGCTCGGATGCCACCATCGGGTCGGTGTCGCCGTCCATGCCGGCCAGCAGGTCCGTCCGGCCCAGCCGGGTGGCGGCCCACACCGCGTGGGCCCGCAGCAACGGGTCGTCATGGGTCAGGAACCGGTTGAGCGTGGCGGTGACGGCCGGGTCGTCCGGCCGGCCGGTGTTGCCCAGCACGATCAGGGCGTTGCGCCGCACGTAACGCAGCTCCCGGCCCGGGATGTACCACCGGCCGACCAGCTGCTCGAGCTCCCGGTCATCGGCGGTCAGGACCCGCAGCACGGGGAGCCGGTCCTGGGACCCCGCCTCGGCGGGCTGGGCCTCGCCGGCCCGGGCGGCCCGGCGGTTGACCGGGCACCGCTCCTGGCATTCGTCGCAACCGTAGAGCCGGTCCCCGAGCGCCGGCCGGTATTCGACGGGGAACACCCCCGGCGCCTGCAGCAGCCAGGCCAGGCACCGCCTGGCGTCGAGCTGGCCGGGCCCGACCAGCGCCCCGGTCGGGCAGTCCCCGAGGCAGCGCCGGCAGGAGCCGCACCCGTCGGCGACCGGTCCGCCCACGGTCAGGGGGGCGATCGGGGCGTCGGTGACCACCGATCCCAGCACGAACCACGAACCGGCTCCGGGCAGCAGGACGTTGGCGTTCTTGCCGTACCAGCCGAGGCCGGCCCGGACGGCCGCCGCCCGGTCGACCAGGGCGTTGTCGTCGGCCAGCACCCTGGCCTTCCAGCCGTCCTCGGTCAGGCGGCCGGCCACCGCCCCGAGGGCGTCACGCAGGGGTCGGTAGTGGTCGACCCACGAGTAGCGGGCGACCCGGGCGGCCGGGCCGCTCGCCGGGCCGGGCGGCGGTTCGGCTCGCCGGTACGAGCGGGCGCCCACCACCAGGGCCCGGGCCCCGGGCAGGGTGGCGGAGGGGTCGGTGGACCGGGCCGGGTTGCGGTAGGTGAACTGCATCCCCGCCGACCAGCCCCGGGCTTTGCGATCCTCGATCACAGCCCTGGTCCCGGAAAAAGGACGGGCGTCGCATATGCCCACGCTGTCGAGCCCTGACCGCCGGCCGATCAGGCGGATCTCGTCGGCCAGGCGGCCGACCGGGGTCAAGCTTCCCGGCCCGGCCGCCGGGCAGCCGGGCTGGCCGGGGCCAGGTCCGGGTCGTCGCCGGCGGGGCCGGAGAGCGGCGGATGTCCGGCCTCCCACACGACCGGCTGGTCGGCCGGGCTGGGCAGGGTCAACTGGTCGGCCCCCGGCGGCTGATCCCGGTCGACGGCCCCCTCCAGGTCGGGTGCGGCCGGGGCCACGACCGCGGCCGGGGCGGCGGGCTCGGGGGACGCCTCCCTCCCGGCGGGGCCTCTCATCGCCCCGACGGCCCGCCTGGACGGGGCGGTGGCCGCCCGCTCGGGGCCGCGGCCGCGGCGCCCGGCCGTCGGCCCGGAGCGGTCCTCCCCGCCGTCGGTCACTTGGGCCCGGATCTCCGGCCCGACGTAGCCCAACTCGGCCCCCAGCCGGTTGCGGGCGGTCAGGTACCCGGTGGTCAGGTCGAGCGCCCATTCGGCGGACTGCTCGCGGCCTTTGGCCCGGAACCGGAAACGGATGACCCAGTTCCGGTCGACCAGGTGGTAGGCGGACCATCCCTCCGCCAGCTCGTCGGCCGTGAGGGCCACTCCCCGGTCGGCCAGCCTGTGCATGACCGCACCTTCGAGCGGGCGCTCGGAGGCCCCTTGGCCCGGCGGGTGCAGGGTGGCCTGCCAGGCCCGGGCCACCGCCGCGGCCTGCTCGGCCAGCACCGGACCGGCGAAACGGTCCACCCAGTCGGTGCTCACCCCGGCCTCGTAGGCGACCTCCTCCACCGTCCGGCCGGCCCGTAGGCGGGCCTGGATCTCCCGGGGGGTCAGGCCGCTGCCGGGTTTCCGCCCCGGGCCGGACCGGTCCGCGTGGCCCGGGTGCGACCGCTGCAGGTCGTGGAGCACGGCATCGTCGATCTGGAGGACGTAGCCCCCCCTCTCGGCGTCCCGTTTGGTGGCCAGGATCAACCCACGGTGGTCGGATGTGAAGCCAATAACGTGGAGCTGTCTCACAGGCGATCCCGTGCATCAGGCCCGCCAGCCGGACCCCGGGGGAAAGCTAGCAGCTGGGGCCGCCGCCCACGCGGCGGCCGGCCCTACCGGTCAGCCGCAGGCCGCCCCGACCTGGTGGCGCAGCGGGGGTACCAGCCCGGCCCGGCCCAGGAGCCTCAGGGCCCGCTCCTCGGCCACGTCGATCACGATGGCATCGTCGGGTTCGCGCTCGCAGATGAACGTGACGACGCACCCGTCGCACGCCGCCGTGGAACGCATCTCGCAGTCATCGCAACTGATGGTGAACTGGCTCATGGGGACATGCTCCCAGGAGGGTGTGACGGTCTGGTCAAGCGTCGGCCTGGCGGCCCAGCACCCGGAGCAGCTGCTCCACCGACAGGACGTTGGCGCCCAGATCGTGCACGTCGCTGCGGACCTGCCGGTCGTTGGTGACCACGACCACCGGCGTGGCCGGTCGCAGCTCCTTCACCGCCTCCACGATCACGTGATCGGCTTCCACGCTCGACGCGCTGAACAGCACCCGCAACCAGGGCCGGGCCACCGGCGGGGCGGCCACCCGGCCGCCGGCTTCGGTCCCGTCGAAGACCACGATGATCCGGTGCTTGACCCGCACGGCCAGCTCGCTCAGCGCGCTGACCAGCCGGTGGCGCAGCGCAGGCAGATCGTCGCCGGTCCAGGACGTGAACGTCACGTTGTAGCCGTCCACGATGAGCTGGGCGCCCGGGACCCGCACCAGGTACTCGGCGGCCTCCGGGGAGTCGTCGAACACCGCCGGCGGCAGCGGGAGCGGCCGGCGCCGCCCGGGGCCGGGCCGGGCCGGGGCCCGCCGGCGGGTCCCGGCCGGGAGCGTGGAGGGCCCCGGGACCGGTGGGGGAAAGGCGGCTCCCGGGCCGACCGGACCGCCGGCCGGCGGGCGCCCGGGGTCCGCCGCCACCCGGTCCCCGGTCTGTGCCGCGGCCGGGGCCGGCCCCGGAACCGGATCGGGGCCGGCCCCGCCCAGCGAGGCGGCCGCTTCCGCCAGCGCCTCGCCGAGCTGTCGGGCCGCCCCGGCCGCCCGGGCCACCGCCGCCCCGGCCGACTGGCGGGCGTCAGCCGCCCCGGCCTCCAGCCGGGCGTACCGCCGTTCCAGCGCCGAGCGGTCCGCCGCCGCCTCCTCCAGGGCCCGGGCCGCCGCCTGCCGGGCCCGGCCCGCCTCGGCCAGCTCGTCCCGGAGACCGCCGATGAGGGCCTGCAGATGGTCGATCCGGTCGCGCAGGGCGGCGTTGTCCCGCTCCAGGGTTTCGACCTGCTCCCGGGCCGCGTCCGCCTCGGCGGCCCGTTCCCGCTGGGCGGCCCGGGCCTGGCGCAGCCGGTCGCTCAGCACCGCCACCGTCCGGTCGTGCTCCTCGGCGGTGGCAGCCCGCTCGGACCGGGTCTCCGACAGGAGCCGGGCCAGCTCGTCCTCCAGGTCGACGATGCGGTCGGCGGCGGCCCGCATCTCCCGGTCGTGCTCGTCGGCCTCGACCGCCCGTCGCACCAGGTCGTCCAGCTGTTCCGCCCAGCCCTCCGGTCGGGTGATCCACAGCCAGGCCAGCCGACCCAGCTGCTCCTCGTCGGCCCGGGCGGCCACGCCGGTCCGGAACGTGTCGTCGTCCTCGAGGGCCTGACGCATGGTGACCTGCCAGTTGGGGGGCAGCCGCCGGGCGCGCACCAGGCTGCGGACCCGGCCCGGCAACGGTCCGGTCGCGCCGGACGCCACCTCGAGGGCCAGCTGCAGGGCGGGGCGCAACTGGGCCAGGGTGGGTGGCGGGCCGGCCATCAACGGATGCTACCGGCGGCCCCGACCGTCCCCGCCCGCCGGCGGGTCGTCGTGCCGGCCCGGCGGGCTACGGTTTGGGGCATGGTCCATGCCTTTGTGCTGATCGACGGCGAGCCGGGCCGCGTCGCCGACCTGGCCGTGGAACTGGCCGGGATCGACGGCGTGAGCGAGGTGTACTCAGTGGCCGGTCACGCCGACATCGTCGCCGTGGTGCGGGTGCGCCACCACGAGGAGCTGGCCGACGTGGTCACCCGGCGCATCTCGCGGTTGCCGGGCATCATCGACACCAGGACCCTGATCGCCTTCCAGGCCTACAGCCGCCACGACCTCGACGCCATGTGGGACCTGGGCGCCGAGGCCGGTTACGAGTAGCGCCGGGCGCTCAGCGCCGGGCGGCGGCCTGCGACACCGACACCAGCCGCTCCAGGCACCCGGCCGCCCGGCCGTCGTCGATCACGGCCTCGGCCACGGCCATCCCCTCGGCCAGGTCGGCGCAGCGGTCCCCCACCACCAGCCCCGCCGCGGCGTTGAGCACCACGATGTCGCGGTGCGGGCCGGCGACACCGGCCAGGACCCGCCGGGACAGCTCGGCGTTGGTGGCGGCGTCACCGCCGCGCAGGTCGGGGAGCTGGGCCCGGGGCAGCCCGAAGCGGCCCGGGTCGATCTCGCTCACCGAGAACACCCCGCCATCGGGGTGGCCGGGCTCCCGGCGGAACTCGTGGACGGTGGACGGGCCGGTGGTGGACAGCTCGTCGAGGCCGTCCGCCCCGTGGACCACCAGGACGTGCTCGGCGCCCCCGGCGGCCAGCACCCGCACCATCCTGGGGGCCATGGCCGGGTCGCCCACCCCCACCACCTGGCGCCGCACCCGGGCCGGGTTGGCCAGCGGTCCCAGGAAGTTGAACGCGGTGGGAACCCCGAGCTCCCGGCGGATCGGTATGGCGTGGCGCATGGCCGGGTGGTAGCGGGGGGCGAAGCAGAAGCCGATACCGGTCTCGGCGATGCAGCGGGCCACCCCGGCCGGGCCCAGGTCGATCACCACCCCCAGCTCCTCCAGTACGTCGGCCGACCCGGCCCGCGACGAGGCGGCCCGACCGCCGTGCTTGCAGACCGGCACACCGGCGGCGGCCACCACGAGGGCGGCGATGGTCGACACGTTGATGGTCCCGCTGCGATCCCCGCCGGTGCCGCAGGTGTCGACCAGCCGGCCGGCCAGGTCCGGTCCCACCGGGACCCGCTCCGAGGCGGCGATCATGGCCGCCACCAGGCCGGTCATCTCCTCCACCGTCTCGCCCTTGCAGCGCAGCCCGAAAACGAAGGCGGCGATCTGCGCCGGCGTGGCGTTGCCCTCCAGGACCTCGCTCATGGCCGCCCCCGCCTCCGCCGCGCCGAGGTTGGAGCCGGCGGCCAGCTGGGTCAGCACCGCCGGCCAGCCGCCCAGCGCGTCGAGGGAGGGACGGTCCCCGGCGGGGACACGCCCCGCAGGGCCGGAACCGGGGTTGCCGCTCAAGCGGGTACGAGGATCAGGCGGACCGGCGCCGGCGTCGGATGATCCGCCGCCGCTCCCGCTCCGTGGCCCCACCCCAGACCCCTTCCTTCTCCCGGCTGCTCAACGCCCATTCCAGGCAGGCCTGCTGCACGGTGCACTGCCGGCAGATGGCCTTGGCGTCCTCGGCTTCCTCCTCGGATACCGGGTAGAAGATGTCCGGATCGACGCCTCGGCAGGCCGCACGCTGCCTCCACACAGGGACCTTGGTGTTCTTTGCGTCGCTCATGTTCCATCCCGTCGAGACGTCCTACGAGACCTACCCGCGGCGCCTGGCCCTATGCAGTCCCGGCGCCGGTTTCGGAAGCCGTAGTCTGGCCTACCCGAATCCGCCTGTCTAGCCCAAAAGGTCCTCGAGGAGGGCGGATCTGGTCCCGGCCGCCAGGGGGGTCCTCTCCCGGTAGCGGGGATGATCGAAGGCCAGGGCCACGGTCCCGGTCCGGAACCTCTCGATCTGGGCAGGGCTCAGGCTGAAGTGCACGAAGTGCACCGCCGCGGTGACCGCCTCGCGGGTCAGGTTGGCGGCGTGCGCCTCGTCCACGTCGCAGCGGACCACCTCGAGCGCGCCTCCGCTGCCGTTGGTGTCAGCGACGGTCTCGGGGCCGGCATCGGGGGCGCCCAGCT
This sequence comes from Acidimicrobiales bacterium, assembly GCA_035702985.1. Classification (GTDB taxonomy): domain Bacteria; phylum Actinomycetota; class Acidimicrobiia; order Acidimicrobiales; family Palsa-688; genus JAKAXG01. The sequence continues at coordinate 18,065 of DASSZD010000102.1, forward strand.
CCAGGGTCACGGACCGCTCGATGCCGACCAGCCGGGGCAGCCAGTGCTCCATCTCCGCCCTCGACGTCAACTCGATGTAGAGGCTGGCTGACAGCTCGCCGGGCCCCGGGATCAGCGGGTTGTAGGTGTCGAGCTCCACCTGGATGGCCGCGTCGCTGAGCAGCCGCTCGGCCCGGGCCATCTCCTGGATCTGGAAACGGATGGTGTCGCGGTTCTCGAACACCAGCGTCACCACCGGCCCCACCGTCACCCTCCGCTTCTTCTTCAGGTCGATGATCCGGGCCCGGAACTCCTCCCGCTCCCGCTCGTAGGCCCGGGCGTCGGCGATGTCGTCGAGGGTCAGCCATCCGGGCTTCACCGGGGGTCCCCCTCCGCCGCTTCCGCCGGGATCCCGTACGCCCGAGCCAGCAGCTGCAGCGGATGGACCGGGTCGGCGCCGGTCTCCTGCACGATGGCCCCGTTGGCCAGGTGGCAGTCGCCGGCCACCACCTCGGCGTCGGCCTTGCGGATGGCGTCGCGCAGCGGACCGGCGACCTTCCGGGACAGGTCGTAGTTCTCGCTGCGCAGCCCCCAGGTGCCGTCTATACCGGAGCACTTCTGGATGGCCGTCACCTTGGCCCCGGTCAGCTTGATGAGGTCCCGGCTGCGCAGGCCGATGTTCTGCGCCTGCAGGTGACACGGGACGTGGTAGGCGACGGTGGCCGGGACCTCGCCGGTGAAATCCCGGTCCAGCTCGGTGCCCTCACCCTTGTGCAGGCGCCACAGGTACTCGGCCGCGTCGTAGGTGTGCTCGCTCACCAGCTTGGCGTCGGGGGTGGCGAGGTAGTCCACGTAGTCCCGCTTGAGCACGTAGCCGCAGGTCGGCTGGGGCACCACGATGTCCCTGCCCTCGCGGACGGTGCGGGCCAGGGCGGCCACGTTCTTCTCGGCCTGCTTGCGGAACGAGTCGTGGTCGCCGCTGTGCAGCCACGGCGCCCCGCAGCACCCGGCCCCCTCGGCCAGCTCGCAGCTCACCCCGTTGCGCTCGTACACCTTGACCAGGTCCTGGCCGATGGCGGGGTTCTGGTACTCGACCATGCAGGTGGCGAACACGCCCACCCGGCCCTGCTGATCGCGCCCCAGGCGCTCGGCTCCGGCCTGGCGGCGCCGCTTGAACCAGGTGGAGAACCGGGTGCGGGCGTAGGGGGGCAGGACCCGGTCGGCGGCGATGCCGGTCACCTTGTCGATGGCCCGCCGCAGGGGGGAGCCCGGCTTGGAGAGCACCGCGTTGGTGAGCGGGGCGGCCAGGGATGCCAGCTTGCCGGTCTGGTCGGTGCGGGCCAGGGCCTGGGTGGTCACCTTCTCCCGGATGCTCTTGGGGCGGGCCGCCTCGGCCCGCAGCATCAGCCGGGGGAAGTCCAGCTGCCACTCGTGGGGCGGGATGTAGGGGCACTTCACGTAGCAGAGCTTGCACTGGTAGCACTCGTCGACGACCTGGTCCTGCTCCTGGGGGGTCAGCGCCGCCACGTCGCCGTCCTTGGCATCGATCAGGTTGAACATGGTCGGGAACGACGGGCACAGCGACAGGCACAGGCGGCACCCGTGGCACAGGTCGTAGACCCGGGTGAGCTCGGCCCGCAGGTCCGCCTGGTCGTAGTAGGCCGGATGTTTCGGGTCGTAGGTGACGGTCACTACAGCATCCTTTCAGGGTGAAAAAGGGGGGCCCCGTGGCGGGCCCCCCTTTCGCTTGCTGCTACTGCCGGTGCGGCTGGAGGATCAGGAGACGCTCTGCAGCCCGCTGGTGAACCGACCGGCGTGGCTCTTCTCGGCCTTGGCCAGCGTCTCGAACCACTCGGCGATGTTGTCGAAGCCCTCGTCGCGGGCGGTCTTGGCGAAGCCGGGGTACATCTCGGTGTACTCGTAGGTCTCGCCCTCGATGGCCGACTTGAGGTTGTCCTCGGTGTCGCCCACGGCCACGCCGGTGACCGGATCGCCGACCTCGGCCAGGAAGTCGAAGTGCCCGAAGGCGTGGCCGGTCTCGCCCTCGGCCACCGACCGGAACAGGGCGGCCACGTCGGGGTAGCCCTCCACGTCGGCCTTCTGGGCGAAGTACAGGTAGCGGCGGTTGGCCTGGCTCTCGCCGGCGAACGCCTCCTTCAAATTCTCGTGGGTCTTGGTGCCGTTGAGTTCGGGCATCAGCTCACTCCTTGGTGTCTGTGTGATTGGTGATCGGGATCTGCTGTGGCGGACCCGCAGTCGGTGCACACCCCTCTGAACACCACCTCGGCCCGGCCCACGGTGAAGCCGTGGCCGGCCCCGGGGGGCAGGGAGATGGTGCTGAAGTCGGCGTACAGGTCCCTGACCTTCCCGCAGCGGGTGCAGACGATGTGGTGGTGGACATCGGTGTTGGGGTCGAACCGGCTGGACCCGGTGCCCAGGTCCAGCTGGAGCATCTCCCCCATCTCGGCCAGGTCGTTGAGCGTCTGGTAGACCGTCCGCAACGACATGGTCGGCATCCGGGTCCGGGCCTCGGCATACACCCAGTCCGCCGTCGGATGGTGATCCGCCCCCCACACGACCTCGAAGATGCACTCCCGCTGGGGGGTGACCTTGAGGCCCCGCTCCCGGAAAAGCCGGGTCATCTCGTGGGGCGGTCTCACGACTGCAAACCCTACTACCTAACAATGATTGTTGACAAGGACCGGGTGCTTCGGTTCCGGGCCCGGCGGCGGCTGTACCTTGGCCGTCGTGCGCCGACCAACGTCCAACCGTCCCGAGCCCCCCTCCGGGGACCCCTTCGACCGCCGCCGGTCGATCGACCGCCTGCGCGACGAGGAGTTCGAGGTGCTGGTGATCGGCGGAGGGGTCACCGGCTGCGGGGTCGCCCTCGACGCCGCCACCCGGGGTCTGCGCACCGCCCTGGTCGACGCCCGGGACTTCGCCTACGGGACCTCCTCCAAGTCCTCCAAGCTGATACACGGGGGGCTGCGCTACCTGCAGCAGCACGACTACCTGCTGGTCTACGAGGCCCTGCACGAGCGCCAGCGGCTGATCCGCAACGCCCCCCACCTGGTCCATCCCCTGCCGTTCCTCATCCCGCTGTTCGGCCGGGAGGGGGTGGTGTCCCAGAGCGTGGCCAAGGCCTACTCGACGGCCCTGTGGCTCTACGACGTCACCGGGGGGTGGCGCATCGGCCGCAAGCACCGCCGCATCGGGGCGTCCGAGGCGCTGGCCCACTTCCCCGTGCTGCGGACCGACAGCCTGGTGGCCTCGTTCCTGTACTGGGACGCCCAGGCCGACGACGCCCGCCTGACCCTGGCCCTGGCCCGCACCGCGTCGGCGTACGGGGCGGCGGTGGCCAACTACTGCCCGGTCCGCAGGCTGGTCGAGGAGGACGGCCGGGTCCGGGGGGCCGAGTTGGCCGACGGCACCGTGGTGCGGGCCCGGACGGTGGTCAACGCCGGCGGGGTGTGGTCCGAGCAGATCGGCCGGCTGGACGACGGCGGGGACGGCGCCGGGGTGTCCATCCGGCCGGCCAAGGGCATCCACGTCACGGTGCGGTCCGAGCGGCTGCCCTGCGACTACGCCTCGGTGCTGTCCGTGCCCGGCGACAAGCGGTCCATATTCGTGGTCCCCTGGGCCGCCGACGAGGCGGCCGGACCGGCCGGGCCGGGCCGCTACACCTACCTGGGCACCACCGACACGGACTACGACGGGCCTCTCGACGATCCCCGCTGCACCCCCGAAGACGTGGACTACGTGCTCGCCACCGTCAACGCCTGGACCTCGGCCGGCCTCACCCGCGACGACGTGACCGCCACCTGGGCCGGGCTGCGCCCCCTGATCAGCGAGGCCCGCAGCGCCCGCACCGCCGACCTGTCCCGCCGGCACCGGGTGATCGTGTCGGCCGACGGCCTGGTGACCGTCACCGGGGGCAAGCTCACCACCTACCGCAAGATGGCCGCCGACACCGTCGACGCCGTCCTGGCCGCCGGCCGGCCCCGGACGAGCTGCCGCCGGGGGTCCCGGCTGCTCGCCGGCGCCGCCGCCGCCACCCGACGGCGGGTGGGCCGCGACGGCCTGCCGCCGTCGGTCACCTCCCGCCTGACCCTGGTCGGGGGGGCCGAGCAGGGCCGCCCCGACAGCGAGGCCGTGGCCACCGCCCGCCGCCTCGGCGTGGACGACGCCACGTTCTCCCATCTGGCCGGCCGGCACGGCACCGAGACGGGGGACGTCCTGGCCCTGTGCGCCGACCGGCCCGACCTGGCCGGATTGCTGTCACCATCGCTGCCGTACCTGCGGGCGGAGGTGGTCCACGCCGCCCGCCGGGAGATGGCCCTGACGGTGGGCGACGTGCTGTCCCGCCGGACCCGGGCGCAGATACTGGACCGGGCCGCGGCGCTGGCCGCCGCCCCGGACGTGGCCGCCCTGATGGCCGCCGAGCTGGGCTGGGACGCCGGGGAGGCGGCCCGCCAGGTCGAGCTGTTCAGCGCCGACATCGAGTCCGAGCTGGTGGCGGAAGGTATCGGCCCGGCCGGCCGCCCGGCGGTGTCGTGAGGACGCCCCAGCCGGCCGCCCTGGACGCCACCGCGGCGGGCCATCCCACCCGCTTCGACGCCCTGGACCGGGTGCCGGTCGACGAGGCCCTGATCCGCCGGTTGCACGATGCGTGCGCCCGGGTGGACGCCGACGACGGGTCGCGGGTGGAGGCGGGACGCGACTGGTGGCCGCTGTCCACGGTGTGGGCCGTGGCCGGCACCGCGCCGGCCCTGCCGGCCGTGGTGGCCCGCCCGTCCAGCGCCGCCGAGGTGGCCTCGGTCCTGGCGGTCTGCGACGACGCCCGCGTCCCGGTGACCGCTTTCGCCGGGACCAGCGGCGTCTGCGGCGGGAGCGTGCCGGTGTTCGGCGGGGTGTCGCTGGACCTGACCGGGCTGGCCGGGATCGTCGAGGTCGACCGGTCCTCGCTGCTGGTCCGGGTGCGGGCGGGAACCTTCGGTGACCGCTTCGAGGACCAGCTGCGCTCCGACCACGGGCTGACCCTCGGCCACTGGCCCCAGTCCATGGCCCTGTCCACCGTCGGAGGCTGGGTCGCCTGCCGGGGGGCCGGCCAGTACTCCACCCGGTACGGGAAGATCGAGGACATGGTGGCCGGCCTGGAGGTGGTCCTGGCCGACGGACGGGTGGTCCGCACCGGCACCGCCGCCCCCCGGGCCGCCACCGGTCCCGACCTCAACCAGCTGTTCGTCGGCAGCGAGGGCACCCTCGGGATCATCACCGAGGCCACCCTGCGGGTGCACCCGGCGCCGGCCGCCGAGCGGCGGGCGGCCTACGGGTTCCCCTCCTTCGCCGAGGGCCTGGACGCCTGCCGGCGGGTCCTGCGCCGGGGCGCCACCCCGGCCGTGCTGCGCCTGTACGACCCGCAGGAGTCGGCCCGCCAGTTCGACCTGGAGGACACGGCCGCCCTCATCGTCATCGACGAGGGCGATCCTCTCGTCATCGGCTCCGCCATGGAGGTGGTGGCCGAGGAGTGCGCCCCGGCCGCCCAACTGGACCCGGCGCTGCCCGGCCGGTGGCTGGAACACCGCAACTCGCTGCCGGCGCTGGAGTCGCTGGTGCGGGCCGGGATCGTGGCCGACACCGTGGAGGTGGCCGCCTCGTGGCGGGCCCTGCCCGGCATCTACGAGCACGCCGTGGAGGAGCTGATGGCGCTGGAGGGCACCCTCGCCGCGTCGGCCCACCAGTCGCACGCCTATCCCGACGGGGCGTGCCTGTACTTCACCTTCGCCGGGAGGCCGGCCCACGGCACCACCGCCGCGGCCGAGGCCTACTACCGGCGGGCGTTCGACGCGGTGACCGAGCCCACCGTCCGGGCCGGGGGCGCCATCTCGCACCACCACGGGATAGGGCTCAACCGGGGCCCGTACATGCGCGACCAGCTGGGCCCGGCGTTCGAGATCCTGCAGTCGGTCAAGGACGCCCTCGACCCGCGAGGCATACTCAACCCCGGCAAGCTCGGACTGTCGAGCCCGTTCGGGGAGGGACCGCGCACACCTTGAGCATCCTGGTAATCGATGTCGGAACCAGCAGCATCCGGGCCGCCATGGTCGGCCCGGACAGCCGCGTCACCCACGTGCACCGCCGGGCCCTGCCCCCCGACACGCCCATGGCCGGTCTGGTGGAGTTCGACCCGGCGGCCATGGCCGCCGCCGCCCTCGACGTGGCCCGCCAGACGCTGGCCGCCGCCGGCGAGGCGCCCGCCGCCGTCGGGGTGTGCAGCCAGCGGGCGTCCACGGTGGCCTGGGACGGGCGCACCGGCGAGCCGCTCGGCCCGGGCCTGGGCTGGCAGGACCTGAGGACGGTGGGCGCCTGCCTGGAGCTGCAGGGCAAGGGGCTGCGGTTCTCGCCCAGCGAGTCGGCCACCAAGTTCGCCTGGCACGCCGACCAGCACCAGGGCCGGCCCGACCTCCGTCTGGGCACGGTGGACAGCTGGATCGCCTGGAACCTCACCGGGGGCGCCTGCCACATCACCGACGCCACCAACGCCGCCGTCACCGGGCTGTACGACCTGGGCCGCGGCGGCTGGCGCCACGACCACCTGGAGAAGCTCGGCCTGGACCCCGGGTGGCTGCCGGCCGTCGTCGACTCCAGCGGCCGGCTGGGGGTGGCGTCGGCGCTGCCCGGCCAGCCTCCCCTGTGCGCCCTGGTCGGTGACCAGCAGGCGTCCCTGGTGGGCCAGGGCTGTACCCGGCGCGGTCTGGCCAAGGCCACCTTCGGCACGGGCGGCATGCTGGACGTGTGCCTGGGCGGGGACCGCCCGGAGCGGGCCGACCGCAGCCGCCACGGATGCTTCCCGATCGTCGCCTGGCAGCAGGAGGGCCGGGTCACCTGGGGCAGCGAGGCCATCATGCTGGCCGCCGGCACGGCCGTCGACTGGCTGGTCGAGGACATGCAGCTCATCACCAGCCCGGCCGAGTCGGAGGAGCTGGCGGCGTCGTGCCCCGACACCGGTGGCGTGGTGATGGTCCCCGGGCTGCTGGGCTTCGGCACCCCCCAGTGGGATTTCGGCGCCCGGGGGGCCCTGTTCGGTATCACCCGGGGAACCCACCGGGCCCACATCGTCAGGGCCGTGCTGGAAGGCGTGGCCCATTCCGGCGCCGACCTGCTCGAAGCCACCGAGGCGGACACCGGCCTGCGCATCGGGTCCCTGCGGGTCGACGGGGGCATGAGCGCCAACCGGGTGTTCGTGCAGGCCCTGGCCGACGCCTGCGGCCGTCCGGTGGAGGTGTCGAGGGAGCTGGAGGCCACCACCCTGGGCGCCGGCTACCTGGCCGGTCTGGCCACCGGGATGTGGTCCGGCACCGACCAGGTGGCGGACGCGTGGTCACCCCGGGAGACCGTGGATCCGAGCGGCGCCGACGCCGGCCGGGAGCGTTGGAGGACCGCGGTCGAGCGGGCCGGCCGCTGGTACCCGGATCTCTCCGCCATCACGTTCTGACCGGCGGCAGCTCCTGGCGGACCTCCAGCACCGGCGCCATCAGGTCCCCCCGTTCCGCCACCCGGGCCAGGACCTCCTCCGGGCCGAACCGCAGCGCCCCGGCGTCGCCGTGGTCGGCGGCCGCCTCCACCTCGTCCCAGGTGACCGGGGTGGAGACGCTCGGGCGCTCCCGGGCCCGCATCGAGTACACCGCCACGGTGGTACGGGTCGGCGCGTTCTGAGCCCAGTCGATCAGGACCTTTTTCCTTCTCTGGGACCGGTCGATCACCGACACCACCAGGTCGGGGTGCTCGGACTCCGCCAGATGGGCCAGGGCCAGCCCGAACGGGTGGGTGCTGTCATAGCTGGTGTCACTGTTGAGAGGGACGTACAGCTGCAGGCCCTTGCTGCCCGATGTCTTCGGCCACGCCCGCAGGCCCAGGCGGTCCAGGTAGCGCCTCAGGATCAGGGCCACCCGGCAGCAGGTGATGATGTCCGCCGGCGGGCCGGGGTCCAGGTCGAACACCACCGCCGAGGGCCGGTCCAGGTGGGGCGCCGGGGCCAGGCCGGGGTGGATCTCGATGGCGGCCAGGTTGGCCGCCCACACCAGCGCCGCCGGCTCGTCTATGCGCAGGTAGTCGACGTCCCCCAGCCGCACCGTCTCCATCCACTCCGGGTGCCTGGGGGCGTTCTTCTGGAAGAACGTCTGCCCCTCCACCCCGTCGGGCCAGCGCCGCAGGGTGATGGGACGGCCGGCCAGGTGAGGGACCATCACCTCGGCCACGGCCTGGTAGTAGTCGATCAGCTGGCCCTTGGTGAAGCCGGTACGGGGCCAGAACACCTTGTCCCGGTTGGAGACGCTGAGGCTGCGGCCGCCTACCTCCAGGCTCACGCAGACTGCCTGGCCCGGGCCAGGCTGGCCTCCAGGGCGGCCATGAGATCGACCACCGGGGCCGCCTCCACCGCCGGCTCCGGCTGGGTGATGATCTCGCCCTCGGCCTTGGCCTCGATCAGGCCCAGGACCTTCTCCCGGTAGTCGTCGTGGTACTTGGCCGGGTCGAACGGGGCGCTCAGCGACTCCACCAGCTGCGCCGCCATGGTGAGCTCCCGCTCGGACGGAGCGGTGTCGACGGCGGTGGGGACCTCCAGCGCCGACGGGTCGATCACCTCGTCGGCGTAGAGCATGGTGGACAGCACCAGCACCCCGTCGCGGGCCCGCAGGGCGGCCAGGTACTGCTTGGTGCGCAGCACGAACCGCCCCAGCGCCACCTTGTTGCAGCGCTTCATGGTCTCCACCAGCAGGGCGTAGGGCTTCTCGGCCCGGCCGTCGGGGACCAGGTAGTAGGACTTCTCGAAGAACACCGGGTCGATGTCGGCCAGGTCCACGAACTCCTCGATGTCGATGTTGCGGGTGGCCTCCACGTCGATGGACGCCAGATCCTCCGGCTCGACCACCACGTAGCGGCCTCCGCCCAGGTCGTAGCCCTTGACGATGTGGCCGTACTCCACCTCCTCCCCGTCGATGGAGCAGACCCGCTTCTGGTTGATCCGCCCGTTGTCTGCGTCGTGCAGCTGGTGGAAGCGGACGTCTTTGGGTGAGGTCGCGGTCGTCAGCTTGACCGGCACGTTGACCAGTCCGAAACTCACGGATCCGCTCCAGATCGCCCTGGGCATGGGAACATTCTTCCCCGATGGCGGACCCCGTGCATACAGAGACGTCGATCGACCAGGTCGGGGCCCGGCTGATCAGCCTGTTGACCTCGCCCGGCGGGGGGCTGCGGGACCCGTCCGACGGGTCCCTGGTGTTCGAGCCGGCGCTGTCCGTGCGGCCCCTCTCCCGGGCCCCGGCTCCCCCGGCGCAGGCGTGGGCGGTGGACGGCGGGCAGGCCCTGGTGGCCGACGCCCGCTGCCTGCAGGTGTACGTCACCCGGGCCGCCCAGGTGTGCTGGGCCGGGGGCCGGGCGATGGCCGAGCGGGCCCTGCCGTTGCAGGCCGCCCTGTTGGGCCTGGGCGAGGAGGCGGCGGCCCGCGCCGCGCTGATCGCCGGCGGGGCCCCGCTCGGGCCGGACTGCACCGTCGACGTGAACCTGCTCCGGGAGTGGGGCGAGTGGTCCGCGGCCCGGGCCGCGGTGCTCGAGGCCGAGCCCGGTGCGCTGGTCCTGGTCGACGGGGACCTGCAGCCGGATTGGCGGCTGGCCCCGGAGTGGATGGCCGGCCTGCTGGACCTGGCCGCCGACCGCCGGGTGACCCTGATGGGGGTCACCAAGCACACCTCCTTGTCGTGGGGCGGGGCTCCTCTGCTGGGGGTCCTGGAGCGGCTGGCCCCGTCGGTGGTCGGCGCCCGGGACCTGTGGTGGGCTCCTGTCGCCCGCACGTCGCCGTCGGTGGGGCCCGGCACCCGGGTGGTGGTGGCCCGGCTGGACCCGGCCGCCCGTTTCGCTTTCCGGGTGGACCTGCCCGGGACCGCCGACCCGGAGCCGGCGCTGGGCCTGCTGGCCACGCTGTGCGACGACGCCGCCTTCCCCGGCTACCCGTACCCGCTGTCGTCGGCCGACCGCATGGCGGCCTGCCCGGGGTGGGTGCGCGAGGAGGTGTGGAGCCGTATCGACGACATGTTCGACCGGGCCGGGGTGCCCGCCGACCTGCGGGACCGGGCGTTCGCCGACCGGCACCGGCTGATGGAGCGGTCCTAGCTTTGTCGTAGGTTCTCCGGCTGTGATCGCATCATCGCCGAACGCCGCCCCGGGCGGTTCCCGGGGCCGCCTGTACGGGCGCAACGTCCTGGAGGGCCTGTTCCGGGCCGCCCCCGACGAGGATCTGTTCATCGGGGAGCTGCTGGTGGCGGTGGACGAGGCCACCGACCGGCGCTACCTGTTCCGGGTGGTGGACGTGACCTACGGCACCGAGCACCGCGAGCCGGGCTGGGCCGAGCGGGTGGCCGGGACCCTGCTGGCCGACGATGCCCGGGGCGAGCCCGGCCTGCACCCGCTCCACGAGCAGGACCGGCGCACCTACCGGGTGGCCGAGTGCCGTTGTCTGGGGTACCTGGCGCCGCCGGCGGCTGGTTCGGGCGGGGCCCGGACCGTGTTCCGCAAGCCGAAGAGCCTGCCCACCCAGTTCTCGGCGGTGGTGGCCCCCACGGCCGAGGACTTCGCCTTCCTGCGCGAGCGTATGGGCGACCTCCCGCTCGGGCACCTGCGCAGCGGCGAGACCACGGTCGACTTCGAGGTGGGCATCCCGGGCCGGTCGCTGGCCACCCACGTCGGGGTGTTCGCCACCACCGGCATGGGCAAGTCCAACCTGATGCAGGTGCTGGCCTCGGGTGTGATGCAGGCCAACGGCCGCTACGCCCTGCTGTTGATCGACCCCCACGGGGAGTACCGCAGCGCCCTGGGCCGCCACCCGTGGGCCCCGGCTTCCCTGCGGGTGTACGCCAACCGGTCCCTGCCCGGGTCCACCGCCCTCAAGATCAGCCTGGCCGAGCTGACCGTCGACGACCTGCGCACCGCCTACGACTGGAGCCGACCGCAGGAGGAGGCCCTCTACGAGCTGGAACGCCACTACGGCTCCGGCGGGGCCGGGGCCGTGTCGGAGGGCCTCTCGTGGCTGGTGGAGTTCGCCCGGATGGAGGACCTGGCCGGTTTTCGCGACGTGGAGCTGTCGGCCCGGGTGGCCCTGTCCACCCTGCAGGTCGTCCACCGCCGGGCCCGGCGCATCGTCGACCTGCGCTGCGTGTCCTCCGACCCGTCGGTGTCGGCCGGCGCCCGCATCATCGACGACCTGCTGGCCGGCCAGGTCGTGCTGGTGGACGTGTCGGGCCTGGGCTCCACCGAGGAGGTGCTGGTCGGCTCGTTCCTGGCCCGCCGGGTGCTGGAGACGTGGCAGGGGGCCTACCTGGACGACCCGGACCGCCACGCCCGCATGCCGGTGGTGTCCATCGCCCTGGAGGAGGCCCAGCGGGTGCTGGGCGCCCGCACCGACCGGGAGTCCAACGTGTTCCCCCGGGTGGCCCGCGAGGGCCGCAAGTTCGGGGTGGGCCTGTGCGCGGTGACCCAGCAGCCCAAGCTGCTCGACGACGAGCTGCTCAGCCAGTTCAACACCTTCTTCATCCTGGGGCTGGCCGACGAGAAGGACCGCAACATGCTGCGGGCGTCGGCCAAGCAGGACATCAGCGCCCAGAGCGCCGAGATCCAGACCCTGATGCCCGGCGAGTGCCTCATCGTCAACCTGGCGGCGCCGTTCGCGGTGCCCGCCCACGTGCACCTGTACCAGGACCTGCTGTCCCGGGTGTCCCCGCCGCCGGCGGCCCGGCCGGTGGCGCCGGCCAACGTGTCGGCGCTGGTGGACTGAGGCGGCGGTCAGCGGACTGGGGCGGCGGTCAGCCCTCCCCCGGTTCGAAGTCGCCCGCCCCCCGGCGCAGGCGCCCGAGGATGTCCACCAGCTCCTGCACCTCGGGCGGATCCAGACCGGGGCTCTCGAAGACCTGGGTGTTCAGGGCCCCGGTGGCCCGCAGGGCCACCTCCCGGCCCTCGGCGGTGATCTGGGCCAGCGTGGTCCGCCCGTCGGTCGGGTGGGGCACCCGGCAGAGCAGCCCCTGCTCCTCCAGCCGGTCGACGGCGTTGGTGATGCTGGTCGGGTGGACCTGCAGGCGGGCCCCGAGCTTGTTGAGCGGGAGGGAGCCGCGCCGGGAGAACAGCAGGACCATGAGCAGCTCGTACCGGGAGAAGGTGAGGGAGTAGGGCCGCAGGGCGGCGTCCACCCGGGCCAGGTAGATCTGCTGGGCCCGGATGACGGAGGTGACCGCCGCCATGCCCGGGGCGGCGACCTGCCAGCCGCGGGCCTCCCACTGCCGGCGGGCCTCCAGGATGGGGTCGAATCGGAGTGGTCGGGTCGGGGCCACCGGGGGAGATTAGTGACTCGCCCGCCGGCGGCGGTCAGGAGGAGATTTCCACCCGCCAGCCGGCCGGGTCCATCACCAGCCTCCGGCGGGGCCCGGGCCGGTCCAGGTCCCCGTCCTCGTAGCCGGCGTCGCCGGCCCACAGCGTGGCCCGGACGGCGCCCTCCCGGCCCAACGCCACGTGGGTCTCGAACCGCTCCGGGGCCCGGGACCCGGCCGCGGCCAGCACCGCCGACGTGTCGGCGTGGCCGCCCAGCCACCACAGCGTGGTGAAGGTGGGAGGGGCCAGCTCGATCTCCCCGCCATGGCGGGCGGCCATGGCCCCGGCCGGGGTGAACCAGCGGTGCTCGCGGATCTCACCCCGATCCACCGTCACGTCCGCTCCGTGGTCGATCGGCGCCACGAAGAACCAGGTGGCGAACCGGCGGGGTGCCTCGGGCGGGGGCAGCCAGAAGGACAACACGACCAGGCTGTCGGGGTCCAGGTCGATGCCGGCCTCCTCCTGGGCCTCGCGCACCGCCGCCCGCCGGGCGGCGGCGATCTCGTCACCGGCCGCCGGGTGGCCGGGCAGGTCGGACGGGTCGACCTGGCCGCCCGGGAAGACCCACATCCCTCCGAACGCGCCCCGCGAGTTGCGGCGCAGCATGAGAACCTCGATGCCCGACGGCCCGTCCCGCAGCGGGATGACCGTCGCCGCCGGCGTCGGCTCCGCCGGCCCGGCCGGCACCGATCCCGAATCAGCCATGTGACCTCCCTGCCCACAGACCCCTGTCACGACTCCCGGTGCCGGCCCCCACCCCCGCCCGCCCGGGGACCGGTGCAGACCGGGCACCCCGGCTCCCGGGCCCGGGCGGGAACGCCCGGTCCAGGGCCCGGCCCAGGGCGCGGATCTCGGCCCGCCTGAGCCGCCGGCGGCCCCGGCGGATGCGCCCGGTCAGCCTCCCGGCCGGTACCACCGGCACCCCGCCGGCGCGCCCGCCCCGCCGGCGCAGGCCCTCGCCGTGGACCGCCACCAGCGGCCGCACCAGCCCGCCCAGACCGGCCGGGACGCCACCACCGGGCAGGCCGTCGGGCGGCTCCGGCTGTCGATGCCCGGCCGGCCGGTCACCGCCCCGGCCGCCCCCGTCCGGGCCTACGAGGGCCCGGCCCAGCCGCTCGCCCAACACGTCGGCCTCCCACCGGACGCTGGCGGTGTCGAGGGCCCGGTCGCCGAAGTACACCCGCCGCCACCCGGCTGTCACCGGAGCCCTGGTCGTCTTGGTGTCGATCACCCACACCCCGGTGCGGCCGACGACCACGTGGTCGATGTTGGCCCGGCTGCCGGGGATGCTCAGGTCGTGGCGGACGACCCACCGCCGGCCGGGCAGCCCGGCCAGGATCTCGGCGCTGCGCCTCTCCCCGGCCGCGCCTCGGCTCCAGCGCGACACGTCGCGGCCCCCGAACCAGGGGCGGGACAGCAGCAGCCCCGCCCCGGCCGCCACCGCCCACAGGACCCCGCCGGTGCCCGGGCGGCCGGCGCGCAGCGCCCACGTGCCCGCCGCCGCAGCCGCCGCCCCGGCCGCCAGGACGGCCGCCCGGATGCGCAGCCGCCGGCGGCGCCGGATGCGGAACTCGCTCTCAGCCGACGTCCCCGGAGCGGTCACACCCCAGAGGATAAACCACATCCTTGGTATTCGTCCCACCCTTCTGGTTTGCTGGGATCATGCGAATTGCCGCTGTCGGGGACGCCCACCTGGGCCGGTCGTACCTGCCGCACACGACCGAGGGCGGGGTCAACCAGCGGGAGTACGACTTCGAGCGGTCGTTCGAGGCGGCCGTGGACCTGGCCCTGGCCCAGCAGCCCGACCTGATCGTGTGGCTGGGTGACATCTTCGACCATCCCCGCCCCACGTACCGTTCCTACCGGGTGGCCCAGCGGGCGCTCAGCCTGATCCGGGAGCACGGGATCCGGGCCGCCATCATCACCGGCAACCACGACACGCCCCGCCTGCCGGGCAAGGGCAGCCCGTACTCGGCGCTGGCCGACACCTTCCCGGAGATGCACTTCGCCCACCGGATGGGCTACGAGCGCTTCGACCTGCCCGGCCTGGCTATCCACGCCGTACCCCAGACCCTGACGGTGGAGGCGGCCCTGGACGGGCTGGCCGAGGCGGCCCGCCAGCGTGCCCCCGGGGTCACCAACCTGCTGCTCACCCATCCGCGAATCACCCAGCTGCAGCCCCGCTACGCCGATATCAACGAGATCGAGGTGGACGCCGGTCTCCTGCAGTCCGACCTGGTCCTGCTCGGCCACTACCACACCTTCGCCCGGGTGTCGGAGGCCATGTGGTACGCCGGCGCCCCCGATTCCTTCACCTTCGCCGACGACCCGGACCAGCCGAAGGGCATCGTGGTGCTCGATACCGACACCGGGGCATGCCGCCACGTGCCGCTCCCCGGGCGCCGCCCGCTGGTGACCCTGGAGTCGGTGTACGCCCTCGGGCTGACCCCTGCCGAGCTGCAGGAGCGGCTCATGGAGAGGGCCGCCACCGTTCCGGAAGGGGCGGTGGCCCGGGTGTACGTGGACAGCGTGGACCCCGACGTCTGGCGGCTGCTGGACCATCACTCCGTGCGCGACGCGGCGGCCGCCGGGCTGCACCTCAAGCTGGAGCCGTCGTTCGTCTCCCGGGCGCTGCGGGCGGAGCTGCCCACCGTGAGCGGCCTCGGCGCCCAGTGGGACGGCTACGTGGCCGGGCAGGACCTGACCGGCCTGGACCGGGACCGGGTGCGGACCCTGGGCCACGAGTACCTGGACCGGGCCATCACCGGCGGCGACGCCGGCACCGGGGGGCCGGCATGCTGATCAAGCGGCTCTACCTGCGCAACTTCCGGGTCTACGAGGACGAGCTGGACCTGGAGCTCCCCCCGGGCCTGGTCGGCATCTACGGGCCCAACGGGGCGGGCAAGTCGACCCTGCTCGAGGCCATCCTGTTCACCCTGTGGGGCAAGGCCCGCACCACCAAGGAGCTGATCCGTTCGGCCGGGGTGGGCGGCGACTGTGTCACCGAGGTGGAGTTCGAGCACGAGGGTCACCTCTACCTGGTCCGGCGCAAGCTCAAGGGCATCAACTCCACCGTCTCGGTCGAGGCGCACTGCGACGGGGCGCTCATGTCCACCGGCACCCGCGACGCCGAGCGCTACGTCGAGTCGGTCCTGGGCATGGACGACGGGGCGTTCCGGGCGTCGGTGTTCACCGAGCAGAAGCAGCTGGCGGCGTTCTCCAACCAGTCCCCGGCCGAGCGGCGCAAGCTGGTCCTCCAGCTGCTCGGCATCACCCCCCTCGACGTGGCCCGGGACACCGCCCGCAAGGACGCCCGCCAGATGGCCTCCGATCACGAGCGGCTGCGGGGGATGCTCCCGGACCTGGAGGTGCTCCGGACCGACGCCGCCGACAGCGCCGCCCGGGCCGACGCCGCCGAGGTGGTCGCCGCCGAGGAGGAGGCGGCGTCCGGCGCCGCCCGGCAGCGGGCCGACGCCGCCGTGGCCGCCTTCGGCGCCGAGGATCTGCGCCGCCAGGAGCACGACGCCCTGGTGCTCGAGGGGCGGGCCGCCCGCCAGGAGATGGACCTGGCCTCCCAGGCCGTGGACCGGTACCGCCAGGAGCTGGCCGAGCTGGAGGGCCTGCAGCTGCGGCTGGCCGGCACCGAGCAGCAGGCGGCCGGGCTGGCCGATGACGAGCGGCGCCTGGAGCTGCTGGGAGCGGCGGCCACGGCGGCCCGGACGGCCGAGGCCATGGCCGTCCCGGCCCGGCCCGAGGCGGTGGACGAGGCCGCCCTGGAGCGGGCCGGGCAGGCCGCCGCCACCCTGAGGGAGGAGGCGGCGGCCGCCGCCGCCCTGCTGCGCTCCGCCCAGACGGACCTGGAGCGGGCCCGCCAGGCGCTGGACAAGACCCGGTCGCTTTCCGGCGAGGCGGTGTGCCCCACCTGCGGCCAGGCACTGGGCGACGCCTTCGAGACGGTGCAGGCCCACCGGCGGTCCGAGCTGGACGAGGCGGAGGGCCGGTGCCGTCAGCAGGCGGAGCGGTCCGGTGAGCTCCGGGCCAGCGCCGAGCAGGCCACCGCCATCGCCTCCGAGCTGTCCCGCCGGGCCGCCGAGAGCCGGTCCCGCATGTCGGAGTGGGAGCACGCCGACCGGCGCCGCCGCGACGCTTTGGACGCGGCCGGCCGGGCCTGGCAGGATGCGGTGGCCGCCGGGGCCGGCTGCTGGCTGGACAGTCCCCCCGGGGGCGCCGGGGAGCCTCCCACCGCGGCGGCGCTGGCCGCCGCCGTGGCCGCCGGCCGGACCGCGGTGGAGGCCGAGAAGGCCGCCGCTACCGCGGCGCAGATGATCAGGGGCCGGCTGGAGGCCCGGCCCGGCCTGGAGAAGGCCCTGGCCGCCAGCCTGGACCAGAGCGGGGCGGCCACCGGGCGGGTGGAGGCGCTGCGGGACAAGGTCAGGGCCCTGGGCTTCCGCAGGGAGGACCTCGACGCGGCCGCCGCCCACCGGGACCGGGCGGTGGCTTCCGCCCAGTCGGCGGTGGCCGCCGCCCAGCGGTCGGCCATCGCCGCCGCCCAGGACCGCGAGCGGGCCCGGGCGGCCGCGGCCCGGCTGGAAGACGGCCGGGCCCAGCACGCCAAGCTCGCCGACCTGGAATCGGAGTCCCGGCACCGTTCCCGGGCCGCCGACCTGCTGTCGGAGTTCCGGAACACGGTGGTGTCGTCGGTCGGCCCCCGCCTGGCCCTCCAGGCCGCCGACCTGTTCGGGGAGCTCACCGATCACGAGTACGAGAGCATCGACGTCGACCCCGACACCTACCAGTTGCAGATCAGCGACGGCGGCCGGCTGTACGGCCTGGACCGCTTCTCCGGATCGGAGATCGATCTGGCCAACCTGGCACTGCGGGTGGCCATCAGCGAGCACATCCACTTCCAGTCCGGCGGGTCGGTGGGCCTGCTGGTGCTCGACGAGGTGTTCGGGCCGCTGGACGAGGACCGCAAGGCCCGCATGCTGCTGGCCCTCGAGCGACTCAAGGGTCGCTTCCGGCAGGTACTGGTGGTCACCCACGACAGCGAGATCAAGGAGCAGATGCCGGGGGCCGTCGAGGTGGTCAAGCTCCCGGGCCGGCGGGCCACCGCCCGGGTGATCGGGGACTGACCGCTGGTCGGTCCGGCCTGCCGTCCCGGCGCCCACCCGATTACGCTGCCCGGATTCGCACGCAGGGGTATCGGCGCAGGTGATTTCGTTAGCAAGGGTGCAAACAGATCGGGCCCCGGCCGGTGAGGTGGCCGGGGCCCGCCAGAGCGAGCACTTCCCGGGCTTCGACGGCCTGCGGGCCATCGCCGCGCTGGCGGTCATCGGCGTGCACACCACCTTCGTGGCCGGCCTGGGCGGCAACCACCAGCTGGGCCGGTACACGTCGCGGCTGGAGATCGGGGTGGAGGTCTTCTTCGTCATCTCCGGTTTCCTCCTGTACCGCCCGTTCGCGGTAGCCCACTTCGGCGGCCGGCCGGCCCTCCCCGTCCGGTCGTTCTGGATCCGCCGCCTCAAGCGGATCATCCCGGCCTACTGGCTGGCGTTCGTCGTGATCACCTACGTCCTGCACGCCGACCAGGTGGTGCACACCTGGTACGCCCCTCTCGTCTACCTGGGGTTCGCCCAGATCTACATTCCGGCGTTCGTCATATCGGGCATCCCCCAGGCCTGGTCGCTGTGCACGGAGATGAGCTTCTACCTGATGATCCCGCTCTGGGCCGCCCTGCTCGGCCGCCGGTCGGGGCAGCGCCGTGCCGGCGCCCAGCTGCGGGTGGAGCTGCTGGGCGTGGCCGCCCTGGTGGCCATCAGCTTCGCCTGGCGGGTGCCGGTGCTGCAGTTCCACACCCAGCTCACCGAGAGCATGCCGAACTGGCTGCCCGGCTACCTGGACCAGTTCGCCCTGGGCGTGCTCCTGGCGGTGACCAGCAGCTGGCTGCGGGCCACCCGCCGCCGGCCGCGCTGGCTGGAGAGCCCGGCCCTGCCGTGGCTGTCGTGGGGGGCGGCGGCGCTGGCCTACGCGGCGGTGGCCAACATCGGCCTGCCCGTGGCCCCGCTCATCGCATCACCGGTGGGGCTCAGCCTGCTGCGTCAGACCCTGTACGGCGCGTTCGCCTTCTTCCTGGTGGCCCCGGCGGTGTTCGGCCCGCAGGACTCCGGGCTGCCCCGCCGGCTGCTCCGCCTCCGACCGCTGGCCCTGATCGGGGCGGTCTCCTACGGCGTGTACCTGTGGCACGAGGCCTGGATCGAACTGTGGCTGCGCTGGACCGGCGCCCGCCTGTTCGAGGTGTCGTGGCCGGTCCTCGCCGCCGCGGTGACGGCCCTGGCCATCGCCACCGCCACCCTCAGCTACCTGCTGGTCGAGCGTCCCGTGCTCAGCCTCGGCCGGGCGGCCGGCCGGGCCGGGCCGCTCGCCGGCGCGGCGACACCGGCACCTCCCGGCGGCGACGTGGCTCCAGCCGCCCGGGCCACCGCGCCCGCCCTGGGGGCGTCGAGATGAACGACGAGAGCTTCGGGCTGGAGCTGGGCCCGCCGGCGCTCACCGCCCCGCCCGGGCCGCCCCGCCGAGCGGTGCCCGTCGACGCCTCCTGCGCCCTCCCGGCGGTGACCGCCCCCCCTAGACCGGCCGGAGGCGCGGAGGCCAAGATCGGCGACGTGGCGGCCGCCGCCGGCCTGCGGCGCATCGACATGGTCGCCTGGCGGGACCTGCACCACCCCGAGGCGGGTGGCTCCGAGCTGCACGCGGCGCGCATCGCCGAGCGGTGGGCGGCGGCCGGTATCGAGGTCACCGTGACCGCGTCTCGGGCGCCGGGCGCCCCCGGCCGGGACCGCCTCGACGGGTACCGGCTGGAGCGGCCCGCCGGCCGCTACGGCATCTTCCCGGCCGTCGGCCTGTCCCGGCTGGCCGCCCGGCCGGCCCGGCGGGGGCCGGCCGACGCCACCGTGGAGATCTGGAACGGCATGCCGTTCTTCTCGCCGGTCTGGTCGGGCCGGCCCCGCCTGGTGTTCCTGCACCACGTCCACGACGGGATGTGGGACCTGGTGATGCCCCGCCGGCTGGCCGCCGTGGGCCGCTTCCTGGAGGGCCGGGTGGCCCCGCCCGTCTACCGCAACACCCCGGTGGTCACCCTGTCGAGGTCGTCGCGCCGGGCCATCCTGGACGTTCTGGGGCTGCGCCCGGAGATGGTCAGCGTGGTGCCGCCGGGCGTGGACGAGGTGTTCCGACCCGGCCTCGAGCGGGACCCGGACCCGCTGGTGGTGGCGGTGGGACGGCTGGTCACCTACAAACGCTTCGACCTGCTGGTCGACACGCTGGTCGCCCTGCGCCGGCGCCATCCCCGCCTGCGGGCGGTGATCGCCGGGGAGGGTACCGCCCGCGCCGGGCTGGAGGCCCGCATCGCCGCCCACGGGGCGGCCGGCTGGCTGAGCCTGCCCGGCCGGGTCGGCGACGACCGGCTGATCGACCTGTACCAGCGGGCCTGGGTGGTGGCCTCCACGTCGGCTTTCGAGGGCTGGGGTCTCACCATCACCGAGGCCGCGGCGTGCGCCACCCCGGCGGTGGTCAGCCCCATCGCCGGGCACATCGACGCCGTCGACGACGGGGTCACCGGTTTCCTGGCCCAGCCCGGGGCCGAGATGGAGAGCCGGATCGACGCCCTCCTGCGCGACGAGGTGCTCAGGCGACGGATGCAGAAGGCGGCGCTCCGGCGGGCTGCCCGGCTGACGTGGGACCGGACGGCTCTCGACACCCTGCGGATCCTGGCCGGCGGGCGGCCCCGGTCCGGGGGTTCCTGAGCCGGCCCGCGGCAGCGCACACGGCGGTGGCGGCGAGCAGGACCAGCACCGGTTCCAGGGGGGCCCGGAACCGGGTCTGGCCCAGGGCCACCAGGGACGCCAACCCGACGTCGACGAGGATCGCCACCATCGGAAAAAGGGGCACCCCCCTCCGCTTCAGCGCCCACGCCCCGAACGGGGCCAGGGCGGCCAGCCCGTAGTAGGACCACAGCCCCACCCACGCCCACAGGCGGGGCCGGCTCTCGATGTGGACGTCCAGGTTGATCTGCTGGAACGGCCGGTACAGGCCGAAGGTGCGCCCCAGCCGGTCCATCTCCACCCGGGGCAGGTCCCCGAGGTGGCTGCCCACGTAGTCCAGCGCCCGGCGGGTGGCCACCGCCCCCACAGCCGGCTCGTCGCCGGGCACCCCCGCTACCGCGGCCTGGGCGCAGGGCATCCACCAGTAGCCGGCGAACGGACCGTTCCAGGCCTGGTCGCAGTTGGCCACGGCCAGGGTCACCCCGAAACTGTCGGTGATGAGCACCGGCCGGGAGAACCGGACGGTGTTGAACGCCACCCAGGGGCCGACCACCAGGACCCCCATCGCCGCCCCCGCCGCCAGCAGTCTCAACCGGGTCCGCCAGGGCCGGCCCCGCTCCCCCACGGCCAGCGGCACCAGGATCAGCACCCCCAGCACGGCCAGCTCGTCGCGGGCCAGGGCGGCCAGCCCCACGGCCAGGCCCAACAGCGCCGCCCGCCCCACCGTAGGCCCCCGCCACATCCGGTAGGCGGCCCACAGCACGACCAGAACCACCACCGGGGAGATGGTCTCCGACATGCCCATACCGGCGCTGATCCACACGTTCGGGTACAGGGCCATCCCGAACGCCGCCACCACCCCCACCGCCGGCCCGGCCACGTCCCGGCCCACCACCGCGCCCAGCCCTACCCCGGCGGCGCTGAGCACGGCCGACCAGATCCGGTGGGCGAAGAAGGACTTGAACCCCACCACCGAGCACACGGCCAGCAGCATGGTGTACAGCGGCGGCAGCTTGGCCGTCTCGGTGGCCACCCCGGTGTGGGTGTAGATCAGCGGCTCGATCCAGCCCTTCCCCTCGGCCAGCAGGTTCGCCTGGCCCAGATACTGGTAGGCGTCGCCGGCCGGGGCCAGGTGGGGTCGGCCCAGCACCGACCCGATCCGGACGGCCAGGCCGACCAGCACGGCTGCGCCGACCGTCAGCCGCCACGCCCGTCGGGTCACGGGGTGACGGCGGGGTCCGGCCGGCCGAGGTCGGCCCCCGCCCCGGGTTCCATCCCGCCCCCCGCCCGATCGGGATCGGCCCCGGCCGGGGTCTCCACCGACAGGATGGCCACCGCCGCCGCCACGGCGGCGAAGCCCACCAGCCGGGGGGCCGCCCACCAGCCGGCCGGGAGCAGCGGCTCGCCGAACACCACGGCCGCTCCGGCCAGCGCGCACGCCGTCGACACGACGTTGGTCAACGAGGCCATGAGGCTGGCCGGATGGGCCTGCAGGCCCACCTGGAACACCAGCATGCCGCACAGGGTGACGACGAGGAACAGCCACGGGAAGGCCGTGCCGAGAGAAGACACCGCACCGGCCACCACCCCCCGGTCGACCAGCCGGGTGGCTACCGCCTTCTCGGCCACCGCCCCCATCCCGTAGAGGAGCCCGGCGCCGGCGGCGATGGCGACCAGACCGGCCAGGGCCGGGCCGGCCCGCCTGGCCGGGGCACTGCGGGTAGCGGTCAGCACGGCCAGTCCGGCCAGTCCGCCTATGACCGCGGTCAACGCCGAGAAGCGCAGCGCCGGCACCGTGTGCGCCATCCGGTCGGCGCCGCGGGCGGACAGGCCGACCGCCACCACCGCGGCCAGAACCAGCACCAGGGCGGCCTTCTGCCGGCCGGTGAGGCGCTCGCCCAGGACCTGGGGCCCGACGGCCGCCAGGGCGATCAGGCCTCCGGCCAGGATGGGCTGCACGACCGCGACCGGGGCCAGGGTCAGGGCCACCACCTGGAGGACCAGCCCGGCCAGCATGGCCACGAAGCCGGCCAGCCACCGAGGCGAGCGGGCGGCGGTGCGCAGCAGGTCAGCCGGGTGGAGGCGTATCGGGGGCAGCGTGGCCAGCGCCTGCTTCTCGAGCACGTAGCCGGCGTCGTATAGAAGCGCCGAGCCGGCCGCCACCGCCGCCCCGAGAAGCTCGTGGCCCCCGGCCACCGCCGAAGCGGCGGCCAGGACGACCACCGTCACCGTGTCGCCTCCATGCGGTGGCCAGAGTAGACCGGCCGCCGGCCCGCAGCCGGGCCGCGGCACCCACCAGGTCGGAGCCCAGAAGGGCCAGCCCCAGCCAGGCCAGGTCGTTGGCCGAGCTCAGATCGGCCGGCCAGTCGATGGTGGGCCAGTAGCGGTAGGCGACCTGCTGTTCCACCGCGTAGCCGGCCAGGGCCAGGAGGGCCACCACCGCCGCGATGCGGCATACCGCCCGCCCGGGTCGCCACCAACCGGCGGCCAGCGCCGCGGCGGCCGCCACCGCACCGATGGAGGGCCGGGTGAAGAAGGCGGTGAGCAGGCCCCAGGCGGCCGCCGCCACCACAAGCCGGCTGGCGACCGGCCGGGCGCCCGCCCCCGGCCCGGACGGCAGGGCCAGCAGGGCGGCCAGTGACGCCGGCTGTGGTCCCAGGTCGGCCGCCACGGGTAGCCGGGCCCCGGGACGGGCCCCGCCGTCCGGGCCGGGCCGGCGCCGGCGGCGCAGGGCCACGGTCTCGGGTACGGCCACGGCGAGCAGGCAGCCGACCACCGCCGCCCCCGACACCCCCAGGGCGGCCCACACCAGGGTCTGGGGCGTCCAGCGCAGGTGGACCACGAGCGGCCCGGGGGGCCCGGCCGGCAGGTACCAGCCGTTGGCGAAACCGTCGACCAGGTGCGCGGCGCCGAGGCTCCGACCCCCGGCGGTGGTGGCCGACCACCCGGCGTTGAAGCTCTGCCCGAGCACCAGCCACATGGGCCGCCCGTCACGGTCGACGGTCACGGTCATGCCGGTCCGGTTCTGGCCGTCCACCCGCACCGTCGCCGGCGCCGGCCGGTCAACGGCAGCCGTGGTGACAGCAGTCGGAGTGGTGGGGGCACCCCCTGCTTGCGACTCGAGCCGGAGCTGGTCGATGCTCCAGCCGAGTGGCAGGCGGGGGCTGGTCTGCACGGTGTGCGTTCCCGGCCCGAGGGCCACCCCGTTGGCGGAGTTGCCGCACGGCCGCAGCGCTATCTGGCTGCCGGCCAGGGCGGCGCTGGTGGAGCCGGTGACCTCGACATCGATCGGCCGGCCGTCGATCTGCAGCAGCCCGGGGCTGCACACGGCCGGGACGCCCGGCGGGGCGGCCGGCTGGACCACCCCCGGCAGGCCCAGCTCGGCGATGCCGACCGGCAGCTCGTCGGTGAGGCCGGCGAAGGTCGAGAAGTAGTCCGGGACCCGGACCTGGTGGACGGCGTCCACGGTGACCTGGACGGACCGGCCGCTGAGGGCCGGGAAGCTGACCGGTACCAGGCTGGTGGAACCCTGCGGCCGGCCCGTACCCACCGGGGGGACCGGCACGTCCACGGTGCGGGTGCCGGAGCCGGTCGAGATGGTGATGCGCGACGGCAGGGAGTGGCGGCCGTCGTTGACCACCCTCAGGTCCAGATGGTCGAAGCTGATGGGCTTGTCCGTCCACACCCGCAGCCACTCCCCCGCCTGGGGGCCGGTCTCAGCCACCCAGGCCGTGGCCGGGTTGCCGTCCACCGCCTGGTTGGCCCGGGCGTTGCGGTCCCCGTCGAGGCGGGTGGAGGAGTTGGCGGCCACGATCGTGGCCGGGCCGGGCGAGGGCGCCGGGGCGGCCGCCGGCACCGGTCCCTGCGGTGTCAGGCCGACCAGCTGGTTGATGAGGTAGTCGGAGTCGCCGGCGTTGATCTCGGCGGTGCCGGCCACCGAGAAGGTGCGGGCGGTGGGCAGGGAGAAGGTCCGGCTCATGGCCGGTTCGGGATCGTGGCGGGGCTGTTCCGGCGCCCGGCTGCGCTGCATGAGGATGTCGAGGGGGTGCTGCTGCGACGCCGCCCCGGTAGCGGCCAGCAGATCGGTGGGCAGGCGCAAGGATCCGTGGGCGGCGGGCACGCCGGGGATGGTGATGGACGAGAACCCGACCGGGGGCAGCCCGTCGAAGCGCTTGTCGGCGCCTCCGGTCGCCCCGTCCACCACCAGTTCGAACCTGGAAAAAGTTCTGGCCGGAAAACTGACAGTTTGACCGGCAGGGGTGAGCGAGGCGGCCGTGAGCGGGACCGTCACCGGCTTCCCGCCGTCGAACAGCAGGGTCACGGAGGTGATGTGACGCTTCACCTGCCCGCGGAACACCGCCTGGGTGAGGACCACGTGGTCGGCGGTGACCGGGTGGAGCAGCCCGGCCTGGATACGCACGCCGGTCACCGAGGCGTGGGCGCCGAAGGTCCACGCCGTGTGCGGGTCACCGTCGAAGGCGTTGAGCGGGGCGTTCTCCGGGGTGAAGGTGAGCGAGTCGCCGTAGGTAGACGCCTGCACCGACTTCAGGCCGCTGACCTGAAGGACGGTCTGGTCGGCCGGGGTCTGGCCGGGGAAGACCGGCAGGGTGTAGTCGGACGGGCTGGGGGACAGTCCGGGGGCGCCCGGCTGCTGCACCTGGCCCACGTTGTCCCTCAGGCTCCCCCACCTGTAGTTGGCCAGCGGGTTGGTGTCGGTCACCACCAGGGTGGCGCCGGCCGGCACCGACTGCCTGGTGGCGGCGTAGAGGATGGTGGGGTTGCCGGCCAGCAGGCCGGCCCCGGCCGCCTCGACCACCCCGGCTCCGTCGCCCGCGATCACCAGCGGGGCACCGGCGTCCTCGGCCCGTACCAGCGGTCGGGGATCGGACACGTTGAACACGGCCAGGGCGGGCGGCTGCGGGGTGCCGGTGGGAATGCCCAGGCGGGCCTCGCTGTCGAGCGGGTAGCGGATCACCGGGGCCGGGTCGGGGGCGCCGAACGCCCGGGGGCCGCTGATCCCGGCCGGCGGGGGTACCAGCTCCCGGTAGAGCACCTGCGGCAGCGGCAGGTGGTAGCGCTCGTACTGGAGGTCCGACTGCAGAAGTATCTGGCCCACGCTCATCAGCCGGGCCACCGGCGCCAGGGCGGCCGGGTCGAAGGTCCCCTCCTGTATCGGCTCGTCCAGGGCCTGGAGCAGGTTGGCCGACGCCGGGCTGCCGGCCGGTACCACCTGGCGCGACACGTAGGACCGGTCGAGCAGCCCCGGGGGTACCGGGTCCTGCGTGACCCCCCAGCTGTAGGCGCCGAAATCCTCGCCGGGCAGGCCGAGGACCCGGGTGGACGATCCCAGCGAGTTCAGGTAGGAGGCGGCCGCCGTCCAGTAGGTGGGCAGCCGGGACGGGCGGGACAGGTTGGCGGCGATGAGCCCCCCGGTCCACAGGGCCGGCAGGTTGGCCGCCACCAGCCCGGAGCACAGCCCGGCCGCCGCCAGCCCCCAGCCCGGCCGGCGCAGCCTCAGACCGGTGAGCCCCGACCCCATCAGCAGGGCCAGGCCCAGGACCACCAGCGGCACGATCCGGTCCACCGAGCGCATGGCCAGGGCCAGGGTGGACCCGGCCGACGCCCCCTTGATGACCGCCCCGAACAGCGACGGGTCGGTGAAGGGGAAGGCCCCCACCGCCACCGCCGTCCCCACCCCGATCAGCGCCAGGCAGAAGCTGCGGTAGGTCCAGCGCGCCACGAGCCCGAGCAGCACTGCAATCCCGGGTAGCAGGAAGCTGACGGCCAGCAGCCACGGCGACTGGGTGTAGGGGACGGCCTGGAGGGTCCAGGGCTGAACTTTGTCCCAACCGTAGAAGTACCAGTAGCCCAGGCCCCGCAGCACCTCCGATGCGGACGAGGACCGGGAGACGGTCGGCACCGTCTCGGTCACCCTCAGGATGTTGATCCCGTATCTGCCCTCGGCCCACAGCCCGGCCGCCCACCACAACGAGACCAGCAGCGACAGGGCCGCCAGCGTCAGCACCGTCCTCACGGCTCGCCGGCCGGTGATCTCCCGGCTGACCCAGGCGGCGTGGGCCAGCCACACCGCCGGGGCGACCAGCACCAGCAGGATGGACGTGGCGTTGACCCCACCCACCACCGCCACCACCAGAGCGAACAGGGCCGGGTAGCGGCGGCGCCCGGTCCGGGCCGCCGCCACGGTCAGGCCGATCAACCAGCCCAGCGCCGCCCAGGGCATCAGGATGGCCGAGATGCGGTCCAGGTAGTCCAGGATGTACGGGCTCAGGGTGTAGGCCAGGGCCGCCACCGCCCGGCCCGGGCCCTCCAGGCCCAGCTTGCGGGCGCAGTAGGCCACCCCCGTCCCGGCGGCCAGCATCAGGCTGCCCATCCAGATCCGCTGGCCGACCCACATGGGTACGCCCAACCAGCCGATCAGGCTGTAGTACGGCCCCATCGGCAGCAGGTAGCCGATGTTCTGGTGGGTGACGGTTCCCAGCCCGGTGTTGGGGTCCCACATGGACGCCGCCCCGGCGGTCAGGCGGCCCGGGTCGAGGTACAGGTACTGCTTGGTGTCGGCCGCCACCATGCCGGGCCGGCTCAGGAACAGCGGTAGGTAGCTGACGGCGCCGAGCAGGCCGAGGAGGATCCGGTCTGCCCGTCGGCTGCGCACCGGCCGGAGTGTAGGGGCGGCACCGGCCCGCCCCCAATCGCCTCGGAGGGTTCACCCGCGGCCGCCGGGAGGGTGGGTAGTTTGGCTACCGGTGCTCCAGACCGACACGAACCAGACGGCCACCAGCCGCCCCCGCCTGTCGCTGGCGGTGGTCACAGCCGTTCTGTTCGTCACGTTCCTGGACAACACGATCGTGGCGGTGGCGCTCACCAGCGTCCAGACCGACCTGCACGCCGGCATCACCGCCCTGCAGTGGGTGGTGAGCGCCTATGCCCTGACCTTCGCGGCCCTGATGCTGACCTTCGGGACCCTGGGCGACCACTTCGGCCGGCGCCGGGTCATGGTCGCCGGCCTGGTGGTCTTCACCGCCGGCTCCCTGCTGGGGGTGTTCGCCACCAGCAGCGGCATGCTGATCGGGGCCCGGGTGGTCATGGGGGTCGGGGCGGCGGCGTCGGAGCCGGGCACCCTGTCCATGATCCGCCAGCTGTACCCCGACCGGGCCGACCGGGCCCAGGCGCTCGGGGTGTGGTCCGCCATCTCCGGCCTGGCCCTGGCCGCCGGACCCATCATCGGCGGGTTGCTGGTCGGGGTGTGGTCGTGGCGGGGGGTGTTCGCGTTCAACGTGGCCGCCGGGGTGCTGGCGGTGATCGGCGTGCGGGCGGTCCTGCCCGAGTTCATAACCCCCCGGCGCCAGCGGCTGGACCTGGGCGGGTTCTTCTGGGCCGCGGTGGCGGTGACCGCCGCCACCTTCGCCACCATCTTCGGCGAGACCGAGGGCTACGGCCGGTGGTGGATCATCGTGCTGTACGCCGCTTCGGTGGTGGCGCTGGTCGCCTTCCTCCGCCAGGAGCGCCGGGCCGAGGAACCGGTGCTGGACCTGCGGTTCTTCCGGAAGGGGCCGTTCACGGCCGGGATGATCGTGGCGTTCACCGGGTTCTTCGCCACGTTCGCGGTGTTCTTCTTCATCCCCCTCTTCGTGCAGCTCATCGGCAACGCCTCGTCGTTCGACCTGGTGGCCGACTTCGCGCCCATGGCGGTGGCCCTCATCGGGGCGTCGGCGCTGAGCGGCCGCTGGATCGCCCGGTCCGGTCCCGGCATCCCCATGGCGGCGGGTGGCTTCACCGCCGGGTTCGGGATCCTCGTCACCGACGCGCTGATAACCCCCCACTCCGATATCGGGTTGTTCGGCTGGAGCCTGGCCATCGTCGGGGCCGGGCTGGGCGTGCTGATGGTCGCCGCCACCGCGGCGGTGCTGACCACCGTGCCGGCCGAGCGTTCCGGGATGGCCGCCTCGGCGGTCAACACCGCCCGGGAGCTGGGTGCGGTCACCGGCGTCACCGTGCTGGGCGCCATCATCAACGGCCAGCTGACCACCGACCTGCTGCACCGGCTGGCCCAGATCCCCGGCCTGCCGGCCTCGCTGCGCAACACGGTGATAATCGCCGTCACCACCGGCTCCACCAACACCGGCAGCCTGCCCACGACCGGGCCCATCGCCAAGATCGTCAACGAGGTGCTGACCGCGGCCGAGACCTCGTTCTCCTCGGGCCTGGACACGGTCCTGACCCTGGCCGGGGCGCTCATGGTGGCCTCCGGGTTCCTGGCCCTGATCCTCGTCCGCCGCTCGCCCCGCCGCCGGGCGGCCCCGACCGGGTGACCGTCACCGGCGCCCCGGCGCTCCGCTGCAGCGCCTGGACCCGCGGCCAGGACGTCGACCCGGTGGGCACGGCCGGGTACTACCGGGGGTTCGTGCTGGCCGACGTGCCCCTCCCCTGGCCCCGGGACGTGGGCCAGATGGACCAGCTGGAACCGGTCGGGCGCCTGGTCGACGGGCGCCGCTACCGGATCCAGGCCGTGGTCCCGGACCCGGGCGGGGACGGCGGCCGGGTGGTGCTGCACGCTCCGGTCGGGGACGGCGGAGCGGGATGGTTCTGCGGGTACCGGCGCACGGAAGCGGCCGCCCGGCCCGACCTGGCCTCGGGCCTGGAGCAGCTGCTGGCGCAGGCGGACGCCCCGGATGCGGACCCGGCGCCGGCGGTCACGGACCTGCTCGTGTGCACCCACGGCCGGCGCGACGTCTGCTGCGGGTCGATGGGCACCGAGCTGTACGGCAACCTGGCCGGGACCGGCCGCCTCCCGGCCGGGGTGCGGCTGCGCCGCACCAGCCACACCGGCGGCCACCGCTTCGCGCCCACGTTCCTGCTGCTGCCCCAGGGGACCATGTGGGCCTACGCCGACAGCGAGCTGGTCTACCGGGTGCTGGAGCGCTCGGTGCCTTTCGACCGGGTGGCCGGCCACTACCGGGGCTGCTCCGGTCTCGGTCCGGCGCCGGTGCAGGCCCTGGAGCGGGCTGTGCTGGCCGAGACCGGCTGGGACCTGCTGGACCGGCCCCGCCGGGGGTTCGCCACCGGGGAGGCCTCGGCCGACGGCGGCGGCCGCTACCGGCTGGAAACCGTTGACGGGGCGTGGGAGGCCACCGCCCGGCCCGGGCGCACCCTGCCGGTACCGGACTGCCTCAAGCCCATCTCCGAGGCCAGCAAGACCGAGACCGAGTGGGTGGTCTCCGACCTGCAGGCGGTCTGAGCCCGGGAGCGCCGGCAGGTTGCCCGGCGTCTGGCACAATGGGGGTGACGGTGAGTCGGTCGGGTGGTCGCGGCCGGGCTCCGACCCGGTCGAGGAAGGTCGGGACTCCGCAGGGCAGGGTGCTGGCTAACGGCCAGTCGAGGTGACTCGAAGGACAGTGCAACAGAAAGCAGACCGCCGATGGTCGGCCCCTTTTTCCGGGGCCTTCACAGGTAAGGGTGCAACGGTGCGGTAAGAGCGCACCAGCGCCCGGGGTGACCCGGGCGGCTATGTAAACCCCACCCGGAGCAAGGTCAAACGTGGGACGGCCGGCCCGGCCGATGTCCCCAGGTGGACCGCTCAGATGGATGGCCACCCGGTCCTCTCCCCCGGGAGCGGACCGACAGAATCCCGCCTACAGGCCGACTCACCGTCACACAGTCCTCGAACGGCATCGTCGGCGACCCGGACAAGGAGGAGAGTCCCGCAAGATGCGGGAAGGGCGGCGTGGCCAGATGGAAAGCGCCCCCCGGCGCGCGGCCGGGGGGCGCTTCAGCAGGAACGCCGCAGGATGTGGGGACAGGGTCCGGGTCCCGAGCGGTCGTGCTCTGTGGCCGGACGGGGCAGTAACCGGCCGCAGAAGATCCAAGCACACCAGCGCTGGATCTCCAGTGGACAGCCCTGGGTATTTGCCGTGGATATCCCTGGGGATTTCCACACCGCCTCCCATCCCAGCCTCCCGCGGTCATACCGACAGAGCCCGCATCGGACCCGATGCTGGTGTTGGGCACTGCGTCTACCGGGGCTGGGGGTCTGGCCGGAGGTGCTGGAGACTACGGATCGGCGCCCGCCTGAACCTACGGTTCCCCAGCCAAGGACCGGCAGCAGCCGCTGCTCCGCCAACCCACCGCACCCGTCGTCCGCCTCGGCCGGTGTCTTGTGCCGGCTTGTCCGAAACCGCAGCGAACGGGCTCAAGTTCGCCGCTCTCTGAGCCGACCATAAATGTCGGTATGTCCACGGTCATCTGGCGGTCATCTGGGCAAACGTTGGGTCCGGGCGGTCCTGGATGGGCTTCACTTCCAATTCGCTAGCAGCCTCGATCGCAGCCACTTGCCACATCCCGTGAGACACCCCACCAGCTCGAATCGACTGATGTCGCTGGTCGCAGCGGTGCTGCTGGCCGCCGTCGGAGCGGTCGCCGTCAGCCCCGGCCGGGCAGACGCCGCTCCGCCGCCCGTCAGGACGGCCGCATCGGCGGTGCAGGCGGCGTCGGTGCTGCACTGCCCGAGCTTCTCACCCACCAGGCTTCCCTCCGCGGTGGGGGTGGCAGCGGTCAACATCGGAGGCTGCCCGGGCTACTGGGTGGCCAACAGCTACGGGCAGGTCAGCTCCTACGGGTCGGCGCAGTACTACGGCGGCATCTACAACGCCTCGGCCCACATCGTCGGGATAACCGCCACCACTGACGGCCGGGGATACTGGCTCGTCGGGGCGGACGGGGCGGTCTATTCATTCGGAGACGCCGTCTACTACGGCGGTGCGAACAACCTCCATCTCAACGGCGCCATCCTCGGCATTTCGGTCACCCAGGACGGGCGCGGCTACTGGCTCGACGCTTCCGACGGCGGGATCTTCTCCTACGGCGACGCCCAGTTCAGCGGGTCCATGGGCGGCCGGCATCTCAACCAACCGGTCGACGGTATGGCGGTGGCCCCGGGCGGGGCCGGCTACTGGCTGGTGGCCGCCGACGGCGGGGTGTTCACGTTCACCAACGACGGGTTCTACGGCTCGATGGGCGGGACCCGTCTCAACAAGCCGGTGATCGGCGTGTCGGGCACCCCCGACGGCCGGGGTTACACGCTGGTGGCCTCCGACGGCGGGGTGTTCAACTTCGGCGACTCCCAGTTCTACGGGTCGCTGGGCGCCAGCCCACCGCCCTCCCCGATCGTGGACCTGTCGCCCGTGCCCGCCAACGACGGCTACTACGTGCTGGACAGCGCCGGCCAGGTCTTCCCGTTCGGGCCCGGGACCTACGTCCCCTCCACGCTCACCATGTCCGTGCCGGCCATCCCCACCGCCCAGGTGGGCAGCGCCTACAGCGCCCTGTTCGGCGCCTCGGGCGGGTCGGCGCCCTACATCTGGACCTCGTCCGGAACGCTCCCGCCCGGCCTCACGCTCGCCGGCGGTGCCCTGTCGGGCACCCCGACCCAGCAGGGCACGTACACGTTCAATGTGACCGTGGCCGATTCCGGCGCCCCGACGCAGAGCACCACCGCCTCCGTCACCGTGCAGGTGAACCCCCGCCCGGCGACCGCGCTCGGAATCACCACAACGGCCCTGTCTGTGGGCGACGCGTTCCAGCCCTATCAGGCGTCGCTGTCGGCGACGGGCGGGATCCCCGCCTACACGTGGAGCCTGGTGTCGGGCGCGCTTCCAACCGGCCTCACCCTCTCCACCGCCGGTGGCATCTCGGGGACGCCCTCCAGCACCGGCACGTTCGACTTCACCGTCCAGGTCCGGGACTCCGCCGGCTCCGTCGCCACCGCCTCATATTCCTTGCTCGTGGCTCCCACGTCGACCTACCTGTCGTCGAACTGGTCCGGGTACGTGATGACGGGCGGGCCCTTCACCGGGGTCCACGGCACGTTCAACGTCCCTAGTCTCACCAGCCCCACGCAACCGGGAGAGGCAATGGCGGAGTGGGTCGGGATCGACGGCTTCGTCAACGGCACCAACGACCTGATCCAGGCCGGCATCGAACTGGACCCCACCCAGGGCGGTACGCAGTCGTTCACCGTCACTCCGTGGTGGGAGATCCTGCCTGCGGCCGAGACACCGATCTCGACCATGACCGTCAGCCCCGGTGACCAGGTGACCGTCGACATCAATCGGGTCTCGGGGCTCCAGTGGCAGATCACCGTCACAGACGACACCCACAGCCAGTCGTTCACAACCGATCAGACCTACAGCGGGCCGACCGACTCCGCAGAATGGATCGTCGAGGCCCCGACCACCATCGGGTCCACCGGGCAGGCCACCCAGACGTCCATGGCCCCCTATTCCCCGGATGTCCTCTTCACCAACCTCCAGAGCTCCCAGACCGTGTCGGGCGTCGACAATCTCCTCCTGGTGGACCCCTACACGGGAGCACAGACCTCCACCCCGTCGAACCTGGACTCCACCGGCTTCAACGTCGCCTACGGAGCGACCGCCCCGCCGGCCCCGTAGGACCGGCCGGGATCAGGGTCGGCGGTCCTCCGGCGCCCCGAACAGCCATCCCTGACCGAGGTCGACACCGAGCTCGGCGGCGCTGGAGGCCTGTTCGGCCGTCTCCACGCACTCCGCGATGACCACCCCGCCGTAGCGGTGGGTCATGGAGACCACCGAG